>JAFXPV010000093.1 GCA_017527625.1 Bacteroidales bacterium | reverse complement strand
GTTGGGGCACCAGAAAGAAAGACCCTTGTTCCAGATGCCGCCGGTGTCTTCGGTCTTGTCCAGCACGTTGTGGGTGGTGATGTTCCAGTGTGCGCGGGCCTCATCTGACACCATAGTGTAGATCTGGTACTGCATATCCTGGTCAAAGGTAGCAGCAAGGCCTATCGCCTGGGGAAAAACTGTTGCATCGCTGGTGCAGATGCCGTGGCAGGCCTCTGACCACCAGTTGTAGGCGGGGATGCCCAGACGCTCGACTGAAATCGAACCATTCATCATCAGTCCGATCTTCTC
The DNA here is from genome assembly GCA_017527625.1 of Bacteroidales bacterium. The sequence continues at coordinate 64,719 of JAFXPV010000093.1, read as the reverse complement.
GTCCGGAGTCAGCAGGGAGATGATGTTGTCCACCCTTTGCTCCGTCGACAGGTTCGGATTCTGGAACGGGTACTCATAATTGCCTGAAGCATTGTTCTTGCAGGATGTCAGTGCTATGGCCGACACTGCGATCAAGGCTAAGAATAGTTTTTTCATGAGTATAAGTTTTAGGTTATTTGGTGTTGGTCCTGATGAAGATTTCCTTTTGCGGCCTGAGAGGGTCGTTTGTTATGATATAAATGCTTCCTTCAGAAGAAGCTGCAGTCTTGGGGGCAGTCACCTTGATGTCAAAAACAGCACTTTTGCCGGGGCGTATCACGGCACCCGCCTTGAGAGAGGTCTCTATCCCGCCGGACAGCTTGACGTGCCTCAGTATCAGGTCCTTCTTGCCGTCATTGTACACAGTAAGCTGCTTCTTTACGCTCTTGCCCTTCCTTACGTCTTTCAGGGTGAAATACGAAGGGTCGACCCGCATCGAAGGCGCATTCTTGTCATTGCGGTCGAGGTCATCCACCATTATGGCGGAAAGGCGGATGGGGTGTTCTGCCTTGACTCCGTCTACATAGAGGGTTATGACATCATCGCACACACCGTAGTTTGAGGCCGACACGGGGATGTCGTAGGTCACGGTCATTCCGTCGGCAGCACCCGGCTTGAGCGAATAAGGAGCCTTTACGCTGAGGTGCGGATTGCTGCTCTCCGCCTTGAGAAGCACTGTCTTGCCGCTGCCGTTGTAGAGGGTGATGCTCTGCGACTGGCTGCGCCCCTGCGCGGCATAACCGAAACGGTAGGCCAGGTCGCGGGACCGTATTCCGCTGCCGACAATGCTCGGGTACGTCTGCTCCGGGCCGACAGGAGCCGGCTCGACGTCGGCAGAGATGACCAGCCGGTCCTCGCTGGTTTTCGTGACCACCGTAACGTCACGGTAAACCTTGCCGGACATATTGGCCGGGTTGAAACGGACGACAAGTTCGCAGGTCTGCCCGGGTTCTACGGGCTGGGTCGGGTAATCGACAGTCGTGCAGCCGCAGCTTGTGGCCACGAAATCAATCTGCACCGCCTTGTTGGAACGGTTATAGAACCAGAAACTGCCGCTGACCGGCCCGTCGGCTTCCTTGATGCCGCCGAAGTCTATCGTCTTCGCCTGAAAGACAAAAGGCCCCTCGCCTTCCGCCCTGACGTCCGGAGAATGGAACAGAAGGACGGCGAACAGAACAGAGAAAAGCCTTATGCCTCGCATCAGTATTATGATTCGGTAGCTGCTTCTATCTTCTTGAGCATAGCGAACATAATGAGACCTGCGATGACGCAGAGTGCCATCAGGATACCCCAGTTGGCCCAGAGAGGAACCTTGTCCCAGAGCAGGCCGGGGATAGAACTGAGATAGTTGCCGATGGCAGTGGCTGCGAACCACAGACCCATCATCAAGCCTTTGTATTTCGGAGGAGCCACCTTGGTCACGAAGGAAATACCCATCGGACTGAGAAGCAGCTCGGCAAATGTCAGCACGAGATATGTAGAGATGAGGTATCCCGGGACAACCGGATCGGGAGAGACGGTACCGCCAAGCTCGGCAGGTGAAGCCTGTCCCTTTGAGGCAATCATCATAATGACATATCCGATGGCTGCCACGAACATTCCAAGACCGATTTTCTTAGGGGCTGACGGCTCCATACCCTTGGTATATTTTTCCGTCTTCTTGGCTGCAAGAGAACTGAAGATGGCCATAGAGATAGGGGTCAGAGCCACTACATAGAACGGGTTGAACTGCTGGAAGAGCTGGGGCTGGATTTCGATCGGATTGGGAATGCCCGTGAAAATGATGTACGCGCCGAACCAGAGCATTGCCGTGACGAATCCGCAGATGAACTTGCCTTTCCTTGTCTCAGACTGGAAGGTGCCGAACAGCGTGTAGACAGATGCGGCAATGAGGGCGAGCACCCAGATGTTGAAGCCCATCCTTATCCAGCCGCTCGCATAGTCCTGGGTGTAGTCCCTTGCGAACCACATCAGGGACTGCCCGTTCTGGTGGAACGCTATCCAGAAGAAGATTACAACTGCGAACACGAGGCAGAGGGCTACGATGCGGTCACGGGTCTGCTTCGGAGAGAGTTCCACAACCTCGGCATTGCCTTTGGCTGCAGCCTGCTTGGCGTTGACATCGGCGTGTTTGTACCACTTGCGGGTGAGCACGTAGATGAGCATCGATACGATCAGTGAGACGCAGGCGATGGCGAAGCCCATATTGTATGAAGACGCCAGGTGCTCGATATAGTATGAACTGAACTGGTCAAGAGGCATAGAAGCAGGGCTTCCCGGCATCAGCGACGCCAGATCCTGAAGTTTCGCCGTATTCTCGGGAGTGATGGTGCCGTTCAGGAACTGGTGGGCCAGGGCGGGGATGTCGGCCTTGTAGATGAGGCCTGCCTTGCCGAGGAATTTGTTGGTTATGGCAGTGGCTGCTGAAGGAGCGAACATCGCGCCGATATTGATAGCCATATAGAAGAGGCTGAAGGCGGAGTCGCGCTTTGCGGAATACTTCGGGTCGTCATAGAGGTTACCTACCAGCACCTGCAGGTTGCCTTTGAAAAGGCCTGTACCTATCGCGATGCAGAGCAGGGCGCCGAGCATCAGCACCACGCCGAGTGTGTTGGCGGCAGTGGGGATGGAAAGCGCGACATAACCGAGGAACATTACGCAGATACCCGTCACGACGCATTTGCCGTAGCCGATCTTGTCGGCCAGGATACCACCCACGACAGGGAAGAAATAAACTGCAGCCAGGAAAATTGCATAAGTCGTGCTGGCCAGTGAGCCGCCCCATCCGAATTTTGCCTGGAGGAACAGCATAAATATGGCAAGCATCGTGTAATAACCGAAACGTTCGCCTGTGTTGGCCAGAGCCAATGCATACAAGCCTTTAGGATGTCCTTTGAACATAATGGATTTAAGTTTTAGCTTACTCAGGTAACAAATTTAACAATTTTGAAATAAGTATTAAATTTGAAAGCAATAAAAAGCCCCTGCAATGAAGTTTTTGCGCACACTGGCGGTTTATATACTCCTCATTCCGACAGTCCTTCTGTCGCTGCTGCCGCTGTGCGTCCATCATCTTCTCGCCCGCTTCGTGGCCTGGTTGCTGGGTCCGGTCCTGAAATACAGGCTGCCGGTGGTCCGCACCAACCTGAAGGCCGCCTTCCCCGACCTGCCGGAAGAAGAAACGCAAGCCCTTGTGAAAGGCTATTACCTCCATATCGCAGATTTGATATGCGAAACAGTGTGGAGTCTTACCCGCAGTTACGCGCACATTAAAAAGAAAGGTGTCTGCAGCGTCGAGGGAGGAGAGTTGCTCAACGATATGTTCGTGCGCCACGGCAGCGTGGTGGTGCTGCTGGGACACACAGGCAACTGGGAGCTTCTTCCCGGCCTGCCGGTCTACAGCGATGAGGCCACATACGGCTATGACAACGTAATGAGCGCCTACCACACTATGTCAAACGCCCTGAGCGAAGAGCTGTTCCTGCGCCTTCGCAGCTTCCACCGCTTCAAGCGGAAGAATCTTGTGCCGTCCGGCAGTTTCCTGCGCTATGCCCTGGAGCACAGGGACGACAGAAAAGTCTATTTCTTCATAGCCGACCAGCGCCCCGAAGGGAAGGGCAGCGTCCAGACCCGATTCCTCGGGCTCAAGACCGAGTGGGTGGCAGGCGCCGAGGCCATAGCCCGCAAGACGGGCATACCTGTTGTATACATCGGCATCAACAAAATAGCCAGGAGCCGCTATGTGATAAAGTGTGAGGCCATCTGCGAAGACTCCGCCGCCACGCAGCCCGGAGATATCACGAAATCATTCGCATCGAAGCTTGAACGGGATATCATCGCCGACAAAGGCAACTGGCTGTGGAGCCACAAAAGATGGAAGGATCTCGGAATTTATGACAATAATAAACAATAACGATATGAAAAGATTTACAAGAACCCTATGTGCTTTGCTCTGCATTTTTGCAGGCATACAGACGGCGAATGCCCAGATGCTTGAAGCAGGGCAGGAGCAGCCCGCCGGAGTAGTGATCTATTCGCTGCCCCAGACTTCCATAATGCTCACAGTGGTGGCCGAGAAAGAAACCTTTGTCGCCGGTCCCTACGCCCAGTTCGCCCAGAAATATATGGGCGCGCCGGCCCGTACCTCGGATGAGGTGACGTACACCCTCAAATCCATCGATATGGCTCCATATCTCGAGGCGGATCCTTCCACAAGGATAGCCATCAACCTTTCCGGAAGAGGAACGGCTGCGGCCAATTTCCTCCAGCTCTGCTCTCAGGGCCTTGTCATCGCTTCTGACAGCTACACCGGAAAACCGGAGTCGTGGAGGTTCCCTTCCATTGCCAACAACGATGTTTTCGCCGGCAAGGATGTCGAAGGCAACCTTACAAGCGCGACTACCACCCTTTATAAAACCGTAAATACTGCGGAAGGATTCCAAAGAGTAGCGGTATCCCAGAGCCAGGTCGTTGAGAAGTCGCTGGAGAAGAAAGCGCAGGAGACTGCCAACGCCATCTTCGACCTTCGCAGGAACCGCGTCCAGATAATCACCGGAGATACCGATGCAACATTCGAAGGTAACGCCCTGCAGGCAGCCATAGCTGAGATTACGAGGCTGGAGCAGGAATATATGAGCCTTTTCTACGGTGCCAGCACCACCTCTATCCAGACGATGAACTTTGACGTAGTTCCCTCTAAATCTACCGCAAATCAGATGTACGTGGCATTCAGGATTTCTGAAAATGAAGGTCTGCTGCCCCCCAACGAAGTTGCAGGGCGTCCGATCGTGCTCCAGCTGACATTCGACAAGACTGCATCGATAACTACCGGTGGTGTCGACTCCGGCTCAAGGCCAGTAGCCGCCGGCACTGTTTATTACAGGGTGCCTGCAGTCGCCACCGCAAGGATAATGGACGGCAGCCAGACACTGCTGCAGACCCGCATTCCCGTCTACCAGTTCGGTCAGACGCTTTCTTTCCCGTTGAACTCAGTACTAAAATAATATTATGGATATAAGTCATCTCAACCCTGAGAGAGTGTGGAAGAACTTCTACGCCCTCACACGCATTCCGAGACCTTCGAAACACGAAGAGAAGGTTTCAGCATTTCTTGAAAAATTCGGCAAGGACCTCGGTCTGGAGACCATCAAAGACCCGATGGGCAACATAATCATCCGCAAGCCTGCCACCAAAGGTATGGAAGACCGAAAGGGTATTATCCTTCAAGGCCATATGGATATGGTGCCGCAGAAAAACAACGACGTGGCGCACGATTTCCATAAAGACCCCATCACACCCCGCATAGTGGAGAAAGATGGGCAGCAGTGGGTTTATGCCAGCGGCACCACCCTCGGTGCAGACAATGGTCTGGGCGTAGCTACCGCAATGGCCATCCTTGAAGCCAAGGACCTCCAGCACGGTCCGGTCGAAGCTCTTTTCACTGTTGATGAAGAGACTGGTATGACCGGCGCCTTCAAACTGGCTCCCGGCGTCCTGAAAGGAGACATCCTCATCAATATGGACTCCGAGACCGAAGGAGAACTTTATGTCGGCTGTGCAGGCGGTGTGGATGTGAGCGTGACAAAGAAATACAAAGAAGAGCCCGTGCCTGCCGGCTATGTGGCCTATGAAATCACTGTCAAAGGCCTACGCGGGGGCCATTCCGGTATGGAGATCAACGAAGGACGCGGCAACGCCAACAAAGTTATGGCAAGGGTTCTGCTGCCCCTGCTGCGCGACCACAAAGGCAAGCTCTCGTGCATCCTGGGCGGAAACCTGCGCAACGCGATTCCGCGTGAGTGCGTGGCTGTAGTTGCCGTGCCTCAGGCTGAAGCAGCTGCAGTAGAATCAGCCGCAGCCGGCGTACTCGCCGAGGTCAGGAATGAATTCGGCAAGATCGACCCCGCAGTGGAGATTATTGCAAAGAAGACCAAAGCCAAGACTGTCATAGCAGGAAATGTCGGCTTGAAAATGATTATGGCCGTGTCAGCTTGCACCAATGAAGTGACCCGTATGAGCCTCGATATGCCCGGAATGGTGGAGACATCCGGCAACCTTGCGATAGTCCGCACCGAAAACGGCGTATTCACCGTAAGCAGCCTTATCCGCAGTTCGATCGACAGCTCCAAGATGGATATGGCCGAGCAGATGCGCAACGTCTTCGAACTGGCCGGGGCCAAGGTCAAATTCTCCGGTGCCTATTCAGGATGGAAACCGAATATGGATTCAGAGATTCTCGACGAGATGAAGAGAGTCTATAAGAAACTCTACGGCAATGAGCCGAAGGTCCTGGCCGTTCACGCCGGACTGGAATGCGGCATCCTCGGAGCCAAATACCCGAACTGGGATATGGTATCCTGCGGCCCTACCCTCTGCTCTCCCCACTCTCCCGACGAAAGGGTATTCGTTCCCAGCGTCGCCAAGTTCTGGGATTTCATCGTGGAAGTCCTGAAGGAAGTGCCTAAGAAATAACGTTAGTGCATAAAAAATAATAAGGGCCGCTTCTTTCGAGGCGGCCTTTACTATGTATAACCTAAAACTTAACCTATGAAAAACTTGACTTAGGATTAAGCAATATGCGTGCCACAATTATTCTTTTACCTCACGAACTGAAATAATTTTTACGGGTTCCAGCGGGAGGTTGCGGTTGTTGGTTTCTACGGCTGCGATTTTGTCGATAACGTCAATGCCGGAAATCGTCTCGCCGAAAATAGTGTACTCGCCATCGAGGTGCTTGCAGCCTTCTTCGCTCTGGACGAGGTAGAACTGCGAGCCTGAAGATGCCTTTTCGGGATTTACGTTGTCACCTCTGCGGGCTGCTGCAAGGGCGCCTTTCTTATGGGTCTTGCCGGGCACGATCTCAGCGGGGATGGTGTAGTTCGGACCGCCGGTGCCGTACTGGGCTTCCTTACCTTCCTGCTTGGTGAAGGGGTCGCCGCCCTGGATCATAAAGTTTTTGATCACACGGTGGAAAAGCATACCGTCATAATAGCCGCTGCGTGCGAGTTTCACGAAATTGTCGCGATGCAGGGGTGTTTCCTTATAGAGTTTCACGACGATGTCGCCCTTTGTGGTTGAAATCTTGAACACAGGCTCTTCGGCTATCTCTTCGGGCTCTGCGGTTTCGCCCTGTGAGAATGAAGGCTGGTCTGTATTGATATCCTTGGGTGCTTTGTTGCCGTTCTTGCAACCTGAGAAAAAGAGTGCCATAGTAACGATCAGTGATAATGTCAGTATTCGTTTCATAATGTTGGTTATTTGAAGGGCAAATTTAGCCAAATTTCCTATTTTTGTATGGTAATCTTGACTCCGAGATGGCAAATCCTTTGAAACAACTGGCGAGCGAAACCGCAATTTATGGTCTGAGCACCATTCTGGCCCGTGTCGTCAACTTTATGCTGGTTCCCGTATATACGGCGATACTCAGCCGCTCCGATTACGGAGTCGTCACGGAGTTCCTCTCTTACATAGCCATCCTGCAGGTAGTCCTGGCCCTGGGCCTTGAGACAGGCTGTTTCCGCTATGCGACCATCAAAGAGATCAACAACTCCTCAAAGGTTTTCTCCACTGCGTTCTCGATAGTCTTCGTGCTGTGCGCGCTGTTCTACGTCTGCTGCTCCGCCTTCTCCGGCGGCATAGCTACCGCCCTCGGCTACGAAGGCAACGGCCGTATCATCAAGTATGTGGGTCTCATCCTGTGGATAGACACCATAACGGCCATCATCTTCGCAAGACTGCGGTATGAGCACAAGGCGCTCAAGTTCGCCGTCATAAAGACCCTCAAGATACTTACAGAACTGGGAGTGAACCTGCTGCTGTACCTTCGCTTCCCGAAGTTCGCAGCAGCCCATCCTGACAGCTGGATGCTCACTTTCGTGAGCCCCGTGCCGGATTATACCTATGCGATATTCGCCATCCTCGTTAGCTGTCTGCTGTGCCTGATACTGCTGATTCCGGAAATCTTCCGCCTCAGGTTCCGTATGGACAAGGAGCTGACCCGCTCACTGCTCATCTATTCTCTCCCGTTGATGATAGCGGGACTGCCCGGAGTGCTGAACGACTTTATGGACAGAATCCTTATGCGTTTCCTCGACGCCGACCCGGCCCTTTGGCGCGCTGACCTCGGTGTCTATCAGGCAGGTGTCAAGATAGCCGTCATAATGTCCCTCTTCGTGCAGATGTTCCGCTATGCTGCCGAGCCTTTCTTCTTCCAGAGGGAGAAAGACAAGGACAACAAGGCCCTCTATGCACAGGTGATGAGCTATTTCGTGGCATTCTGTATGTTCGGCTTCCTGGTTGTCACCCTATACCTTGACGAGATCGGCCTGATCCTCGGCCGCAACTTCCGGGAGGGTCTTTCCATCACTCCGATAATGCTGATGGCGTATGTACTGCTGGGAATGCAGTTCAATATAAGTATGTGGTACAAACTGAGCGGCAAGACCGGCTATGCAGTGTGGATCACGCTTGCAGGCCTGGTCGTCACTCTTGCCATCAATTTCATCTTTATGCCCCGCTACAGCTACTATGCGGCAGCCTGGGGTCACGTGGCAAGCTATGTGGTGATGATGGCCATCTCGCTGTGGCTCGGCAACAAATACTACCCCATTCCCTATAATTGGGTGCAGATTTCCCTGTGCATACTGCTCGGTCTCGGAGTATACATAGGGTCACTGTTCGTACCGGAGCTTTCCCTCTGGCCTAAGCTGGGAGTACAGACTGCGCTGCTGCTCTGCTACCTTGTCCCCGTCGCCGCCAGCATCTTCTTCTACCGTCGCCGCAGAAAAACCGCTTGAAACCATAAAATCAAATGAAAGTCAAGATAGTCAACAAATCCGCTTACCACTCACCCTCCTACGCCACTCCATATTCAGCCGGCGTGGATCTTAAGGCAAACATCGCAGAGCCCGTAACCCTCGGCTCACTGGAGCGCACGATGATTCCGACAGGATTGTTCATCCAGCTGCCGGAAGGATACGAAGCCCAGGTACGCCCGAGAAGCGGCCTGGCCGCAAAACACGGCATCACCGTCACCAACAGCCCCGGCACCATCGACGCCGATTATCGGGGAGAAGTGTGCGTGCTGCTCGTCAACCTCTCGAAGGACCCTTTCACCATCGAGCCCGGAGAAAGGATTGCACAGATGGTGATTGCACGCCACGAGCACGTTGAATGGGAGGAAGTCGAACGACTCGATGAGAGCAGCCGCGGTACAGGCGGATTCGGATCTACCGGGACGAAATAGGCTATGAAAGACTTGTACGACATTTTTACAGAGTGCGGAGCCAAAGTCTGCACCGACACCCGCCGCATAATTCCCGGCTCTGTATTTTTCGCCCTCAAAGGCGACAATTTCGACGGCAACGACTTTGCCGCGGCGGCCCTGGAGCAAGGCGCCGCCTATGCAGTGGTTGAAAGGACTCCGGATGGATCGGACGGACGATTCATAAAGGTGCCCGACACTCTGCTTGCTCTCCAGCAGCTTGCGAGAATCCACCGGATGCATTTCGACATACCTGTTGTGGGAATTACCGGCACAAACGGAAAGACTACCACAAAAGAACTGGTGAACGCGGTCCTCAGCGCCAAATACAGCACATTGTGCACCAAAGGCAACCTCAACAACCACATCGGGGTGCCTCTGACACTGCTCGGACTGGGCCAGGAGCACCAGATTGCTATCGTCGAAATGGGAGCAAGCCACCCCGGGGAGATCGCATCTTCGGTGTCGATGGCCCTTCCGACCTGCGGCCTGATCACAAACGTCGGGCGGGCCCACCTCGAAGGCTTCGGTTCTTTCGAAGGGGTCAAGAAGACAAAAGGCGAACTCTATGACTTTCTGAACGCTACCGGCGGCACCGTATTCTACAACGCAGACAGCAGCGACATCTGCGGTATGGTGGAAAGCAGGAATAGCATCGCCAAGGTAGCCTACGGAGCCAGGTATCAGGGCGTGAAAATACTCACGGCCAATGTGCAGGAGCCTTTCCTCCGCATCGAAATGCCAGGCGGCCGGCAGATCCGCACCCACCTGGTGGGCGCTTACAATGCCGACAACGTGCTCGCCGTCCTCTGCGTCGCAAGGCATTTCAACGTAGAAGAAGACGCGGCTATAGCTGCGATTGAAGCGTATATACCTTCGAACAACCGCTCCCAGATGGTGGCAACTGCCGACAATACCCTCATCGTGGACGCTTACAATGCCAACCACACCAGTATGCTCACCTCGCTCGACAACTTCTCTTCGACGGGATTCGGACAGAAGGTTCTGATCCTCGGAGATATGTATGAACTCGGCGACTTCTCGCTCCAGGCCCATTGCGACGTGCTCCGCAAAGCCTGCACGATCACGGACGAGATATTCCTGGTGGGGAAAGGGGAGTTCAAGGCGGCTGCCGCCCACGTTCCGGAGGCATCGTGCGCAAAATTCTTCAAAACAGCAGAAGAACTGCGCGACTACCTGGGAGGACATCCCCTCAAGGACAAGACCATATTGTTGAAAGGTTCCAACAGCAACCGACTGTTTATTCTGCCAGAAATTCTTTGATTGCACAAATTTCTATAAATTTGTACTGATCTATGGATACGGCGATAGTCATACTCAACTGGAACGGACTGCATTTTATGAAGCGGTTCCTGCCAGTGCTGAAAGCCAACACCCCGAAAGAAAATTTCTTCCTCGTAGTCGCCGACAACGGGTCGACGGATGGTTCGGTTGAATGGCTGAAGGCAGAACACGCGGACGTGCAGCTCATAGAGTTCGACAAGAACTATGGCTTCACCGAAGGCTATAACCGTGCTTTCAGGCAGATTGAAGCCGATTACTACATCCTGCTCAATTCAGACGTCGAAGTGACCCCAGGCTGGGCGCAGACGCTTATCAACTTTATGGAGGACAATCCTGACGCCGGCATCTGCCAGCCCAAGATCCTCTCGGAGTCAAACCGCGACACATTCGAATACGCAGGTGCCGCAGGCGGCTTCATCGACCATTTCGGCTACCCGTTCTGCCGCGGACGCATCCTCAGCAACATCGAGAAAGACCACGGCCAATATGACGAGGAAGAGGAGATTTTCTGGGCTGCCGGGGCTTGTATGGTGGTCCGCTCTTCCCTCTACCATCATCTCGGAGGCCTCGACGAGCATTTCTTCGCCCATATGGAGGAGATTGATTTCTGCTGGAGGGCCAAACTGCTCGGATTCCAGGTCTGGGCCGTCCCCCAGGCCAAGGTCTACCACGTCGGCGGCGGCACACTGCCCAACAATTCGCCCAGGAAGCTGTACTTCAACTACCGCAACAATCTGCTGATGCTCTACAAGAACCTTCCGGGCAACCTTCGGTGGAGGCTGATCTCAATCCGCAAGGTCCTGGACTTCTGCTCGGCGATGGTATATCTGCTCAGCTTCAAGTGGGACTGGTGCAAAGCAGTCTTCGAGGCTCACCGCGATTACCGTAAGCTCAAGAAAGTCGAAGACCACTCAGTCTTCTCCGAGGAGTTCAACGACATCGGCCACTATCGCGGCAGCATATTGCTCAAGTTCTTTTTGAGCGGCAAGAAACTCACCTACGACCAGCTGCGTTTCAAGTGATAATCCGGATATTTCCCCCTCTGCGACGCATTATCAGACGGCGGCGGCGCAAACCAGTGCCTGACGAGGCTTTGCGCGCCGAGGCCAAGGCTTGGCTTGTGCCCCGTCTTGCGCAACTGGCAGCCAAGCACGGCTTCACCTACAACAGAGTCTTCATCAAGAACAACGTTTCGAACTGGGGCAGCTGCAGCACAAAAGGCAACATAAACCTCAATATGCAGCTGATGCGCCTGCCCGAAGAACTGCGCGACTACGTGATACTCCACGAGCTATGCCACCTCAAACAGCTGAACCACGGCGCTGAATTCCACGCGCTTCTCAACTCTCTCTGCGACGGCCGGGAGAAAGAACTGCGCAGTCAGCTGCGACGCTATCACATAGGGGCTAACGGCGCCAGTGCCTCTTGATGAAAACCCTGGCTTCGCGATAAATCGCCGAGTCGAGTATCTTCAAAGCGACTACATACAGCACCACTGCGATGACTATCTTTGCGCATAGCAGCAGCAAGGCGTTGGAAATGAACTTGGTCGCGAAGAATGTGGCGATGAAGACAAGCACCGACAGCCCGGCGTAAGGTGTGACATCCTTCAGAAGCATCGGCAGGGAATATCCCACAAACTTTCCGCTTATCAGATGCCAGGCGGCCAGGATGGCGAAATTGCAGACCGCAATCGTGAGGGCTATCACAGTGATTCCATATCTGTAAACGACAAAAGCCATAGCGATCTGCAGGGCGGCACCTATCAGCGTAATCAGCAGGTTCAGGTCGGAACGCCCGTGGGCTATGTTCATCTGCGAGTACATATTCGACAGGGAGAGGGCGATGCAGCCTATGCTGCACAGCTGCATAACAGGAACGCTCGGCAGAAATTCTGGGTTGATGACCTGTATCAGCTGCGGTGCGATGAAAGCCAGACCGAGCATTGCGGGACATACCAGGCAAGATGTCAGCCTCATAAACTTGCGGAAGACCTTGAGCCCGCGCTCTTCATTGTCATTGACCCTTGCCAGAGTGGGCTGCGCGACGCTGTTGACCGTGCCGGAAATCATAGTCTGGCCCATCACCGTCCATTTGTTTCCCTGCGAATAGAAACCCACCTCCCTTTCGGTGAATGCCCTGCCCAGGATTACTGAGAAAATATTGTTCTGGATCTGGGTGACAAACGAAGCAATGACAAGTTTGAAACTGAAGCCGAACATTTCCCATACAGGCCTGAAGTTGATCTTGAAAGTGGGATGCCAGGGGACCAGGATTATCCTGAGGACTGAGGATATGAAACTCATAAGCACGGTGTTGACCACCAGCGCCCAGTAACCATAGCCTTTAATCGCAAGGATGATTGCGGCGATGCCGGCTATAAGGCTCGACGCTATCTCGATGGCAGCCTTCTCCCTCACCATCAGGAAGCGGAACAGATAAGCATTGAATGCCAGAGTAAAGCCGTTGAAGACGAAGGCCAGGAACAGAACCCGGGAGATCTTCAACAGCTCGGGCTGCCCGTAGAAATCAGCGATGAGCGGAGCGCAGAACCACAGCAGCACATACATCGCTATGCTGATGATGTTGTTGAACCAGAAAACAGCATTGAAATCGTCGTGGCTGAACTCTTTCCGGTTTGCAAGGGCAGATGTGAACCCCCCTTCCTGCAGAGTGCTGGCGATGCCGGTGAAAATGGCGAGCATACCCACCAGCCCGTAGTCTCCGGGAGCCAGACGGCTGAGCAGCACCAGCCCGATCAGGGCGCTGATGACCTGCTTCATACCGCTGTTGAAGCCTCCCCAGAAAAGGCCTTTGATAGTTTTGTTCTTGAGTTCCAGCTCTGCCATATATTACAAATTTAATTAATTTAAGGATATTGCATACCTTTGTTATGCTATGAAGGTACTGCTCGTCAACACATCCGAAACCACAGGAGGCGCCGCAATTGCCTGCGGACGCATACTGAAGGCCCTTCGCAGCGAGGGAGCAGACGCCTCGATGATGGTCCGCAACGCCGAAAGGTGCGCTCAGGCAGTGATTCCTGTCGGAGGCTCCCTGCAGAAAAGATGGTGTTTCATTCGCGAGAGGGCGGCGATATGGGCCGCCAACGGCTTCCGCAAAGACAAGATTTTCTATGTGGACATCGCCAACTGCGGCATCGACATCAGCAAGACTGAAGCTTTCAGGGAAGCTGACGTCATCCACCTTCACTGGATAAACCAAGGCTACATATCTCTCGATGGGCTGAAAAAGATTGCTGCCAGCGGCAAGCAGGTAATATGGACAATGCACGATATGTGGCCGTTCACCGGCATCTGCCATCACGCCGACAGCTGCACAAAATACACCTCTGGATGCCACGACTGTCCGCTGCTGCCCCGGCGCGGCTGCATCGACCTTGCCCGGAGGACGTTCGACCGCAAGCTGGCGGCTCTTGAGGGCTGCGACATTACCTTCGTCGGCTGCAGCGAGTGGCTATCCGGGTTGTGCCGCGAGAGCAGGATAGCCCAAGGCCGCAAGGTCGTCTCCATCCCCAACCCCATCGACACTGCGGTATATGCCCCGATGGACAAAGCTGCCGTCCGGCGGAAACTGGGCCTGCCGGCCGACAAGAAGCTCATATTGTTCTGCTCGGTCAAGACCACCGACGTGCGCAAAGGAATGCATTATCTGCAGGAAAGCTGCCGCATCCTCAAGGAAGCCCGCAGCGACATCGAGGTGCTTATCCTCGGCAAGGACGGCGAAGCTCTCGGCGCCGCTCTGCCCCTGCCCGCCCACGCCCTGGGCTACGTCGGCGACGGCAGTTCCCTTGCTGAATACTACAACGCAGCCGACGTGTTCGTCACCCCTTCCCTGCAGGAAAATCTGCCGAACACCATAATGGAAGCTCTCAGCTGCGGCATCCCCTGCGTAGGGTTCGACATCGGGGGCATCCCCGAAATGATAGACCACAAATCTAACGGATATGTTGCCGGATACAAGTCGGCCGAAGACCTGGCCCGCGGAATAGACTGGGTGCTCGACGAGACACACTACTGCGAACTCTGCAGCAACGCCCGCTCAAAGGTGCTCGGCAGCTATTCAGAGAAAGTAGTAGCTCAACAATACATCTCCCTTTTCAAATGAAATTCTCCATCATCACGATATGTTATAATGCCGCGGCAGTCATAGAGCGCACCCTTGCGAGCGTGACCGGCCAGAGCTGGAGCGACAAGGAATACATCATAATCGACGGCGCGTCCAAAGACTCCACCCTCGACATCATTTCGCGTTACAGGGACAAAGTCGACATCCTTGTAAGCGAGCCTGACAAAGGACTGTACGACGCAATGAACAAAGGTTTGAGGCTGGCGAGCGGCGACTATGTCCTCTTTATGAATGCCGGCGACCGTTTCCACGAGCCTACCACCCTGGAGCAGATTGCCGGCCAGGCTGGCCGCTTCAATCCGCTGCCCGGTGTGATTTACGGCAACACCGCCCTGACCAATATGGCCGGGGAGATCTACGGAATGTGCAGGCTGAGCCCGCCGGAGCATCTGGACTGGAAGAGTTTCAAAAACGGGATGCTGGTGTGCCATCAGGCTTTCTATGCCCGCAGAGACCTTGCCGAGCCTTACGACCTGAAGTATCGCTTCTCGGCCGACGTTGACTGGTGCATACGCGTGATGAAGAAGGCAGACCTGCTGTACAACACGCATCTGATTGTCGCCGACTACCTTGAAGACGGCAGCGGAGTTACGATTGACAACCGCAAGGCGTCACTGAAAGAGCGCTTCGCCATAATGCGCAAACATTACGGCCTTGTGAGCACACTCTGCCATCACGCCTGGTTTGCGGTACGCCTTCTCTTCAAATAACGGGTTGCCGCATAGCCTGCCAAGATAAGAGCGGTTGCGACCATTATGCCGAAACTCATTCCGGCATATCTTTCCGTCCTTTTAAGAGAAACCGGGTCGAAGACGAATTCTATCTCGTGATGGCCGGCCGGGACGGCGAGCGCCCTCAGGATATAGTCCGCGCGGCCCACCTTCACTTCCTTGCCGTCGATAAAGGCCTGCCAGGACGGGTAATATACCTCCGAGAAGACGGCAGTGCCGGGACCCTCGCTGTCAGTTTCATATACCAGACGGTTCGGCGCATATTCCTTGAGTACCACCGTGCCTTGCGAGCCGCCGTTTCCGACAGCCTCGGCGAATGATTTCTCGACGACTGCGACTTCAGCAGGATTGATTCCGTGAATGAGGGCTATCTCCGAATTCGCATCGTCGACGGTCACGACCTTGTCAACGAACCAGCCGTTGCCGAGCGCATTGGGGTTTCTGAGCGGCATTGCCTGATTCTCGCCTACGGGGAACACGATGTATTTCGTGTTGAGCATATTGATCACAGGGTATTTGGTGACCGGAACTGCACCCAGGTTTCCGCCGGCATTGTTGACTTCCTCATAGAGGGCTATAATCTCCGGAGAGATATGCTCCTCGATCATTTCCTGATAGCGGCGGAGCTTGACGGCGCTGTAGCCGCCTACGCTCTTGTGCCAGTATGATGTAGTGTTGTCATTGAAGACGTTGGTCGTCAGATTGAGCACCCTGTAGTCAGGATCCGTATCCTGCAGGATATACTTGTCGATTTCTGACTTTTCTGCTACAGTGTTGAGCTGCTTGGGGGTGATGAACAGGCTGTCATTCACATAGCGTTTGTCTACGGTCCACAGGTCGATGAAGCAGAGCAGGGCACAGAGCAGGACGGCCACGTTTGCCTTGAGTTTGCCGCCGCGAAGCAAAAGCAGCAGTGCGACACCGACAGCTATGATTGCGAAACTGCGCCAGGCGTCGGCCGTGAATATCGCCCCACGCACGTCTTCCAGCATACCAGTAAACAGCATACGAGACTGATCGTCCAGTGAGCCCAGGGCAGCCATCTCGGAAGACGACACGAAACTCGGGAAGAAGACTTTGGGCATAAGCGCGAACACAAGTGCGACGCCAGCTGTGAGGGCTGCACTGCCACAGAAGGCAGTTTTGCGTTTCTTCAGCACAGACGGATCGTCGATTATTTCCTTGAGGGCCAGGACCGCCAGGAACGGGATGGTGAATTCCGCTATGACCAGAATCGACGCGACAGTGCGGAACTTGCTGTACAAGGGCACGTGGTCGATGAAGAAGTTGGTCAGTCCCATAAAATTGCTTCCCCAGCTGAGGAGGATCGACAACAGCGTGGCTGCTACAAGGGCCCACTTCACCGGTCCTTTGACTATGAAGATGCCCAAAACGAACAGGAACAAGACGAAGGCTCCGACATACACGGGGCCTGATGTTCCGGGCTGCTCACCCCAATATGAGCCGAACTGCCCGAGATACTGCCTGAGATTGGCAGGAGCCTTCCTGGCAGCAGCCTTGTGGCTTGACAGGGGAATGTTGGAAGCTCCTCCCTTGACATCGGGTATCAGCAGGGAGAAAGTCTCGCCTATGCCGTAGCTCCACTGCGTGATATAATCTCTGTCGAGACCGTCTGCAGTCTGGTTGCCGGCATCTGCCTTGACCAGCTCGCTGCCGTTGCGCATACTCTCCTTGCTGTACTCATAGGTATGATAGAGGTTGGAGAGATTCACTCCGACGGCCAGTATGGCGGCTATCAGCAGCACTCCGGTAGCCTTCAGGAATGTCGCCACCTGTTTGCGGCGGAAGGCAAGCACCGCTTCTGCAATGACCAGAAAGAGGATGACGAACAGGAAGTAGTATGTCATCTGAAGATGGTTTGCACATATCTGGGATGCCGCAAAAAAGGCAGTCAGCAGGCCTCCTGCAATATATTTTCCTCGGTAGGTGAGCAGGATGCCGGCTATAGTGGGAGGGATATAGGCAAGCACCATCACCTTCCAGATGTGCCCGACCCCTATTATTATCGGGAAATACGATGAAAAAGCCCAAGCCACAGCACCCAGGACCGACAGCAGCACGGACATTCCGATCACCCGCATCAATATGTAGAAGCCGAGCAGCAGTACGAAGATATACCACACATAGGTCGGAAGGAACAGGTGATAGACCTTGTCCAGAAACTTTATCGGCATCTGGGACTGGTAGCTCGGGGCCATCTGGTAGTTGGGCATTCCTCCGAAGATGGAATTGGTCCAGCGTGAGGAGATACCGGTTTCAGCCCTGTAGTCCACTACATCCTGGTTCGCACCTATCATTCCGACGTGGTCGTCTCCGGCCAGGACCCTGCCCTGGAAGATTGCCGGCGTGAAATAAGCAAAGGAAATGATGACAAAAGCCACTATGGCGATGACATCGGGCAATATTTTTTTAAGCATAGTTTGCTGTTTTAACATATCATAGACTGTCGCTCACTTCTTCGTAGTATTTCTTGCTGACCGGAATCTCAGTGTGCGCCAGATTGTCAATTTCCGCGAAGATATAGTTATCCTTGTCTTTTCGCAAGGCCCGGATATGTCTCGGGTTCACAAAATACGAACGATGGCAACGGATCAGGCCGTTTCCTGTCAAGTTTTCCTCAAGTTTTTTCATCGTCGCCCTCAGCTGGTAGTTCTTTACCTGGTCCGCGTCAAGATAGAAGATACGGACGTAGTTTTCCTGAGCCTCGATATACAGAAGCGCTGAGGCCGCTATCACGAACTTCAGGGTGTGCTTGTCGTCGTAGAAGCGCACGCGGTTCGAGCTGTCGTCGACTATCGAGGCCTTCGAGGCCCTCGATGCCTTGAGCATCTGTATGAGGGTTATGATGGTATATGGATATATAAGCACCGTCAGCAGATATATCGAGGTATACATCAATGTGTTGAAGTATGTAAGCGATCCTCTTGAGATCAGGGAGACATACAGAGCCGTGAAAAGAGACATCGCAAGGAATTCACCTGAAATCCATACGAAATAGTTGCCATAGTCGCCGCTGAGCTTTTTTCGCAGGATGTAGAGAAGCGTCCTGGAAAGAATGAGCACCATAAAGATGATGCACATTATCATAGCGATGTTGAACTGGTAGCGGGCATCAGGCGTTTTGAGTGCCGCCGGATAATTGCACAAGTCACTCGCCTCGATATTGAAGGGCTTGTAGATGATTGCGAACACCAGTAAGAACAGAGGGATGATTATGATATACCACAACTGGCTACTGTACTTGCCAAGCAGGCGATTGTTACTTTTCATACTCTTCTTGCTCTCCGGAAAGCCGTGTGACGAAAATAGCCTTTCCGATTATTTGTCACAAATATAGATTTTTTATCCCAATGTGCACCTGTTTCGTCAAATATAGCCGACATTCATCACTTTTATTTTATTAATAGTGTGTCCGCCGATACCTTTGCCGACCGTTTGAATTTGAATTTTAACCGACAATTTTCAACGAAATGCAATATCCACATTATCTTCAAAGGCTCCAGGATGCGACCCGCAAATACTGGGACAAAGTCGCCCTCAACACAATAGGCGGCGACTCTTTCACTTATGGCCAGATGGCCACTCAGATTGAAAAGTTCCACCTCGCTTTTGAGGCCCTCGGCTTCAAAAAGGGAGAAAAGATCGCCCTTTATTCAGGCAACGGCGCCCGCTGGGGTATGGTATATATGGCAGTCAACACATACGAGACTGTCATCGTCCCCCTTCTTGCCGACTTCACTCCTGACAGTGCATCTTTCCTTGTCGACCACTCGGAAAGCATAGCCCTGTTCACCAACGAGGCCAGGTGGAAAAAGATGGACATCGGCAAGATGCCGCAGCTGCGCATCGCCATCGATGTCGACAACTGGAACTGCCTCTGGGCTAAAGACGAAGCCACAAAGAAAACATACGAATCGATGGATTCCCTCTTCGAGGCTAAGTGGAAAGGCAAATATGGTCCTGACAACGTGGTTTTCCCGACTGACAACTGGGATAATCTCTCGACCATCAGCTATACTTCCGGCTCGACAGGAGATCCCAAAGGTGTAATGCTCACCTATCGTAACTTCAGCGCGAACGTAGACTACAGCCAGAGACACGTCCCCGCAGGAGACAAGATGGTATCTATGCTCCCTATGGCCCATATGTATGGACTCGTCATCGAATTCATCTATCCCCTCTGCAACGGAACCGGTATCTACTGGCTCGGAAAAGCTCCTACCCCTGCCACGCTGATGAAGGCATTCGCAGAAGTTAAACCTTACCTGCTCATCACTGTTCCCCTCGTGATGGAGAAAATCTATAAGAGCAAGGTGAAACCCACCCTTGACAAGCCCCTGGTAAAAGTTCTCACCAAGATACCCGGACTAAACAACATCATCTACAAGAAAGTGAAAGACGGCCTTGTGGCTGCGTTCGGCGGCAATGTACAGGAATTCATTATGGGTGGCGCCGCTCTCAACCCCGAGGTTGAGAAACTCTTCAAGCGCATCAAATTCCCTTATCTCGTAGGATACGGAATGACTGAGGCCTGCCCTCTGCTCGCCTATGAACATTGGACCAAATATGTCGCCGGCTCTTGCGGTAAAGCTGTAGACTGCGCGACTGTACGCATCGACTCAGAAGACCCTCAGCATATCGCCGGTGAAATCCAGGCCAAGGGAGAGAACATCTGCATCGGCTATTTCAAGAACCCCGAAGCTTCGGCCAACGCATTCACGGAAGACGGATTCCTGCGCACCGGAGACCTCGGCATTATGGACAAAGACGTCAACATCTTCATCAAAGGCCGCAGCAAGAGTATGATTCTCAGCGCCAACGGTCAGAACATCTATCCTGAGGAACTCGAGGCTATCATCAACAACCAGCCTTTCGTGGCCGAAAGCGTCGTGGTAGACCGCAGCGGCAAGATTGTCGCCCTCGTATATCTCGATCCCGAAGCCGTCAAGAAGGAAGGCCTCGACACCGAAGCCATTTCAAACATCCCTGAGAAGATCCGTATAGCCGCAAACCGCGTACTTCCCGGATACAGCCAGATTTCAAAAGTGGAACTCGTGAACGAGCCTTTCGTCAAGACTCCGAAGATGAGTATCAAACGCTTCCTCTACAAATAACCTAAACCTTCTACATAAATCAAATTCCGGCTTTGCTCTAGGCTTGGCCGGAATTTTTATATCTCTTTGCGCAGGCGGGCTATCGGAATGTTGAGCTGTTCCCTGTACTTGGCTACTGTGCGCCGGGCAACCTTGTAGCCCTTTTCGGTGAGGACGGTCACAAGTTCTTCGTCTGTCAGCGGCTTCGACTTGTCCTCGGCCTCGATGCTTTCTGTCAGGATTTTCTTGATTTCCCGGGTAGAGACTTCTTCTCCGCTTTCCGTCATCAGACCTTCTGAGAAGAAATATTTCAGAGGATATATGCCGAAATGTGTCTGGATATATTTGCAGTTGACGACTCTGGATATGGTTGAAATGTCGAGCCCGGTCCTCTCTGCGATGTTCTTGAGCACCATTGGCTTCAGTTTGGTCTCGTCTCCGTCTATGAAGAAGTCGTATTGGAACTCGATTATGGCGTTCATCGTGTTCTGGAGAGTCCTCTGGCGCTGCTTAATGGCTTCGATGAACCACTTCGCGGAATCCAGTTTCTGCTTTACGAACGTGACGGCCTCCTTGCCTTCCTTTGTCGACTTGGAAGCGGAATCCATAAGGATGTCAGCGTAGCGCTTGTTCACTCTCAACTCGGGGACGTTGAAACGGGGCATCGACATCACTGGCTTGCCGTCCTTGAGCTCCAGCACGAAATCTGGAACTACCTGCTGGGCCTGGTCGTTGTAGGAATCGTCGATCTGGCCGCCGGGACGGGGGTTGAGATGTATAATCTCCTCGATAGCCTTCTTGAGCCTGTCCTCGTCGATTTTCATCTTCGAGAGGATCTTGGTATAGTGCTTTTTCGTGAATTCTTCGAAATGGTTCTCGAGAATCTCCTGGGCGTCCTGCTGAGCCTGGTCGCGATGCTTGGCTTTGATCTGGAGAAGGAGGCACTCACGCAGATTCCTCGCCCCCACGCCGACAGGGTCGAACTCCTGGATTATGCCAAGCAGGTCTTCCAGTTCATTGACATCAGTCTCGATATTGAGCCTAAAAGAAATGTCGTCGGCAAGAGACTCCAGGTCACGGCGCAGATAGCCGTCGTCGTCGATCATTCCTATAATGAATGTAGCTATCTGACGGGCCCTCGGGGTCAGATGGCAATAGCCCAGCTGGGACTCGAGATTCTGACGGAAACTCTCCTTTACCGAAAATGTATTGTACTGGGGTTTGAGGTCTTTGCCCTGGTTGTTGACATAAGTCTTATAGGAAGGAGTCTGGTCGTCAGCCGGATAATCGCTGAGGGACACCTTCTTGGGGAGTCCGTCGTCCTCTTCGGGATTCTCGTCGACAACCTCGTCGAGCACGGGATTCTCTTCGAGTTCTTTCTGAATCTTCTGCTCCAATTCCAGCGTCGGCAGTTCAAGAAGCTTAATCGTCTGTATCTGTAGAGGCGAAAGCTTTTGAACCTGTTTCTGCTGCAAAGACTGTTTGATCATTTCCATATCTTCAGAAGCTTGGATAGTCGATTTTCTCCCTTACGATGAAGCCGGAAGGGAACTGGCCTTTGATTGCATTAAGGAATCTGGTGGCGTCGGCTCTAGTGCGGAAATTACCCACAGTCACCTTGAAATAGGGATTTTCATATTCACGGTAGACCGCAACGGATGGATAAAGGGCCCTGAATGAATTCGAGACTTGCTCTGAAACCGTCCTGGCATTGCGGCTGTTGTCGAAAAATATCCTCACCCTGTAGCCGTTTATCTGTTTTGAAGCATTACTGAGTTTGTGGCTTGACATAGCGGACACAAGGGTGCCGGGCTGGTCGATGGTGACTTTGCCCTGGCCCGCCGCGCTCTGGCTGACCACCGTAAAGATGTTCTTGCCATACAGGGTCGAGTCGAGCGACGCTTCCATCACGGCGACAGAATCGACCTGGGCGGCAGCGTAGAAAACAGATATGCAGGCTAAGACTGCGATTATGATTATCCTTCTCATTTCCTGTTTCATTCCTCAGTTTTTATAAATGAGTCCAACGGAACATTTTTCTTGCTGATCTTGTGGTATCTCGTTCCGTTCCCTTTGGCTACGGAGAGGCTGTAATTCACCACATATCCCTCCTTGCCCATATCCTGGACGGCATCCAGCCCCCTGGCAAGCAACGAAAGAGGATTGCTGACGTGCACCCGCAGGGGAGCCTCAAGCTCTGTCACATCTTTGGCGGCAACCTGCAGCACCGTGCCTTCATACATACTGACCTCCAGTATGCTGCTGCCCTCAGGACTGACGACAGCCGCCTCGAAGTCTTTCAAAGTCATTGCGAAATATGGGTTGTCGACAGTCAGGACTGAATGGACTATCCCCCTCATATCCGTCAGGCTGTATCTGAGCGAATCGACTGAGTTCACCCTGAAGTCGCTGAATCTGATCTTGCTGTAGTCCGCACAACTGCACAATGCTGAAACAGTGAGTGCAAGCAAAAGCACTTTCTTCAATAAGGTCTTTGTAGCCATTTTATGTCAGATACTTTGTGCAAAGATAAAAAAACTATCTTTGCAGTCACAATTATAGCAGGCTTCACAATGCAAAATGGGTACCAGTCAGTAAGAGCGATATTTGACCCGGCAAAGCTGCAGGTCTACATCGAAACCTATGGCTGTCAGATGAATGTCAATGACAGCGAGGTAGTCCTTTCAATCCTCCAGAAGGCCGGATATGCCCTCTGCGACAAGATCGAGAACGCATCTCTGGTGCTCATCAACACCTGCGCCATCAGAGACAATGCCGAGCAGAGGATTCTTGGCCGGCTGGAAGTCTTCCGCCTGGAGAAAAAGAAAAATCCGGCACTTGTGGTCGGAGTCCTCGGATGTATGGCGGAAAGGCTCAAGGAAAAGCTTCTCGCCCATCCGGTAGTAGACCTTGTCGCCGGCCCTGACGCTTACCGCGACCTTCCGAGGCTGCTTGCCGCCGTAACTGCCGACAGCAAGCAGATCAACACCATCCTCTCGCACGAAGAGACATACGCCGACATTTCACCTGTCAGGATGGACCCCAATGCAGTAAGTGCATACATCTCCATTATGCGCGGATGCAACAACGTCTGCTCATATTGCGTAGTGCCCTACACCAGAGGCGCCGAGCGCAGCCGCGACCCTCAGACCATCCTTCACGAGGCCAGGGAACTGTTCGCCAACGGCTACAAGGAGATAAGCCTCCTGGGCCAGAATGTCGATTCATACAACTGGAAAGGCGGCCAGGGCTCTGACCAGACTATGGATTTCGCAGACCTGCTGGAGCAGGTGGCCCTCATCGACCCTTCTTTGAGAGTGCGCTTCTCGACATCACACCCCAAGGATATGAGCGACAAGGTGCTGTACACAATGGCCGCCCACAGGAACATCTGCCACCACATACATCTACCCGTCCAGTCCGGCAGCAACGCTATGCTCGACAAGATGAACCGCAAACATACTCGTGAGTGGTATCTGGAGCGCATCGCAGCCATCCGCCGCATCATCCCCGACTGCTCGATAACAACTGACGTCATCGCAGGTTTCTGCGGTGAGACGGAAGCCGACCATCAGGACACCCTGAGCCTGTTCAGGGAGGTGGGTTTCGACGCCGCCTTTATGTTCCAGTATTCCGAAAGGCCCGGCACCAAAGCCGCAAGGCATTTTGCCGACGACGTGCCGCCGCTGGTCAAGACTGCCCGCCTTAACGAGATCATCGCCCTGCAGAATTCCCTTTCGCTGGAAAGCAACAGGCGCGACATCGGCAAAGTGTTCGAAGTCCTTGTCGAAGGTCCTTCGAAACGTTCCGACAAAGATATGGTGGGCCGCAGTTCCCAGAACAAGGCCTGCGTCTTCAAGGCTTCCGGATGCAAAGCCGGCGATTATGTGAATGTAAAGGTTGTCGACTGCACGAGCGCCACGCTGCTCTGCGAACTCGTCTGAAAGTTATTTCAGAGTCCAGGTACTTCCTTCCTTAGTGTCTTTGACCACTATGCCCAGAGCGCCCAGTGCGTCACGGATCTGGTCGCTCTTCGCCCAGTCCTTGGCAGCCTTGGCCTCCTTGCGGTACTCCAGGATCATATCCATCAACCCGTCGATAATCTGCTCGTTGCCTCCTTGCTCCCTCTCGTCAGTCAGACCCAGCACATCGCCGGTCACCGTCTTGAGAAGTTCGACGAGGATGTCCTTGTCTTCCTTGCAGATCTTCATCTTTCCGTCTGCCACGGTATTGACTATGCGCACGGCTTCGAAAAGGTTGGAGAGCGCTATCGGAGTGTTCAGGTCGTCGCACAGGGCATCGTAGACATTTTCCCTGATGCGGGCGATTTCTTCATTTGCCGGAACATCCTCCACTTTTAGACCTTCCACGTCAGCTGCTGCCTGCATAAGCCTCCTGAGGCCTTTCTCGGCAGCCTGCAGGGCCTCGTTGCTGAAGTCCAGTGTGCCGCGGTAGTGGGCCTGGAGTATGAAGAAACGGATGGTCATAGGGCTGTAGGCCTGCGTCAGGATCTTGTGGGTGCCGTTGAACAGCTCGTCAAGAGTGATGAAGTTGCCGTAGCTCTTGCCCATCTTCTGCCCGTTGATGGTAATCATATTGTTGTGGATCCAATAGTGGACGCCGCCCTTTCCGCGGGATGCGGTGTTCTGCGCTAGTTCGCACTCGTGATGGGGGAACATCAGGTCCATTCCGCCGCCGTGGATGTCGAACTCCTCGCCGAGGTATTTCTCGCTCATAGCCGAGCATTCCAGATGCCAGCCGGGGAAGCCTTCGCTCCACGGAGAAGGCCAGTGCATAATATGCTCGGGAGCCGCTTTCTTCCACAGCGCAAAGTCATAGCTGCTGCGCTTGTCGCTCTGCCCGTCCAGCTCCCTGGTATTGGCGATCATCTCGTCGATGGTGCGGCCGGACAAGATCCCGTAGCGATGATCCTTGTTGTATTTTTCAACGTCAAAGTACACGGAACCGTTGCTGACGTACGCATATCCGGCATCCAGGATCTTCTTAACAAGCTCAATCTGCTCGATGATGTGGCCGGAAGCGCGGGGCTCGATTGACGGGGGTTGCACTCCGAGCTTTGCCATGGCTGCCTGGTAGCGGAGGGTGTAGTACTGCGCGATTTCCATGGGCTCCAGCTGCTCCAACCTTGCTTTCTTTGCTATCTTGTCTTCGCCCTCATCAGCGTCGTGCTCGAGATGTCCCACGTCAGTAATGTTGCGGACATATCTGACCTTGTAACCGAGGTAGCGGAACAACCGCACAAGCACATCGTAAGTGATGCCCGGACGGGCGTGTCCCAGGTGCGCGTCCCCATAAACGGTCGGACCGCAGACATATATTCCCACGTAACCGGGATTGATGGGACGGAAAAGTTCCTTGGTTCTGGACAGGGTATTGTAAAGATAAATCTCTCTTGCCATAGCGAATACTGTTGTTACGGATGCAAAGTTAGAGTTTTTTACTGTATCTTTGCAAAGAAACCCGAACGGGGCCGACTACTGGCAAAATATTCATCGACCCCGGATAGTGATTATCTCCTGATGATAATAATCACTATCTTAAAGATTAGTTTGAACATTGTTGTTCATCAAAAGGGAATTCCGGGTACCATTCCCAATGGGGTCGGCTTGCCGGCCCCTTTTGTTTTGCTACTAATTCTCTCTTCCGGGTTGTATTTCAATAGCTGACTGTATCGGGCAGACCATAGATATAATCAATGCCTGTCATAGGGTTGTAGCTGTCTCTGGCTGCGCCCTCTACGTTCAAGGCGAAGAGACTGCCCTTGGCATATGCCACAGGGATTCCGTTTATGATGTTCTTTTTCCGAAGTGACACTTCGTATTCATCATTGACAAAAGAATATCCATCCACATAGCTGTCTGCTGCGTTATTGTTCGTAACTGTCGGCTCGTATGGCCAGGCAGGAATCCTCTGGGCACGCACACTGACAAACGTAGTACTGCCGTCTGCATCAATCCTGCAGGTGCCTCCCGAACGCGAAGAGCTTCCGTTTTCGATAAGCAACACCGGTATTGAAGCGACGTCGCCGTTTATCTTTACCGCATAGAAGATTTTCATATAGGCGTGTCCTACCGCAGTGTAATGGACCTGTGTCGACCCCACTGCATAATGGTGGTCTACAGGGTGACTCTTGTTCAATTCGTGCATACTATCTTGAATGCCTCCTGTTCCAAGGTCCAGTGACTCGTAACGGTCCGATGACGCATCCCCGTCCCCGAGATGGTTCGTGGTTGTATAGACATCCAGAAAAGATTGCCATACATCACAGCAATATCTGCCCAGTACCCTGTTGCTGCAATACTGGTTCTCCCCGTACAGTATACCCGTAACGCTTGTCGCCAAGACCGTACCTGACGGCCAGTCCACTGTGTCGGAGACCTCAACAGAGCCAAGGCCGTCTCGGAAAGAGAATTCCATCAGCAGGGGGTTTTTATTGATCCTCACAATGAATTCCTTCGACACGAGCCCGTCCGTCGTAGTAAATGTCAGGGGGATATCCGCATAAGACACTTTTGATATCGTGGTCCCGGAATAAGTCGGTGTGTAGCTTGTACTTACGGTGTATGTATCCTCATTACCTGATGTTGTCTTCGAAATAGACAACCCATAGTTAGCGGCTTCTGACTGCGGATATGTCATCTCATAGCTGACACCATCCCTTCTGACAACAGTGAACGAATTGGACATTCCTTTTATGATACTGAGCTGGGGACGGCTCAATATCAGAGCATTGTCATCAATTACCGGGTCGCCCGGCTCTATCCTCCAGCCTTCGTCCTCAACCAGCACATTGTCGAAATTCAATGTCAGGTTGAAGACCATATTGCGATGTACGCTGCAATCACGCATTGCATCTCCGAAGAAATAACGGTACGTGACATTTTCATAGGTAGCCGTCGGCGTCCTTACCGTAAAGTAAAACTCAACATAGGTACAAACTTGCCGGTAGATACTGCCCGACGGAAAACTCTCCATCCTTCTCAGTCTGCCGGAATTGACGCTTGATGGGAAGACCGTGCCCTGCTCATTCTCCAGAACGAACAGAGAGGCTGCCGAATCCGCATTCAAAGAGGCAATATCAGATGGGGAGAACCTGTCTCCTTCATCGCTGATGTCCCTGGCCGAAGACGCTTTGAAAGGTTGGAACGGAGTGCATCTGACCGCAACATTGCCAAGTTTTCCACCGGTAATCGTGTATGTATTTGGATTCCCCGTCGACTTGGAGAAACGGATATTGTACTGAGTTACCAGCTTGTCTGCAAAAAGGGTTCTGGAATCAGTTCCGGGACGATAATTAGGATAATGACCAGCCATCGGGAAGCCTCTCGTGTCGAACTCACCCAAATCGCTCGAAAAACCGTACGAAAAATCTTGCAGCTTTCTGACTGCGGGTACGCCGGATGTACACAAATCGCCGTTTGTAGTGAGGTCGCCAAGATTTGCGATGATGTACACGTCAAACTGGTCATTGACCGTAGTATTCAGAGACTCGTTGACAAAGAGCGAACGGCCGGACATATTGGCATCTCCCTGGTAATAGTTTGCAGACACTGAACGTCCGCTGTTGTCAAATACGAAAATCGAGAAATCCGTAATCTTATCCGTTGGTGAAGCATCATACGACGAACGTGTAAACATATCACTGTTCGCCGCAGAAGCAGGCTGCACCACAAAGGTCAGGTCGGCCGGTGCGCCGGCCATATCCTCAGCCGGCTGCTTGTTGCAACCGGCAATGAGGACTGTGCATAGCAATAAAAGAGATATGAGCTGTTTCATAGCTTGTTTCTTGTTGGTTATTTAAAAGTTTCCGCTTCCGTTGCCTGATCCTCCCTGTCCGGGATCCACATTGAAGACAACGTCCACGTGGAGGATGGCCGTAGCCGTGAGGGATGTGTCGCTCTTGAGGACAGCCTTTATCGTCGCATCACCCGAAGCGACTCCAGTTGCGACTCCAGCCGCATTTACGGTTGCATATGAGCCACCGCTGACTACACTCCAGTTTACAGTCGAATTGCTTATGACAACTCCCGAAGGGTCCCGATACGACAGGACGCCGTCAACATAGATATCGGTATACTTGCGGACCACGTACGTCTGGGTCGCACCTTCTCCGACCGTAGTTTCTTCCGGAGTCAACCCCAGACGATATCTTTCTGTCATCTGCCGGACGACCGAAACTGTTGCCGTCGCAGGATAAGTCACTCCGTCAATTGCATATCCCGCCACTATCGTTGCCGTTCCGGGAGTCAGGGCTGAGACAAGGCCTCCACCATTGACGCTTGCGTGGCTGCCGCCGGCAGAAACCGTCCAGCTTGCGCCCACAGGCACACCTCCGTCGTCCACTCCATTTGTCTTTGTGTGGAACAACGCCGTCAACTGCCTGGTCCCACCGACTTCAAGCGTAGAGGATGCGGGCGTTATCTCAAGATAATATTCCTTGACTACAGGGACACTCGAAACAACTACCGTCACATAGTCTGTCTGTCCCATATATCTGGCTTTCAATTTCGCAGTACCCTGCGCCCTTCCGGTGACAAGGCCGGTATCATTAAGTGTCACGTAGCTGTCTCCTGAGTATATGCTCCAGGTTGCAGCTGCTGTCACATCTACTCCGCCGTCATCGGCTCCACCGGTAATGGTATGATATTTCGCCGTAAGCTGCTGCGAACTTCCAGTGTTGAGTGCACAAGGGTCCGGAGTAACTTTCAGTTCGTGGCTTACGTCGTTGCTTCCGCTGACATAAATCGGAGCCTGTATCATAGTATGGCCATAACTGCCGGTATAATCAGCCGTCAATATGGTCGAGCCGGCGTAGTTTGAGCGGACATATGTAGATGTTCCATAGCCGGTCCGGACTTCGGCTATGCCGGAGTCAGCAGTATTCCACAGGACTTCGGCAGCGTGTTCAGCCGACTCATCATACCCCGTCAGGAAGAATTCTGCTTTTTGAGATTCTCCCGTGGTCAGGTCAATCCGCCAGGGTACCAGCCTCACTTTGCTGACATATACCGGAAAACTTGCCTGACGGCCGTCACAAGTCACTGTAATTGTCGTTGTGCCTTTGTCATAGGCCTGCAGGGTTTTATTGCTCCGGTCAAGCGCAAGCACAAGATCCGGATTGCTTGATGCAAGGTTGACATTCAGTCCCCTGAAAGTGCCCGTAATGCTGCTTCCGTCAGTATAATTCAGTTTCAGTCTCAAATCATTGATATTTGTGACTGTATAACTGCCTGAGCCATAAGTATCATTGCGAAAAATATATTGCGGCCCGTCAAGGCATTCTATCGATATGGGCGCAGGTCTTGACACAACGTTCAATGTCGCAGTGCCGCTTACTGTCTTCCCCAAAGCTGAATACCTTGCTGTTATGGCAACCGTCCCCGCTGTGTTCTGCGCCACGACGACGCCTCTCGGCATAGCACTGTCAAATCTCGCTATCGCGGCTGATTCCGTACTCCAGATGCAACTTGAAGTAACATCTGCCGTTGAACCGTCACTATACGTAACTATGGCAGTATATGCCAAAGAAGTCCCCATATAGACAGTTGACTGCGACGGGATTACCGTGAGGCTCACCGGAGGGTTGGTGACAGTTATCGACCTGTTTTCAGAAACGACTCCGCTTCCATCGACTGCCCTGGCCCTTATAGTGGCCGTTCCTTCCCTTAGTCCTGTCAGTGCTGCGTTAAGATTGGCGGTAGATACCAGGCTTACCTTGTCGTCTCCGTCAAGGATTTCCCACTCTACTTTCGGAAAAGAAGGATTGCCGCGGGGTACTGCCCTTACTTCCATCGTCTCTCCCACCGTGACGGTCCATTTTGACGCTGTGAGATACATACTGCCCATATATGTTCCAGTCACGTGGAGAATGGCAGAATCTTTCTTTGCGTAGTCCTGACGGCTTTCGTCCCAGGTATCTTTCCAGTAGACCACGTATTTGTAATCACCCATAAGAATGTCCTGCGACAAGGAATAGCTCACCCCATTGCCATCGGGCGTGCCGCTCACAGTCAGATACTGCGACGCATCGCCCTGCAACTTGAATCCGATGTGCTGGGTCCAGTCGTCAGCTATGCTCAGCCCTGCATAATAGCCCGAATTGGGGGATGTAGCGTCCCGTGCTCCAGAGTCTGAAACAGACTGGTCTCCATAAGCATATCCTATGTTCCACTTTGTCGTAGAATTGACCTCTGCACGATTGATCGTCGTCTCTCGCGGGCGGTTATTATATGCAGCATCAGTATTTATCCACCGCGTATCGTTGATATGCAGGACCGCATCGTCGTAATACCTGCCATCCGTCGTCGTTACGGTTATGGCATAATCTCCCGGCGGAGCATAACGGGTCGGAGTCCAAGTGACTGCATCAGTTCCGGCATCGTAAGCATAGTCAAGATAGTTGTTGCCACTTGCAGCGTGCGGCAATGAGGCCGGCGGTATTACCGTCCACCTCAGCCCCTGACCGGCAACACCTCCCTGCCCTTTGACCCTGCCGTGATAGCTGTCTTCATATTCTATTGTAGAAACTACACTCTTACGCGGGTTTACAGGGTAGACATCTGCATCGAAACTCAGATAGTGGTCTATGACATTGAAATCCGTCTGGTCTGTCTTCCAGTCGTCATAAACAAGACCGTCTTCGGTCAAAGTCATATTCCAGACATACCTGTAGTTGCCGACCACATTGAAGTCGGTCTTGGCATCAGCGCCGATGTAGCTGCGATAGTGTATAGTTCCTACATAATAGACCGAATTGGCCGTAACTGTAACGTCAATATAAGTCAACAGGTCCTTTACCGCTCTGACGGCGTCATCGCGGTCAGGATTCTTGTCGTGGGAAGATGCCGCCGAACCAATCTTTCCCTGGAGATTCTCAGGGACGTAAAATACCACAGAAGAAGCATTGACCGAGTTGTTGGCACTGTAGTCATCCTGTGCAAGCCGGTTTGTGGCGGAAGCCAGCCGGCTGCCGCCGAAGGCTGAGAGAATGCCGTTTGCATTGCCCACCTTAAGGTTGGTCACCTTGACCCCTGCATCCGTACCTCCGTCATAAGCGGTTGTGACGTTCAACGTAACCTTTGCAAACAAGCGTCTTAGTTCGAATTCCTCCCCTGCGCCTGAGGGCGTATAGTTTTCTATACTGCCAGTCATCGGTATCCCCCTGGTGTTCACATCCGAATACGAAGGAACTGTATATGTGAAGTCCGACAGCAGTGAACTTCTGGAAGAAGGAAGCCTCGCAGTCTGGTCTCCCATATTGGCAAGCGCATAAAGGTAGTATACCTTGTCGCTGCGCAAAGGAATTTCCATCGAGTCGAAGCCAGAAGTGAAATGCTTCTTGTAATGCAACGACCCGGTCGTTCCATCATAGACTGCCACAGTAATGCCTGACACCTTGCTGTCATCAAATGCAGGTGCGATGAAGGCACTTCTGGTTTCAGGCGAACTTAACGACTTGACGTGGTAACCAAAAGCCACAAAGCTCCTCAATCCGTCATCGCACTTGCCGCCAGATTGGTTTTCTTCCCTCGTGCAGGCAAGCAATGCCATCATTACCGCGATAACTGCTAATATCTTTTTCATATCCGCTCTCCTATAGTTCAACTGTTGACAATTCGAAATCTTCTATGCTTTCCCAACCGGCCACCCCGACTCCGATACGCCCCTTAGCTATATCAAGGGTGATGAATATATCCTGCAGGTCAACCGCATTCCAATCGTATCCTATGGAACTGACAACTTTCCCCAATGGGAAGGTCACGTTGTCCCCGGATGCGTGAGTAACGTCCAAGGCAATGCTGTCATCTCTCTGACGGCAGATCCTGCATCTGTATTTGTTATCATCCTCAAAGCGTGGAATACACCTGAATTCTCCTTCTGTCGCCTCACAGGTAAGCAGGTCAATGCCGCAACTGTGACTCTTCAAGACCAATGAGAAATCATCAGCATCAAAATCTGTATTGATTATGCCCATATGTACTGTCGCAAACTGTTTATGGAACACTACGGTAGTGCGCGCCGTTTCTCCGCTGCAATCGACGGCATCACTGTATGCGTACAGCGAATCGCATTCAATGCCAGTCGGTATAATTACAGTATGCCCCTTCCGCACACACTTGTCAAGCCCCTGGACCGCCCCGAAAGCAATCAGAGACCTGGGAGTATTGTGCGTATAGACATCCGGATAATCAACCGTGTTGATTCTGTCGTCGAACACCTCCCTGTCACTCCAACCTACCAGAGTGACCGGGTCCTCGATCCTTTCCCTGCCTGCAAAAGCCACTTCCAAAATGCAAGGGCAGATTCTTCTGTCTTCCTTTACTGAGCACGACGGTGGCAACAGAAACATAGCCAGCACTGTTATGGTGCAGGTCAAGCTGCGGCGAAATTGACTGTTCATTGTTATTCCTGATTATTAAAATCTCTCACTTACTGTATGTGTCCCTTCCCACGTCTTCACTTGTGAAGAGAAGTGATACGGCATTGAACCGGTTATTTCCTGATCGGGTCCGCTGCTGCCGAAATCGGTTATGACAAGTTCATTTATTACATATCTGCAGTTTCTGGCAAGCCTGCCGCCTGGTCCGGTTATGTCAATCGGATAATAGGTTTTTGCCGTGCCGAGAGTGCACGCAACGACAAGTCGTGTGTGCCTCGCACTCCAGGCTGCAGCGTGGGAATCCGTCGAAGTGTTGTTCTGGTAACAGTAGAAGTAGTGAGGAACCGTATGGGGACTGGATCGCGTCACTGTCCGTCTTACCGCCTCGCACACCAAAGCGTCTGACTGACTTTGCGTATAGCCGCGTTTGTTTATCCACGAAGATGCCGGCGGAATGTAGTCTATGCCGTCTGCAAGAGTCGACTGTCCAGCTACATTGACAAGATATATACTGTCTATGGTAAAGGTCTTAGCCGTGAGGTCCGGATATTGTGAAAAATCGACGCTGATCTTGTCTATCTCGACTTTTGAGACAAGACGTTCAGCTGTCAGGCTGCAGGTCTTATCTTCAGGCACACTGAAGGATTTGGCCGCTACCATCGAGAAGGCACCAGCTTCTGAAGCAAGAGAACGTACATATCCGTTTATCTCACTCTCCCACGAGAAGGAACTCACAGTCGTGCCGCAATTGGCTACTGCATATACTTTGTATGTCCCGGCCTCAAAATTCCTGAACACAGTATTGCCCGCCACAGGCACGGCATCCACTACGGCACCGGCAGCACCTACGAAGTAGAGGCACGCATTCTCGATGGAGGCCTCGTCCACGGCAGTGGCAGCGCGGGTTGACCCCGCGCCATCACTGTCCAGGACGAACGTCACGCCGAATGTTTCCGACGACGCGCCTGCCTGCGGCCTGTCACAGGCCGGGCAAAACAGCATCAAGCCGCACAATACAGCAAACAAACACTTATCCATTCTTCTAAATGGTTATTCCTCCGTTGGTTCCAAGTGTCACTACCGTCCAATCCTTTATGTCAATAGTAACTTGGGCCGTGACTCCGGTTACGGGATTCTCTTCGTCTGCACCACCCTCGTTTCCGTCATCCAGGTTGCCCAGATTGACCAGTTTGAGGTTGTTGATCACATACATCTTGTTGCTTTCGAGGTCAACTCCCAGGTCTACAGGATAGTCGTACAACTTGCCGTTATACTGTATCTGGACTACCAGCATTGTCCTCTTGGGCGCCCACGTAGCGTTATAATCCGCCTGGGGATAGTTGTTAGGGTACGCATAGAAGTAATGATTGGTTTCATAGGTCGACCCTGCAGCCACGTTCACCGTAAAAATGTCCTGGGTGAAATTACCGATACTGCCGTTGGCACGGTATCCACCCTTGTTATACCACGTCCCTGATGCGGCAGCATAGGTATCGAGACCGTAGTTGAACTGTCCTGCGACATTGGTGATATACACTTTTTTGATTGCAATCGGCCCGCCCGAACGAAGTGCATTTTCAATACTTTTTACGACAATCTTGGAAGCGATACGGTTTACCGGGATGGAGACGCTGCTGTTCGTTGAAATAGTCTGGCCCGTTTTAAATCCCACCATCTCGAAATTATCGTGGTTGTTGACCAATGTGGACACAGTCGCCAGCAATGCCGTCTTGGAGACGATGGAGTTGAGCGTAGCCGGACCATTTACGATGCAATAAATGTCACGCGTGCCTGCCGTACATTCCACCTGCGCGCTTGTAGTGACATTCTTGGATACGTATCCGTCTCTTACGTCACCTGCAAATACGAATATCTGCAGTGTGGATATTTTCGTCTCTCCTTCTGTGTCATTGTTGCTGGCGCCGGTATTCACCGTGCCGATTGCCTTGGTGGGATTGCCGTCAGGAACAATTGTGACATCGAGAATCACCTTCTGCGCACTTGCCTGTGAAGGGACGTCGATCTTCTCATCACACGAGGTGAAGAGCATCAGAGCTGCAAAGGCAGCTGATAATATTGTTTTTTTCATCGTTGTTATTTTTTAGTGGTGATTCTAAATAGTGACTGTGCCTAGACTGAGTCCAAGTTCCCATTCTTCGACGGTGATGCTTACAGTTGCCACTCCGGTGTCGATGGGATCATATGGTTTGTCTGTAGGAGAACGGGTTATCACTACCTCGTCGATTGTATAGGTTTTGTTGCGCTCAATGACAGGCAGTTCAATGGGATAATACCCGCTCACTCCGTCAAATTCCACTTCGATGCAAAGGATTGACTTCCTGCCGCTCCAGGTACCTCTGTTCTCATCATCAAGATCTTTCACGCTTGCCGCAACACTGTTGGGATATGGATAGTATGCGTGTTCAACTTCATACGAAGCATTGTTTTCAATGGTCTGGTCAAGAGCATCATACAGAAAGGCATCGGCCACTGCATCTTCGTGATTCAATTTATTGTACCACTCTGACGGCTCTCCTGTGAGGGCGTAGTTTACCGCACCCGCTACGTTGAGCATATAGATGCCGGTAACTTTCAGTGTCTTACCCTCATAAGTCGGCGTATCAGGGAAAGCCCTAGTTATCTTGGCTACTGATACACGGGCTACGATACGTTTTACTGTGATTGCCAGAACGGCGCCGTCCGTCAATTCCTCCGAGACAGACCCCGTCATCACAAAACTGTCGAGAGCATTGTCTTCAAGCCGGGTCAGCGTACTGCTCAATTCATCCAGCGTTGTGACATTTTCAAGTGAAGGGGCATTGACTACTGCCCATACCGTTTTCTCTCCCGACGTAGCCATAAGCGTCAGACTCATTTCGTTATCAACGCTCCGGTATGCTTCGATCTCACCATTTGTGTCAAATGCCAGCACCTGGAGGCTGTTTACCTTGGATTCGTTCGCATAAGTGTTTCCCGTGGCTTTGGTCATCGATGTTCCGTTGATCTGGACTGTGACCTCGACGGGTTTCCCTTCTTTACAGGTCTTGCACTGGTTTTCCTTGTCGCAGGCACAGGTAATCATAGCCAGAGCCGCGATAATCAATAATTGTTTTTTCATTTCTAATTGTTTAAGTGTTTTTAATAAATGTCTTCGTCTTCTCTTTTGTTCAGACCATACAGCGCTATCAGCGCTGATATTTCAGGGTCAAGATTGCCCCTGTGGATATATGACTGATCCTGACTGCAGGAAGTCATATAGTGTTGTACAGCTTTCGTCTCATCGCCCAGCCTGGAGTAAAGCAGAGCAAGCAGGTAATTGACTTGCGCAGTCTGTTCGCACTTGCTCAGTATGTCCAGTGCACTCCGGTTACGGTCCAGTGCGACATACGCCACCGCCGTATTGTAATCCTGGTATGGCGCCAGCAACATCAAGGCTGCTTCATAATCACGGTTCCTGATCGCATCCACGCCTTGCATATAGATGGTGTCCAGAACTGTTGTATGGACAGTGTCTTTCGCCATACTTTTCCGGTGCAGATAGAAATCAAACGAAACGGTACGCAACTTTGGATACAGCTCATCCTTGAGGTACTTGTAATACCTTTGCTGCTTCATCCTTGACTCCCTGACGTCAGAATCTTCGATATCTGCCAGTCTGTAATAGTTCTGTTTATCATCATCTGACAGGTTGTCGTCGATACCGACCAGCTCGTCAAGTCCTTTCCAGTTTTCAGCATTTATGTCGCTCTGGAAGGCAATGTCAGGCACTGACTCTTTGACCATCCTGCCGTTTTCATCGACACTGAATCCCCTTGCTGCCTCGAGGGAGTCCCGATAGTGCCTCATCCACGAGCGGAAGTATTTCGATACGGATTCGGAACGCCTCTGGGAAAGCTTCTCATTCTGCCTGTATTTCCCCTCAGGTGAAGCAGTCGCCGTCACACGTATCGAATCCAGCTCGAAAACCTCATTCCCAATCAGGCTGACCAGCTGCTTCTTGATATTGCCGATCTCCTCCGCGTTGCCTGCAAGGTCACTTCTGACGTCTGCTC
Source organism: Bacteroidales bacterium (assembly GCA_017527625.1). The sequence goes on along the minus strand of JAFXPV010000093.1, from coordinate 27,667 downwards.
TTGCTACTTGAAAGACTATATCATACGAAGCGCTTGCGCTGACTTTCCTTTCCACCACTTCGGTCAGGTATCTTTCCGTCTGGTCGGCAAACATAGAGACCGAAGAGATATAGAAAGAAAGCGGTTCGCCGCGAGGAATAGAATACAGTTTCTTCTCCTGCTCATAAATTGCCCCGGACAAGACTATATCCACTTTTCTCAGCTTCGGCCTGGTGTCGATCTGCTGGGAATAGCAATACGTGAAATCTCCGTTCATATCAACCAGCACCGTGTCCAGACGTATGCCCTCGGCAACGATGGGCGCTTTCACATACTTCTCGTACATCCTCTGCTTCAGGAGCATACGATAGTGGTTCCGTTTGCGGGCCAGCTTGTTGGTATAATGTTCCACAGCCTTGGCTTCGCTGACGCCGTAGTAAGAATAGAACATCTCGTCTGACACCTCCGAAGAATCTTTCTTGAAAGCATACAGCTGAGGTATGTTGCGTTCGATGAACAGTTCAAGCTGCCGAAGGTTGATGAATGCCGTCGTGTCCGAAACGATTCTGGAAAGGAAACGCTCATACTGCTGATAGCCACGTAACTGAGCCTTCCGGTAGCCTCTTCCTGTAATAATCACAGGGTCTAGCCGCACGCTGTCTTCAAGAATGTACAGGTCCGGATCGAAGCGGAGCTGCCATTTTTTGTCCATCATAGTGTGCGGAACCCTGATGTCGAACTGGATCGCCACTTTGCCGTGCCGTTCCGCCACATTCCTGAAACGGGCGGAGACGACTGCGGCATCAAGAACTTCATTGGCCAGCATTTCCCCTGTCTCATCATCCCTGACCGCTTTCATCAGGAAAGTCTGACGACCATAAATGTCCAGAATCTGAAGCGTATCCTTCATTTTTGAGCGGTACTCCAAATCCGGAAGTTGACTTTCGTTGGTCAGTGATATTCCGGCATTCGTGTTGTTCTCCCTTATCGCATCGAGCTTTCCCTGGGGGTTCCTGACGCGATAGACGCTGTCCCGGTAGTATTCATATACGCTGGACCAGCCATCCCTTCCGCCTCGGGAAGAAGCGACAGCGCTCTGGGCATCCGCATTCAGGCACGCCGCTAGCAGCACTACAACAACTATCGAATTGCTAAACCGTCTGCTCATCTTTTTTCCTCCTTATAAAACAGACATCTGATTCCTGCAGCGAAGCGGGCAGACATCCTGTCGCCATCCACAAAGAACATATAGGGCGTCCTTACATCTGCATACAGGGAAATACGCCTTGATATGTATTTCTCAGCCTGCAGGAGCGGGAATGCACCCGCCATCAATTCATTTTCGCCATATTCAGGCAACCTTATTTCTGTTGTCAGTCCAGCTCCGAGATATACATTCATAGAGTGGTCTTTGTTTCCGTATATCCTCAGCAGACAAGACAGGTCGATATAGGCTGCGGCGGAGCAGTAACCGAAATCTGCCTCGAGCGATGTCATCTTCATCTGTTTACCCACAGTCAGAGCCACGCTCGGCAGGCAAGCCTCAAGACCGGCCAATGTTACGGCTCCGCCTTTGGTCCCGAGCACGAACTGAGCTCCGGCCTCTTGAGGAAAGAGACTGACGGTCAACGCTATAAATATTATTGCCCTGTATATCTTTTTCATCCGATGTATATGCTAAAGGATGTATACCAACGACACCATTACATTGTTCGGCCAGAAGAAGAACTTGCTGCCCTGGTCTACTATCTTTCCGCAATGCGGGCAGGAATAAGCAGTATACGCAGCTCCACCCGTCCACGCACCGGCACCGAATTCTATGTTGATCGACTTGTGGATCATCAGAGTATATCCCAGCGAGAAACCTACGCCGTATGCATCGCCCTCTTCGGACTGCTTGATGAAGGCTCCACCCCGGTTATATTCCTGATACTGCAGCTGAAGGGCTGCCCACCATCCCGAATAGATGTGCCAGGGCCAGAACCTTACGCCAGCATACAGGCACTTCTTCCTGTTTTCAAATTGTCTGTCGACATCACCATAGTTAAAAGTCCAGGGATTGAACCTGATACCTGCATTGAAAGAATAATGCTGCGCGATAGCGACGCTGCTCTCCGCATTTATGGTTCCCATATTGATGTAATCCACTACATTCGTCCCTATGGACCATCGCTGAGCTGACGCTTCACCCCGCGAAAAGCACAGGATGCAAAGTATCACGGCTGAGGTATGTACAAGTCTTTTTTTCATCGGTCCACTTCCGGCAGGATGGTTTGTTTAGTTAATTGAATAGCCTGGAACAAGGCCCTGCGGCATCATAACATCAGGAATCGGCCCCTGGACGCCCTGGAGGTTCTCACGGCGGATATTCATCCTGGTCGCAGACACCTCAGTGAAGTACCTGTCTTCGCCTTCGGCATTCTGGTACTTGGCATTCCTGATCTTTCCAACTACGTGTACCAGCACTCCCTTTTTAAGTAGTCGGAAATCATCTGTGTTCCTCGACGCCCATACTGTCACGTTGTGCCACGTCGTTTCTTCTTTCAAGACTCCGCTCCGGTCCTTGAATCTTTCATTGGTAGCGATAGAGAACCTCGCCATCTGCGAATCTCCGCAAGTCATGATTTTCGGGTTCTGGCCGATCCGGCCCAGAAGCTCCACTCTGTTGATTGAATTTTCCATAATGCTTTTGTTTTATGTCCGGGGGCAAAGGAAATGCGTCGAAACGGGCCTAACCATACTCTAAGCATTTATATCCGCTTAATTTCGATGCTGAAAATCCGGAATCGCGCATACATTTCCGTCATCGGAAAAACTGTCTGTTCCCGTATTTGAAACAAGCGCCCAAAACGATAGCTTTGGACAGTATTACCGGAAAAAAGGAGGACTGATTATGAGAAAATGCCTTGAATGCGGAGCCGAAATGGAAGGACGCAGCGACAAGAAATTCTGCAGTGATATGTGCCGCAATACTTATAACAACAAGCTCTATCGTAAGGCGAGAAATGTTATCTCATATGTTAACAGAAAGCTTGCGTCAAACAGAAGGATTCTCGACAACTTGTATTCTGACGGCAGGACGACCGTCTCGAAAAACCTGCTGGAAGAGGAAAGGTTCGATTTCGGCTATTATACTTCTTCCAGCAGAAACAGGCTGGGCAGAACGACTTACCGTTGTTATGAATTCACATATTCCGCAGACAAACACGATAACATCACTATCGAAAAAGACTGACTGAGCTTTTTTTGCTATTTTTGGTCAGCCGAAAAAACTTTTGACCGATGAACGAAAATCCTTTGCTGACGGAGTCGGGACTTCCCTTCGGAGCGCCAGCTTTTGACACAATTGAAAACAGACACTACATTCCCGCATTCGAAGAAGCGCTGAAACAGGCGAAGGCCGAGGTGGATGCAATTATTGAAAACAGCGCCGAGCCTGATTTTGAAAACACGGTGCAGGCCCTGGAACTCTGCGGAAAGCAGCTGAACTCTGTGGAGCAGATATTCTTCAACCTCAACGAAGCCTGCACAGACAGCGAGATGCAGCAGATCGCGGAGGACATAACCCCCAAGCTGACCGAATTCAGTATGTATGTGTCGCTCAACGAGAAACTGTTCTCCAGAATCAAGGCTGTATACGAAAAAAGGGACAGCCTCGGTCTGAATGAAGAAGACAGCCGGCTGCTCAGCGAAACCTACAAGGCTTACGCCCGCAACGGCGCCAACCTCCCGACAGAAGACAAACAGACATTCAGCAAGATGTCGGAAGAACTCTCGCTCGCATCCCTGCGCTTCGGCAAGAACGTCCTCGGAGCCACCAACGCATATACTCTCGACCTGACTGACGAAGCCCAGACAGCCGGCCTGCCCGACTTCGTTAAAGAATCAGCGGCAGCCGAAGCTGCAAGCCGCGGCAAGACAGGCTGGGTCTTCACCCTGGACCGTCCCTCATTTATGCCCTTTATGCAGTACAGTTCAAAGCGCGACCTTCGCGAAAAACTGTGGAGAGCCTACAGCTCCCGCTGCATAGCAGACAACTTCGACAACGACGCCAACATACATCAGATAGTGGACCTGAATATGCGCAGGGCGCAGATGCTGGGCTATGGGACATACGCCGACTATGCCATCGAGGACAGGATGGCAAAGACAAAAGAGACCGTGAACGACTTCATCGCCGATATGATGGCCAAATGCCTGCCGTTCGCCCGCAAAGAGATAGCTGAGCTGCAGGCCTACGCCGAAGCCAACGGATTCGAAGGCCGGCTGATGCCCTGGGATTTCAGCTACTGGGGAGAAAAACTGCGCACGGAGAAATATTCAGTAAATGACGAACTTCTCAAGCCTTATTTCCAGCTCGAAGCCGTCCGGGATGCCATATTCGGCCTTGCCGGAACACTCTACGGACTGTCATTCATCCGCCGCGGAGACATACCCGTCTACCACCCCGACGTCCAGGTCTACGAAGTCAAGGACGGCGACCGGCACCTGGGTCTGCTCTATATGGATTTCTTCCCCCGCGAAAGCAAACGCGGCGGCGCCTGGATGACCTCCTTCCGCGACCTGAGCATCAGAGACGGCGTCGAGACCAGACCGCTGGTCCAGCTGGTCACGAACTTTTCAAAACCGGCCGGAGACACCCCCTCGCTGCTGACCCACTATGAAGTCACGACCTTCCTTCACGAATTCGGCCACTGCCTGCACGGCCTGCTGGCAGAAGGCTCATACGCCTCACTCACCGGCACCGCAGTGGCAAGAGATTTCGTGGAACTTCCCTCACAGTTTATGGAAAACTGGGGCTATGAACCCCAGTGGCTCAACTCATTCGCAAGGCACTACAGAACCGGGGATGCCATTCCCCAGGACTTGATAGACAAACTCGTGGCCGCCAAGAACTTCCAGGCAGGCTACGCCTTCGTGCGCCAGTTGCGCTTCGGCACCCTTGATATGGCGTGGTACACCGCACAGTGCACCCCCGAAGAAAGCGCCGCAGACTTCGAGCACAGGATACTCGCCGCAGCAGAAGTGCTGCCCGTCATCGAAGGCACAGCCATATCCCCCCAGTTCACGCATATATTCTCCGGAGGATACTCCGCCGGATACTATTCTTACAAATGGGCGGAAGTGCTGGAAGCAGACGCATTCTCCCTTTTCAAGGAGAAGGGCATCTTCAACAAGGAGGCCGCCGCGTCCTTCAGGGAAAACATCCTCTCCAAAGGCAATCTCGAGGATGCAGATGTCCTGTACCGCAAATTCAGAGGTCGCGACCCGCGCCCCGAAGCCCTTCTCGAGCAGAACGGCCTGAGCGTCGGGACAAAATAATTTTGCGTATTACAGTTTTTTATCTACTTTTGTCGTCCGCTTCGGCGGATATATATGATGGCGGGATAGCTCAGCTGGTTAGAGCGCATGATTCATAATCATGAGGTCCCCAGTTCAATCCTGGGTCCCGCTACCCGAAATAGAGGCACTTGCATCTGCGAGTGCCTCTTTTTTTGCATTTGTTTAAACTTTCGGCACAGGCGCTTGTCTATTATAGCAAACGAAATGAAACAATAGATATAAAAATTATTACCATGAAAAAAGTATTTTTGATTCTCGCTCTTATTTCTCTTCCGTTTGTAACGAATGCGCAGATGCCCGCAGGTATGAACATACCCGCTCCCCAGGAACTTTCAGATCAGGCAATATCTTCCCAGACAGACCAGATGGCAGCCGCATACGGTCTTGACGAAGAGCAGGCGTCACGCTTGCTCAAACTCAACAAGATTTACCTCGGCAAGATTAAATACCCCGTAGTTGTTCCCGACGAATTCAAAGCGGCTGAGCAGGATGCCGATGGTAGCGGGCAGGAAGCACGCACTGCTGAATTCGACCCCTCAAAGATGTCTGACGAGGATTTCCAAAATATGATGTCGATGATGGCAGATATGGAGGATATGATGGCTCAGATGGAGGAGAATCAGGATAAATATGAAACTGCTCTCCAGACTATACTGGACAAGAAACAACTGAAGGCCTGGAAAAAGGACAAAAGACACTATGAAACCGAGCAACGTCTTCGTATGGAGCAGGAATTCGCCATCAATTTCAATAAGATGAGCGCCAACTTCGGCGGTGATGGTTTCGGCGGCGGTTTCGGCGGCGGTTTCGGATTCTGATGACTTGGACGAGGGGTCTACACCAACTGCCTCCCTACAGTTTCGCTGAGAGTTCGCGGTAGAGTTTGCGGGAGACAGGGACGACGATGTTGTCAGCGTCGAGTTCGGCGCTGATCATCTCGTTGGGGTCCTTGCGCAGCGCGTTGATGTGAGACAGGTTGACGTAGTAGGACCGCTGACAGCGGAAAATATTATAAGGTTCCACCAGAGGAGCTATCGCATTCATCGTATTGCGCAACTGGTAGTTCTTGACCTTGCCGTTGTCGAGATAATAGATGATGACGTAGTTGTCTTTCGCCTCTATATACAAAATGGACTTGTTGTCCAGCACGGCCTTGACCTGACGGGAAGTGTCACTGAAACGGATAAGCCCCTTCTGTTCTGCGATATTGGACTCTCTTTTTCCGACCAGTGCGCACACTATGGTTATCCCGAAATAGGGGAACAGCAGTACAAGGAAAGAATACTGCGTGCACAGACCCACATATTCGAAATAAATGCGGCCGTCGTGGCGCATCAGGAACAGATAAAGCGCAAGGAAGTAGGTAATGATGACCATTTCCAGCATACAGAAGCCGGCAAACTCCCACCAGGTATGGTTGACGAACCTGTAGAGCAGGAAATACACAAGCCTGGTCAGAATCGTCGTGACAAGTACGATGCACATCATTATGGCAGTGTTGAAAAAGAACAGGGAACGGCCCATATCCAGCATCTCTTCGCTGCCGAAAGGCCTGTATACTACGATAAAAGTAAAGAAAAAGAGAGCCGGGAACAGCATATACCACAGATGCGTGGTAAACTTCCCATACAGCTCGGGCAGCTTTAACGAGTTTGTGGTGACTTGCTTTGATGCGCTCATTTCGTCCCAATTGTCTGCAATTCGCCCCAAATATAATATTTTTATCACAGTATTGCGCTTTTCCGCCAAATCTTTATAAGTAAGCAGTGCTCTAAGGCTAATTTTGCCACCGTGAAAACAATTATGGCCATAGTGCTGCTTGCCCTTAACTTCTCCAATGCGGACTATCTGTTTTCGCACAAGGCAGACTACAAGGCAAGTCTCGACGAACTGCAGAAGATGCTGCCTGCAGCAACCGACAGCAAAGAGAAAGCTGAGGTGTACTGGCGCCTTGCAAGGGCATATCTGATGCTCGGCGATGCAGCTGAGGGCAAGGACGCCAAGCGCAGTCTGTTCGCCCAAGGCATTGCCGCAGCAGACCAGGGCATAGCTGCCGATCCCTCCAATTATAAATGTTATATGTGGCGCAGCGCCAACCGCGGCCGCGACTGCCAGACCAGGCCGCTGCCCCAGCAAGCAGCCGCATCCAGCCAGATACTTTCCGATCTGGAAACCATTCTGGACAAACTGGGACGGACAGATTACTCGGAAGCCTGGGAGGCCCTGTCACAAGTATACATCCCGCACCCCCTCAAGTCAGACGACGCCGGAATAAGCTATGCATATATGGCCGCCTTGAAAATCCCCAAGGACGAAATAAGGATTTCAACTCTTCTATGGCTGGCAAACCTCCTCTATGACCGGAACAAAGACGCCACCGACCGCGAGAAGATGATCAAATCCAACAGGGAAAAATACGCAGCCGGGGCCAAATCCAATACGGCGAAATACGCGTACTTCGAAGGCAACGCTTCTGTCCCTTGGCTGGATTCATCGCAGAAAGTGCTTTCCGACAGGGAAGAAGCGCGGGCAATCATCCGGTACGCAGAGTCAAAATATAACTCCAGGACAGAAAAAACTCCTGTCGACAGGCAGGATTATATGGAATTGGTAAAACTCAAGAACAAATGGAATTGAAATTCAACTACTCGCAGGACATCATCGACCTGCAGACAAAATACTCGCTGTTCAAGCGCGTGCTGAACATATTGTTCTCCCTGACCATAGACGGAGGCTTCGACAAGGAGCTGATGACACGTTCGATCAATCTGCTCATAGAGCGCAACGACTGCTTGCGTATCCGTTTCTTCAAAAAAGGGAAGGAAACCCTTCAGACCATTGACGCAGAGCGCAAGACAGGCGACATCCCCGTTGTCAGGTTCGACAGCGTAAGCTCAATGGATGCGTATATGAAGCGTTTCCGTAAAAAACCCACCGACGCCTTCAAAGGCCGCGTGCTCGAACCCGTGTATGTCACCGATCCGTCCGGGGCCGAAATGATTCTTTTCAAGATAAGCCATATGGTGGCGGACACCTACGGCATCGGAGTGCTAGTAAACGACCTTATGGGCATATACAACGCACTGCGCAACGGCACTGAACTCCCTGCAGCCCCCGGAAGCTTTGAAACTGTGCTGAAGAAAGACAATGAGTACCGCGCCGACGAAGCAGCCACCAAGAAAGATTACGAATTCTTCAAGGACTACTATGAGAACCGCCACAGCAAGGCGCCTATGTACTGCGGAATCCACGGTGACGCCAATGACCGCTGGCTCAAGTTCAAACGCAAAGGCAACATAGCGCTTCCCTATCTGATGATACGCTGCGACACTCAGGGATACCGTTTCGTCATCCCTGCAGCCATCTCCCGGCTGGCCCAGAAATGGTGTGAAGAAAATTCCGTAACGATGAATTCGTTCTTCTTCTACACCTGCGCCATAGCAGCGTCCCTGAAAAACGGCCGCGCGCCCTATCAGCTCCCGCTTGAACTCCTCAACTGCCGGGGCACTGTTGCGGACCGTCGGGCTGCCGGCACCAAAGTCCAGAGCCTCAGTGTTTATACAACAGTGGATTACTCCCGTTCATTCAACGAGAACATCGCAGATTTCTACGCAGACCAGAACGAGTTGTACAGGCATACCCGTCTGTCATATCTGGAAGTAGAGGCGATGCAGCACAAGTTATGGAAATACTCGATGTTGAGCCAGATCACCAATTTCTGCTTCTCGTTCATACCTATGGCGACGCCCGAAGGTGTCACTATGCAGGTCTACAGCAACGGCAAAGGCGCCCTTGTCACATATATGGCACTGATCCACGACGTTAACACCGACGAGATACAAGTCTCCTACGACGTCCAGACCCGTATGGTGACTCCGGAACAACTCATCGAATTCCATAACTGCTATATACACGTCATAGAGGCAGTTCTGGCAAACCCTAAAACTAAGCTTTCTGATATCTTATGAAAAAACTGCTTTCAGAGCGCGAAATACAGGCAAATTTCCTCCTCCGCGACGGAGATTACCGCAGTATCCGCGATATGCTGGAGCGTATCAACAGCATAATCCCCGACAAACTTGTACTGGCTGAACTCGACAAAAACAAGGAAATCAGGTATCACACCTGCCACGACTTGTATGAGGAGGTGATGAACCTCGGCGACGGAATGCTCGCCGCAGGACTTGCAGGAGCGCACGTCGCCATCGTCAGCGACAATTGCGTGAAATACGTAATAGCAGACATCACTATATCTTCCGGAGTCGGAGTCGTCACCCCTATTGATGTCAACGCCCCTCAGGAACTGCTGGAAACACTGCTGGACAAATGCGATGCAACCGCAGTCATATGCGGCGCCGGCCATCTCGACCGCCTGGAGAAGGCCCGCTCTGCCAGCGGGAAACTTAAGACAATCATCACCATCGACCGCAAGGTCGAAGGCTATCCCTTCTATGAAGAACTTGTAGCTGCCGGAGCGGCGCTGAAAAAGGACAGCGTATACCGCAACATCGACCTCGACCTGGACGCTCCCGCGAAGATACTGTTTACCAGCGGCACCACAGGCGCCAACAAGGCCGTCGTACTGACGAATGCCAACCTGACTGCCAATATGATCAACTGTATGGACGTCATCCACACAGTCGGCGAGCAGACTTCGATGAGCGTGCTGCCGATGCACCACGCGACAGAGATCAACACACATATTATGACCCGTATAGGCTGCGGCAGACTGACCTACATCAACGACAATATGCGCAATATGATGACGAATATCAAGTTCTTCCAGCCTGATATCGTGACCGTCGTGCCGATGATAGCCACCGCTTTCTACCGCAACATCTGGGCTGCCGCCAAGAAGGCCGGCAAGGACGAGAAGCTCCGCAAGGGCATCAAGCTCTGCAACCTGCTCCGCAAGTTCGGAATAGACAAGACGCACGAATTGTTCAAGGATGTATATGAGCCGTTCGGCGGCCGCCTTGTGATGCTCGTCTGCGGCGGCTCTATGCTCAACCCCGTCGTCATCAAAGGGCTGAACGACCTTGGCATCGGCATTCAGAACGGCTATGGCATCACCGAGTGCGGACCGCTGATCTCTATGAATTCCGATACCCTCAAGGAACACCTGAGCGTCGGCCGCCAATGTCCCGGACTGGAGGTACGGCTGGCCAATGTCGACGAAAACGGCATCGGTGAACTATGCGTTAAGGGCAAGAGCGTGGCCAAAGGTTATTACAAAGACCCTGAGGCAACCGCAGCAGTGTTCGGAAAGGACGGATTCTTCAATACCGGCGACAGCGCCCGCATCGACAGCGAGGGCCGCATCTTCCTGATGGGCCGCAAGAAGAACACCATAGTCCTTCAGAACGGCAAGAACGTATGTCCCGAAGAAGTGGAGAACGTTATCGAGAAACACCTCGATTATGCCGACGACATCGTCGTCTACCAATGTGAATATAATTCGGGACACGCTCCCCGCGAGGTCCTCTGCGCCGGACTGTATATCAGCGACGCCGAACGCCGCGCCGACCATACCGCAATAGTTGCAGATATGGAAAAGGTCAATGAGGAACTCCCCGATTACAAGAGAATAGAATATGTTGAACTGCCGGACACCGGATATGAGAAGACATCGACCCGTAAGATCAAGCGTACACAGCTGCCTTCGAAATGCTCCGGAAACGGTCTGAACCTTATGTGATAATGGATACTAAAACTCAATTACTGGATATCATACAGGATTATGTAGACTATCCTGTGGAAGAAATCGAAACCGACAAATCTTTCAAGGCTACTGCCGGTGTGGATTCATTCGTATTCATAGAAATGGTTGGCAGCATAGAGGACCGCTTCGGAATTTCCATTCCGAACGGTGACCTCAAAAACTTCACGACGATCAACGATATCGTTTCCTATATCGACTATCGCAAGTCAGCCTGACATCCCCGGCTGCAGGCATGTTATACGTCGGCTGTACCCTTGATGGTCTTGATGCGGCCGTCAGGTTCGTACTCGAGCTCAACCACCTTGAGGCTGCGGAGCCACGTCACACCGTTGCTCGGAACGCAGTCGTGATGGAAGAGGTACCATTTGCCCTTGAACTCCACGATGCAGTGGTGGGTAGTCCAGCCTACTACAGGGGTGAGTATGACTCCCTGATATGTGAAGGGACCGTAAGGATTGTCACCTATGGCATAGCAGAGGAAGTGGGTGTCTCCGGTTGAGTATGAGAGATAGTATTTTCCATTGTATTTATGGACCCAGGTGGCCTCGAAGAAGCGGTGAGGGTCGCCGTGCTTGAGAGGATTGCCGTCAGCATCCAGAATCTGCACGTCCCGCGGAGCCTCTGCGAACTGCAGCATATCGTCGGAAAGTTTTGCAATCTTGGGGCAGAGAGCCGGCTCGTCGTCGGCCGGAAGCTTGATAGGCTCGATGGCGTCGTTGTTGCGGTAGCGCTGCAGCTGACCTCCCCAGATTCCTCCGAAATAGAAATAGTACTCGCCTTTGTCTTCCAGTATGCAGTAGTCGATGCTGTAAGAGCCCCTTACCGGGTCGGGCTGGGGAATGAACGGACCTACGGGACTGTCGGCCACGGCAACACCGCAGCGGAAGATGTGGGTCTTGTCCTTTGCCGGGAAGTAGAGGTAGTACTTGTCACCCTTCTTGGCGATGTCGCAGTCCCAAAGGTGGCATTTTGCCCAGGGAATGTCTTCCAGTTTCAAGATTACACCGTGATCCTTGAATTCGCCGTTTTCCACGTCGTCAGTGCTGAGCACGTGGTAATCTTTCATATTGAAATGGTTGCCGAGGTCATCCTCGGGCACGCCTGAATCCCAGTCGTGTGAGGGATAGACATAGAGTCTGCCGTCAAATACGTGCACAGACGGGTCTGCCATATAATCAGAAGGGAAGATGTATTTCGGAGTTTTCATAATAAATAAAGTTGATCCTTACAGATATGGTGCGTTTCTACAAATATAAGTGTTATTTTGCGCAAATCAGAATCCTGTCGAGGATTTCTCCCTCGTCCAGAGCCGTGATGGTCAGGGTATGTTTTCCGGAGCCGGACAGCGGCACGATGGTATCCCGCACGGCCTGGTTGTTCAGCACGTTTTCTTTCCATTCCTCGCTGCGGCCGTAAGTCTCATAAGAGAACGTCATTTCTTGCGAGCCATCCACTGAAAGGGTCAGCCTCAACTGGGTCCCGGACACCGGATGGGAAGGCACCATCCTCAAGGAGAGAAGCACTGCATCGTCTGATGACTTGAATTTGAACGTCACAGGCTTGCCGACGGGCAGCATCGCAGCACGCCCGTTATGCCCGAGTCCTTCGCAGGGCTGGACGGCTCCTCTGGCATCACATCCGTCCAGCTGCACCTCCACCAGAGGTTCCGCAGCCAGAGCCGTTGCAGAGTTTTCGTGGGGAAAGCGTGCAAAAACAGGCAGTCTTCTGGGCGCAGCATTCATCATTCCGTCCCATTTGCCCTTATTGTAGCGGGCCGTCAGATCCTGTATTGCGTCGTACGCCGCATCTGCCTCAGACCAGTCAGCCATATTGTGTCTGGCGAGCTGGGCCTTCAGGGCCTTCTCATTCATCTTGGCCGCTGCCTGGACCGGATACTGTACCAGATGGTAGAATGCCGTCTGCCGCTCAGGCGCAATCTTTTTTCCAAGGGCTTCGGCCTGAGCATAAAGCGAGGCATAGTCCTCCAGCCTTTTACGGATAGTCGCCTCGCCCCAGGGCAGGTCCTTGACGATACGGTAGGCCGGGTCACGTTCCTCTTCTCTCGTCGCCCCCATAAATTCAGGCTTGCGGATGTATGCCAGACGGTAATGTTCCATCATCACAGGCAAGGCTGCGGATGCTATTCCGGCACCGAATTCCCTCTCCAGAAAGGCACGGCAGTGCGCCTCCCAGCCTTCCTTGCGGACTGAGTCCATATCCCAGGCCATATCCATAAACAGTTCGATCTGATATTCTTCGGGCTTGATATCACCTACATTGAGAATCCACATCTTGCGGATACCCTTGTCGAAAGCCAGTCCCATCTGCTGGTAAAGCAGCGCAGGAGAGAACGTACCGAGCCAGAGGTAGTCGTGAGGACGGCCCCAGTAGGAAACGTGATAGTAGATGCCGTTGCCGCCGGCACGCTCCCTTTCCTGCTGAGTCGGGAAGTGCCGGATATATCCGTAATTGTCGTCGCACCACATCAGGGTCACGTCGTCAGGGACTTCCAACCCTGCTTCATATGCATCCAGAACCTCCTTGTAAGGGATGAAGACCTGGGGAATACGAGTTACATCGGCATCGACTCTGTCTGCCAGAAGCGCTCTCTGGGCGGCAATTACTTCTGCGAGAGCCGATTTCTGTTCCTCAGGAGTGGTCGCACCGCTCATCGGTCCGTCGTGGATGCCCCTCATTCCGAGGGTGTAGATTATCTCCTGATCCTTGACAGCCTCTACCCTGTCTGTCCAGAAATCCATCACGTTGTCACGATTGGTTATGAAGTTGTACTCCCCTTTACCCCTCACCTGCCATTCACCGTTGGCGTTGCTGGCCATAGGTTCGCAGTGGGAGGTGCCGATATAGATTCCATACTTCCTCGCCACCTCACGGTTTTCTTCCGTCAGGAAAAACGGGACTGAACAGCCGTGCATAGCCGGCCAGAACGTATTGGCCCGAAGCCTCAGCAACAATTCGAAAATCCTGGAATGGGTCTGCGGACCGATCCTGCCGGGTATGTCTGTCGGCTCCAGATTACCGGTCACCCACGGTATGAAGGCAAAATCTTCATCATTGATAAAGATGCCACGATATGCCACTGAAGGCGCGTGGGTCACTTTGAAGTCCTTTTTCAGAACGAACTGCGACTTCACGCCAGGGCTGCAGTCAGCCCACCATTCCCACGGCGAAACGCCAAGCATCCGGGAGAGTTCCATAAGGGCGTAAGCTGCGCCGTGGCCGTCACTGCCCGCGATCAGCAGCTGGCCTGAAGGCAGGACTTTCATAAGAAAAGCCTCGTGCAAGCCTGCTACGGAAGCCACATCAGGATCTGAAGCAAACGCAGGGTCGTCGGCACTGACCACCAGGATCTGTGCATCCTGACCCGCTTCGCTGCAGGTTGCTGAAAGGACATTGGATATGTCTCCGGAGAAGATTTCCAAGGCAGTCCCGACGACCGGATCGTCAATACCGACCGAGACTGTCACCCGTGAGTTCCCGTCAATTATGAATGCACCTCTGCTGCAGGCGCACAAGATTGAAAGAATTGCTACAGAAAGAACAATACTACGATATTTCATTGCATTCGCTTTTTAATTCAAAGACATTAACCTCACAGGACCCATCAGTCCGGAAGGCTGAAGCGGAGCGTAACGGCTGAAAAACTTGAAATTGACGATGGCGTGGCGTCCTTGTGAAGGGCGGGGCTGATTGTTTTCAAGCCACTGCGGAACTTCCTTCATCATACTGCCCACCATCGGACTGCCCGGAGCGTGAGAATACCTGAAAGGTTCACCCCAGACAATGTCGTCAGGTTCGAATTCATCCCCGATCATACGGTTTACCCATAGATTGGTGACACGGATTTCCAGTTCATTGTCCCCATCCTTCAGCGCAGCGCTTACATCAGCCACGAAGGGCGGACGCCACAACAGTCCGCACGAAACGCCGTTGATGAAGACTTCAGCCAGATTGTTCACCTCACCGAGGTCAAGGAAGGTCTTTTGTCCCCGTGAAGGCTTTGTTGCCTGGAATGTCTTGTGGTAGGTTGCAGTGCCGGAGAAATACTTCACTCCAGGCTCAGGGTTGTCCTTCCAGTCCGTAAGACTTTCCATAGATATCTGAGCGGGTGCTCCGAGTCCTTCGGGGAAGTTCACTGTCCAGGGACCTTCGAGCGTCTGTCGGGGAGTGAGCGCCAGGGATGAAGGCGCTCCGCCCGGATTGAGAGTCACAGGCAGCCGTTTGTCGCCGTGCAGGACGACGAACTCAGAGCCGCCCGGATCCAACACCAGGCCCTTTATGAACGGCAGGTCTGCCGTCACTGCCTTTTCGGCATCCTGGTTGGAAACGAAATAGATATCTATGTCCGCGTCGCGGCGATGGATCCAAAGGATGTCTCCTTCGACCTGATTGTCGACGAAATCTCCCCGCTGAAGCAAAGCCTGGCACTTTGCAAAATAGTTGAAGAGAGCTTTTGCCCCGCCAGCCTTCCACCAGGTGCTGCCGGGAGTGAACTGCGTGCCCCACTGGCCGAAGGTCATACCGGGTTCTGCCCACGGCCAGGGATTGGCTGCGCCGGCGTGCAGCATCAGCCGGTTGATTCCTACGCAGAACACCTTGTCGGCCATCACCTTGAGACTGAAGGGATCATCTTCCCAGGCATTCAGCGGCCAGCAGGTGAAACCTTCGGCATAGACCTCGCGGCGGCCCATCTTATGAGCCAGTTCGGATATCTGGTAGATGCTGCGTCCGCCCCAGGTAGGAGGGTTGGTCCAGAACTCGCCGCAGAGTATGAAATCCTCATCCTGCATTGCGACCTTTTCCGGATTGAGCGGGTCTCCGTAGGGCTGGATCAGAAGCCTCATACCGGGAGTCTGTTTCACCAGTTCAGACATATATGCGTAATAGTTCTCGGCGAAGAGGTCCTCGATAGTGGCCTTCCAGTCTTCCTCGAACTGTTCCTTGCCCTCCATCGGGATTCCGGCGAGCGCAGGCAGCCAGCTGCGCAGCGCATAGCCGCGATGTGCGGCGAACTCCTCCTCCATACGCGGAGTCCAGTTCTGGCTGTGCTGCTCATAACTGTCAATCTCGAAATTCACCAGAGTCTTCCCGGCCAGTTCACCTGCTATTTCAAGAATCATCGTGGGATAACCTTCAAAGAAACGGTGCACTGCTTCACGGCTCATTTTGTCGCACTCGAGACCTGCACCGGATGCGGGGGATGTGGAGGCATTCCGCCTTCCGGACGGAGTATAACCGAAACGCAGGACAGTCCAGCGTCCGCTCTCCGGCGCCCAGTCAAGCCTTCCAGACGAGTCCATCTTTCCCGTAAGGTCCACAACGTCTGCTGTCGCTACAGCGGTCTTGCCATCCGGCACGGCCAGCACGCAGATGTCCCGGTAGAAATCCAGATTTGTTTCCGGCTGCGCCAGGCGCACGCCAGTCTGAGCGGCCTGTACCTTTGTTGCCGTCCAGACCAGAGCCTGCATCGCATATTCAGGTGTAATGTCGACATACGCGCTCGATGACCAGCCGGGGCAGTTATGAGTGCCGAAAGTAAGCCCCAGGCGTGTGCATTCCTGCATAGCGAAGCGCATAAGTTCCTTCCACTCCGGGGAAGCGATCGGATTCTTTTCGTACAGGAATTCTGTCTGCTCCGGGCCTCCTACCTGGAAGTTCTGCACACCGCCGATCCCGGCTGCCGCGTATGCTTCAAGGTCGTGAGTGATGCCCTCTTTGGTGACCCAGCCGTCCATCCACTGCCAGATCATTACCGGCTTGGCTTCCTGCGGAGGATTGTCAAACGCAGAGATTATTTCTTTCTCGCTTCGGGGAGTACATCCAGCCGCAAGAACAGCGTACAAGCAGGCCAGATATAGTATATAACGGTTAAAAGCCTTCATACGGTAGTTTTTTAGATGTTTGAAGTTAGCAATTTTTCCGGAGAAACTGAATTCAAAATTACTAACAGGGCGCATCAGCGCCGTGGCGCAGTGTGCGATGTGTACGGAGGACAGGACAAGGCGCCTGCAGGCGCTAGCGAAGGCCGTGAGGCGAAGTATGTGCTGATAGCAGGCCGTAGCGGCGGGGTTTGGGGCAGGGCCCCAGTAACAAAGAGGGGGATGTCGCGCAGCGACAGGGGGAGAAAAACTACCTCAACAAAAAAAGCAACCGGCAGATGCCGATTGCTTTTTTTGTTGAGGTAGACGGGCTCGAACCGCCACTAAGAGGACCAGAATCTCTTGTGCTGCCATTACACCATACCTCAAGAGCGTCCGCAAAGGTATAAAAAATTATTGTTTCTCCAACAAAACTGTTGCATAAGATGCAACTCCTTCTTCTCTTCCCACAAATCCGAGCTTCTCGGTAGTGGTCGCCTTGACAGAGATACAATCCTTGCCGACCTTGAGGACAGAGGCTATTTTCTCTCTCATCTGCTGGATATAAGGAGCTATCTTGGGCTTCTGGAGCAGCAGCGTAATGTCTGCATTCGCAAGCCGGTACCCTTCAGCAGCCACAAGAGCCGCCACCCTTTCCAGCAGGATGGAACTGTCGATGTTGGAATACTGCGGGTCCGTATCGGGGAAATGATGGCCGATGTCTCCCAGGGCCACGGCCCCGAGCATAGCATCACACAAAGCGTGCAATATCACATCTCCGTCTGAATGAGCCACACATCCTTTCGGGTTCGGAATCTCCACTCCGCCGAGAACAAGACGATATCCAGTCGCAAGCACGTGTACGTCATAACCGTTGCCAATTCTGAAACTGCTCATAATGATTCAAATGTTAAATGTAATTCAGATATATCGCCGCCACTGCCGTGAGTGCCGCTGTCTCTATACGCAGCCTCGATGTACCCAGGGAGACCGGCTGCCAGCCCTTCTCCACTGCCAGGCGCATCTCTTCCCGGCTGAAGTCACCCTCCGGGCCAATCATTATCGCGTATCTGTCACTACCGGCTTGAGCCAAAGCTTCACTGATTGCAATTTTCTTTACGCCGAGGAACTCCGTATCGTCGCAGTAGCAGATGAACTTCGACACATCCGCATCAAACGGGTTGCAAAGGAAATCCTTGACCTTCACCGCATCATCTACCCGGGGCACCGCACCCTTGTGAGACTGCTTCGCGGCAGATACTACTATGCGCTCACAACGTTCCTTCTTGAAAACTTTCCGCTCCGAATAATCTCCGAACAACGGAGTAATCCTGTCTACCGCTATTTCCGTCGCCTTCTCGGCAAACCATTCGAAACGGTCTATGTTCTTAGGGGGAGCGACTGCCATCCACAGTTCATAGGGATGGGAGCCGTAGGACTCTTCAACTTTCAAGACTGTGAATCCCACTGCCTTGGCATTGGCGTCATCGAGGCGGCACTCATACATACTGCCGCGGCCGTCGACGATGTGGATGATGTCTCCAGCGACGTGCCTGAGCACCCTTATGCAGTGGTTGCTCTCCTCCTGGTCGAGCGTGCGGCCGCCAGTTGCAATATCCCTAGAGTAGAAGAGTTCCATAGTCCCTGTGTTATTCCCTGATGACCTTGACTTCGCCGTCCAGTCCGACTTTGATTATCTGCGAAGAGACACCCGTAGCGCCTTCCTCATAGCAGGGGTCTACAATATGGTCGACTTCGTCAAGGATGGCTGCGTTGATGTCTTCAAACGATGCCGGAGCGTCTTCTCCCGATATATTGGCGGAAGTAGAAACTATTGCACCTGCGAAACGGCGGCAGAGCTGCCTGCAGAATTCACTTTGGGGAATCCTGATGCCGACACTTCCGTCTTCGGCCACGACATTCTCCGCCAGGCCCATAGCGCCGGGATAGATGATGGTCATCGGTTTGTCATTAACCTCGATCAGCTCTATGGCCATCTGAGGTATTACTTTGACATAACGGCCTATCATATCTGCGTCTGCGACAAGGGTTATAAGGCTCTTGGCGTCACTGCGCTGCTTGATTTCAAAAACTCTCGCTACCGCATCTTTGTCGGCAGCATCACAGCCGATGCCCCAGACCGTATCGGTAGGATACAATATCACGCCCCCTTCCTTGAGAACCTTGACGGCGGCATCAATTTCCTGTTTGAGATCTTCTTCCATAATTTATCTGTAAATATGCGTAATGACCGGATAGTGGTCTGAATACTTTTCCCTTTTAATCTCGTTCCTGTATGCGCTGTACTCCTTGGGGAACAAGATATAATCAATCCTCAAGAAAGGCCAAAAATATGCGTAGCTCGCTCCGAAGCCTTCTCCAGCCTCCGCAAAACTGTCCTTGCGCCCCTTATGGAGCTTATAGTATGTATGAGAAACCGGAGTGTCGTTGAAATCTCCGCAGATTATCACCGGGTACTCACACTGGCTGCAATGAGCAAGGATGTCTTCCACCTGCTGCGCACGGACCTTGTTTGAACCTCTGAGTTTGTCGTGCACCTCACGCACTTCAGATTTCAGCTCGCCTTTGGTGGCCATTCGCTGAATCAGGCTGGTGAAGGATATGGAATTTGACTGCAGGTGGCAGTTATATACTCTGAGCACCTGGCCGTCAATGTCCAGATCGGCCCAGATGCACATATTGCTGCTGTTTTCGAACTTGATATGGCCTCCGTCAAGGACGGGGTAACGGCTCAGGATGACATTTCCGTACAAAGGCTTGCTGGTCACGAAATACTGGAAGCGGTTGGGCAGCTTGGTGAGAAAATTCTCATAGCCTTCCAGTCCGGGCATCGAAAACTCCTGAAGGCAGACTATGTCGGGATTTTCCTGCTTGAGGAATTCTTCCACTCTGGCAGTGTTTGCCGCCGCTGTCTGCTTGTCCAGAGAGAGTTCCATCTTGCCGACGTTATATGTCAGCATCTTGAACGGCTTCCCTTCCGGAACCGTCTCTTCGCCGCCCAGCTTGACGAAAAGGTCGGCATAGAACAGTGTCGGCAGCATCACAAGAAATGAAAGGAAAGCTATGTAGCGCAGCCGTATCAGCGCCACGATGAAAACAACCAGGTTGAAGGCCAGTATCGGGATGAAATAAAGTCCGAAGAACATCAGCACCGACGACAGGTCAGAGGGTTTCAGGTACACGGACACGTACGCCAGCAACAGAGCTGCAGCCCCTGCAAGAGCAAAGAGTCTCAGCAGAAAGTCACCGAAAGAGAAGTGGGCGGAACGGGGTTTCTTCTTCTCTGACTTGCCCCACTTGGGTTCTGTCACGTTTTTATATTTGCGTACCCTGGGCATAGACTAGTAATACATCCTGTTTTTCTTCTTCCAGTAAAGAATCAGCAGCAGGCCGAAGAGCATACCGCCCAGATGGGCGAAGTGCGCGATATTGCCGCCCATCCCGGTGATGCCGGTGACAAGCTCGATTGCGCCGAAAATCACGACGAACCATTTGGCCTTCATAGCAACCGGAGGGAAGATGAGCTGGAGGATATGGTTGGGAAAAAGCATCGCATATCCCAGCAGCACGCCATAGATGGCACCCGACGCACCTACGGTGGGTATTGCCATCAGCGATGTAGCCTTGGCAACATCACCTATGGCCTGAAAATGCTCTATCTGGAGGTGCAGCACGAGATTGTGGCAGAGCGCCGCTCCAAGCCCTGTGACGAAATAGAACAGGAGGAACTTCTTGCCTCCCCACATCCTTTCCAGAGAAGTTCCGAAGATCATCAGGGTATACATATTGAAGAACAGGTGCCAGAACCCGCCGTGCATAAACATATGGGTCACCATCTGGTATCCTTTGAAAAGAGGGGATTCGAACGGGAAAAGGGCAAGATATTCGTAAGCCCTGTCGCCGATCAGCATAGTGCCCAGCAGCACGATAGTGTTTATGATTATAAGGTTTTTGACCACCGGCGTGGTCATCCTCCAGAAATTGTTCATAACTTCTTTTCTATATCTTCATCAGTCAGTATTGTGAATGTCCTGCCGCCGGAAGGAGCCGTTTCGCTCTGACGGCAGTCAAGCAGCTGCTTCACCAACAATTGTGCCCCGGCGGCATCGACCCTTTTCTGGTCTCCGAAAGCCACTGAATGTGCCAAAGTGACAGCATCTGTTGCCGCATCGTCTCCCAGAGTGCCGTGCCTGATGTCATCTATTATCATCAATATCGCCTCTTCGACACCTTTGCTGTCGGTGTTCATTCCGGCAGGAAGACCGTAGATGACGATTGAATTCTGGCCGAGGTCCCTCAGGTCGAAGCCCAGTCGTCCGAACAGGTCTGCATTGTCTATGGTAAGATCGTGGTCTTCCGGGCTGAGGTCGAGACTCAGAGGATAGAGAGACTGCTCGGTAACGGGCTGCTTTTCCGCAAGCTGGGGGAAATACTCTTCGTAGAGGACACGCTCCCTGGCCCTTGGTATGTCTACCACCATAAGGCCCTTGTCCACCGGCACTGCGATATATCTGGAACCGAACACTATCGCCGGTTGCGGAGCACTTACGCTGCTTCCGCCGACCCGCACCGGGATATCCTCCCGCACCCGGCTTTCCATCTCGAACGGGTCGAAAAGCGGGTCGTAGTTGATCTTGGGAGGCGGAGTGTAGCCTGACGTCTCCTTTGTCATCGCGGGAAACTCTATCGAGGGCACCTGGTCGAAATCGAAACTGGGAGTGAATGCATTCTGGCCCAGGGCCTTGCGTACTGTCACACTCAATATCTCGAAAATCATCGCCTCATCCTCGAACTTGACTTCAGTCTTTGCCGGATGGATATTGACATCGACCGTCGAAGGGTCGACTTCGAGGAATATGAAATACGAAGGAGCAAAACCGTCTTTCAGCAGATGTTCGTAAGGCTTGCAGACAGCCTTGTAAAAGTACGGACTCCGGAAATACCGGCCGTTTACGAAGAAATACTGGTTGTTCTGCACCTTGCGGGCTTCAGCGGGAGCTCCTACGTAGCCGTTGATTTTCACCAGGGATGTTTCGACGGAAATATCCACAAGCTCCTTGGCGAGGCTTGCTCCGCCGAAATCGACTATGCGCTGTTTTGCATTGCTGACTGCACGCAGGTTATAGAGCGTTTTCCCGTTATGGATGAAAGTGAACGAAATCGAAGGGTGCACGATGACGACGCGGGAAAACTCCTGCACCAGATGCCTCAGTTCCGCAGCGTCAGACTTGAGGAACTTTCGCCGGGCTGGAGTGTTATAGAAAAGATCCCTGACTTCTATGCTGCACCCTTTGGGGGTGGAGGCAGGCTCAGCATAATTTATCTTGGATTCTGAGCAACGGACCTCGAACCCCACCTCGTCTTCCTGGCGGCGGGTGCGAAGCGTCACCCTGGACACTGCCGCTATGGAAGCGAGGGCTTCACCCCGGAATCCGTAGGTGATGATGCTTTCCAGATCTTCGGCCGTCGCAATCTTGGATGTCGCGTGCCGCTCGAAACACAATTTTGCGTCTTCAGGGCTCATACCGCATCCGTTGTCCACGACACGGATGGACGTGCGTCCTGAATCCTCGACGACCACGGATATATCGTCTGCACCAGCATCGATGCTGTTCTCCAACAATTCTTTGAGAGCAGATGCCGGACGGTTGACTACTTCTCCCGCTGCTATCAGATTGGCTATATTGCCCGGCAGAACATTTATCATTATTGCTGCAGAAGAACGTTTATTCCCATAGTGAAATAGTAGACTGCAATGAAGGCCAGCAGCAGGGATATTACTATGATGATCGTCCTCAGCTTGGTATTGGTGGTCTTGCGCCGGTTGCTGTCTATGCCATTGCGGTATGCGTCGCGGATAAGGATGCCGGGCACATACCCGTCCCTGAGATGATTTTTCACCTCGCCTTTGCCCGCTTCTGTTTCATCAGCACCTTTGCCCTCCCAGGGAGTCTTGGGGTCGTACTCCTTGCCATACTTGGCATAGCGCTCCTTCATCTTCTCTTCTTTCTCGTTCCAGTAACGGGGTTCATAATGGAATACCCTGTGCTTGGGTGTAGGTAAAAAACTGATGCCCATAATATCTTGTCTTTAATCGTTTTCCAGTTCAATTGTCCTGCTTGAGTCGTCTTCGACGGTTATATGCACTCGCAATGTCTCTTCCGGGAGCAGCTCCTCAACTTTTTCGGGCCACTCGATCAGACAGAGACTGCCGCTGTAGAGGTATTCTTCAAATCCGATATCCACCGCTTCCTTGAGGGAATCTATGCGGTAGAAGTCGAAATGGAAGATGCTGTCTCCGTCTGCTGCGCGATATTCATTGACAATCGTGAACGTCGGGCTGCAGACATCATCTTCCGCGCCGAAGAACCTGCACAGGGCGCTGATGAAAGTGGTCTTGCCGGCGCCCATACCGCCATAGAAAGCAACTATTCTGTCCTCGCCCAACAATGTGGCGAATTCCTTCGCCGCAGCGTCGATCCCGTCAAGGCTTCCTATGGTTATTGTTCTCATTTCCCTTTGTTAAAGTCTTCCAAAGCCTTGTAGAAGGCTTCGATATTGGCGGGCGACACGCCGGGAGGCGTATCACAGCCGGATGACAGCACAAAGTTAGGATATTTTGCCGTTGCTTGAAGAAGTTCGAAGGTGACTTTGTACATTTCTTCGGGACTTGCCTGCTTGAAGACGGATACAGGGTCTACGTTGCCAAACACAAGGGCATCGGCAGGGCAGCCTTCGAGCGCCTGGACCATATCTATCTTGTTGCCGAAATGGAAGCCCCAGGCACCGGTGGCGACCATCGCTTCTGTACAGTGGCCGGTGTTTCCGCAGTTGTGGAGCACCACTGCGAAACTGTTATCCTGCACGGCGTCGATGATCTTCTTCACATACGGAGTGCACCACATCAGGTTGTCTTCGTTTGACAGAAGGCCTGAAGCCGGCTCGGCCATCAGAACTGCAGGGCATCCAGTTTCTTTGATCGCCTTCACATATTTGAGGAGGAATTCGGTGCATTTCTCAAGCAGCACCTGCATTGCCTCCGGCTCGATGTATATGCCCATCATTATCTCTGTCATTCCATAGAGGCGGCCTGCCAGGGAGAACGGGCCGATGCATCCGGCAAAAACAGGTTTGGGCAAGGTCGTTGCGAGCTTGTCAGCCTTGAGATATTCGGGAATCCTGCCGGCCTCGAGAGACGGCACTTCAAGAGCCTCGATGGCGGCGGCATCCTCAACCAGGCGGCCTTCGATAGAAGGGATCGCCTCATAACTGAAAGATACGCTGGCGCCGAAAGCCTGGGCCTCGACACTGAGGTCCATTATGGTAGTCATTGCAGCAGGCTGGGGATACTTCCCGCACAAAGCCTTGACGGCTTCAAAGTGAACTTGTCCGGAGCAAACTGCTTCCTTTACATTGCGGCCGAGCATCTCAATGCCGGGATGGGTCATAACGGGAACGGCCATCCTGCGGGGGGATGACAATATCTCCTTCTTCCAGTCGTTGACGTTCATTTCTTTTTAATTTTCAAACGGTTTTTATAACAATCCTTGCGGCCGCAGATTGCGCAGCCGTATTCTCTTTTCTCTACTCCGGCCCCGACCGAGATGATTCCGCTCACGGATTTGATCGGATACATCAGGCAGGAATCATTGAGGGTCACGCCGCAGGTGTTCCCTTCGAAGCGTGAGAAAATCTCCCGCTGGTCGGACAGCACCCAGCCGCAATAGCCGGGACTGTAGGAATTGCTTACACCCTGCCCCGGATAATCAGCTTCGACAGCTTTCACACACTCTCTGACGGTGGCCTCGGCTATTTCGCTCCCGATAAGGTCAGCAGCATAGATTTTGACTATGTCACCTTCCTCGGAAATCCTGTTGATTTCTTCCTGGAACTCCATCCCTGCGGTAGCGATGAACAGGATATATTTCTCTGCGCCGGAAAGACCTTTCATAATTATTCCCTTCGGAGAAAGGCCTTCGACGGTGGATTCGATGTAATGGAACTGAGGATGACAGACAGACGCGAACCTCTCAATCAGACCTTCTACCGTGGACTTCATATCTTCCGGAGGAAAATCCGGATCAGGATAGCCCATCGAACGGTATATTTCATAGAAGTCGAGCGAAATGTCCGACATTGTCATCCTGCGGAAGTCCATATCTCAGACGAGGGATTTTGCCAGCGCTACAGCTTCGTTTGCGTTGGCGCTGTAACCATCCGCGCCTATCTCCTTGGCGAAAGCCTCGCTGATGGGAGCTCCTCCGACCATTATCTTGACACTGTCACGCAGGCCGGCAGCGGTCAGGGCATCGATGACGACTTTCATATTGCCCATAGTGGTGGTGAGCAGGGCTGAAAGCGCGAGGATGTCGGGGTGATGCTGGCTCACTGCGTCGACTATCTTCTGGTCGGACTGGTCGACACCGAGGTTGATGACTTCGAATCCGCAGCCTTCAAGCATCGAGGCCACGAGGTTTTTGCCGATGTCGTGCAGGTCGCCTTTGACCGTAGCTATGACTATCTTGCCCATAGAAGTGACGCCTGATCCCTGCATCATAGGCTTGAGAAGCTCGAGGGAGCCTTTCATTGCGCGGGCTGCCATCAGCAGGTTGGGAACGTAAGCCTGTCCTGCCTCGAACTTTGCGCCGATATCTTCCATAGCTTTGATCATATAGTTGTTGACCAGGTCACCAGGCTCGGCACCGGCTGCAATCGCTTCTTTGGTGGCGGCAACAGCATTATTCAGGTTGCCTGCGAGGATTGCATCGTGTAATTGTGGAAATTCTGCCATTATTAGTGATATTATTATTGTTGTTGTTGGATTTCGAAATTACAAAAAAGCAAAAGAAAAATCATTAACTTTGGGAAAATATCGCCCTTTTAGTACAACCTTTATCTCTTTCTCTAATGAATGCCGATCAAATAAAGCTGATTGAAGAGACCTTGGACCACAAGAATTCCAAGATTCCCGTAGCACTTATCGCCGACAGCCCCTGGATCCCCGGGTATTGCGGACATACTTTCATTGATTATTATGCCAACACCAAGTTGTTCATAGAGGACAACCAGAAAATCACCAGGGACTTCCCCGAGGCAATATTCATCCCGGGATGGTGGGTTGAGTACGGAATGACAGCAGAGCCTTCAGGCTTCGGATGCCCGATGTGTTTCTATGACGACAACCTTCCCCACCTTCGCCCCCTCACCGAGGACCTCGACAAGGCTCGCGAAGTATTCTCGAATGTCCATACTCCAGACCCCCGCGTAGACGGTGTAATGCCGCTGCTGCTCAACCAGCAGAGAATATACCAGCCGATAATGGAGGCACAGGGAGAAGAAGTGTATATGGTCTGCGCCCGCGGCCCTTTCACAGTCGCATCCCATATGTTCACCGTCACCCAGCTGCTGATGCTTATGATGATGGATCCCGACACTGCGTCAGTCCTTCTTGAGAAGAGCACCCAGATGGTCATCGACTGGCTGAACGCCCAGCTGGAGAATGTCAAGACAGCCAAGGCCATTATGGTTCTTGACGACGTGTGCGGATACTTCAGCCCCGATGATTTCCAGACTCTCTGCCAGCCCTATATGCAGAGGGTGTTCGACGCCTTCCCCGGATACCGTCATTTCTTCCACAACGACTTCACTTCGAATTCCTGCTACTCGCACCTCGAAGAGATGGGCGTACACGCTTTCAACTTCACCCATATGGAAGACATCGTCGCAAGCCGAAAACTTGCCGGCGACAAAGTCGTCCTGATGGGTAACGTCCCGCCGATGCTGCTCGTGAATGACACTCCCGAAAATGTTTACAAAGCCACAAAGGAAATCGTAGAGAAATACATCGCCGGCAACGGAAGCCACCACGGCCTGCTCCTCAGCACAGGAGGCGGCCTGCCGATGGGCGCAAAAAAAGAGAACATCGACGCCCTGATTGCAGCAGTTTCAGACATAAATAAAACACTCTAGCCGTGAAACGCATCGTTACCCTGGTCGTTGCCGCCGTCCTTCTCGGCTGCATCGGTCTTTCTGCACAAGATATGAGCGCCGTCATCAAGGCCGGCAAGAAAGCTCCTGCATTCAAGTTGCCCACCCCGGACGGAAAGCTCGTTTCTCTCAGCGATTTCAAGGACAGGTATGTCGTCATTGATTTCTGGGCCTCGTGGTGTCCCGACTGCCGCAAGGAGAATCCAGAGTTGGTAAAACTCCACGCCAAATATGCTCCCAAGGGGGTTGCATTCCTTGGAGTGTCTTTCGACACTGAGCGTGAAGCCTGGCTGCGCGGCATAGAGAGCGACTCTCTCAAATGGACGCAGGTCAGCTCACTCGTAAAATGGAAAGAGACGCAGATCTCAAAGGACTACGGTGTCAACTGGATCCCTACTTTCTATCTGATAAACAAGAAAGGAAAGGTCATCGGCGCGTACATCACCGCCGAATCGTTGGCCACAGCCCTGGAGAAGCTCGCCTACTGATTCTTTTTCTGTGTTCCAAAACAAAAGACCGCAAGCTGCAAAGCCTGCGGTCTTTTGCTTATTGGAATGGAGATCAGAAGATGCTGTAGGCCACTACCAGGCCGGCTACTACGATTGAAACCATCGACATCAGTTTGATGAGGATGTCGAGCGAAGGACCGGTCGTGTCTTTGAAGGGATCGCCGACAGTATCTCCCACTACGGAAGCTTTATGCGCTTCAGAGCCTTTGCCGCCATAGTTGCCCTCTTCG
>JAFXPV010000092.1 GCA_017527625.1 Bacteroidales bacterium | reverse complement strand
CTCCGGTTTCGAGAACGTGTGCGAAGATGAGAACGGCGTCACCAAACCGTACGTCCTGCACGCCGAAGCCAACGCCATCACCAAAGTTGCCAAGAGCAGCAACAGCAGCGACGGTTCCACTCTTTACGTAACCGCTTCTCCCTGCATTGAATGCGCAAAGCTCATAATCCAGGCCGGTATCAAGCGCGTCGTCTACCACGACGAGTACCGCATCACCGACGGGCTGGACCTGCTGCGCCGCGCAGGCATAGAAGTAGTGAAGTACGATTCAATTGACTAGCAATGGCTGACTACCAAAACAATAAACTCCTCAGGACAGTCCTGTTGGCGATTTCAATCCTCATCGCCGCAATCCTCATCTCAAACGCCATAAAGGGCAGGAATAAAGTAGACGTCAACTCAATCGACAGCGACTGGGCGAAACTTATGGTCATCCTCAAAACAATGGATGACAACTATGTCGACGACATCGACCACAAGAAGGTGACCGAAGACATCCTCCCTGCACTTATGAAAGAGCTGGACCCCCACTCTGTCTATCTGCCTCCGACTGACCTCCAGGAGGCTGAAGAGTCGCTGCAGGGCGGCTTCGACGGCATCGGCATCCAGTTCAACGTGCCTGCCGACACCGCCATCGTCACCAACGTAATCACCGGCGGCCCGTCGGAGAAGGCTGGCCTTCAGACCGGCGACCGCATCATCAAGGTCGACGATACCGTCATCGCCGGAGTCAAGATGGACCAGGACAGTATGGTGAAACTTATGAAGGGTCCCAAGGGGACGAAAGTCAAAATCTCAGTCAAACGCTCCGGCATCGACGACCTGATACCCTTCGACATTACCCGCGACAAGATTCCCGTGAACAGCATCGACGTGGCCTTTATGCTGAACGATACCACAGGATACATAAAACTCTCGAAATTCGCCCGCACCAGCTACCTGGAGTTCCTTGAAGCTGCCTCCGACCTCCGCAAGCAAGGGATGAAGAGGCTGATCTTCGACCTGAGGGACAACACAGGCGGCTATCTCGACCAGGCGCTGCTTCTCAGCAACGAGTTCCTCAAGAAAGGGGACCTGATAGTGTATATGGAAGGCAAGCACCGCAAGCGCGAGGATATGCACGCCGACGGCCACGGCAGCTGCCAGAACATAGAACTTGCCGTACTGATCAACGAGTCCAGCGCTTCTTCCAGCGAAATTTTCGCAGGCGCGATGCAGGACAACGACCGCGCCACCATCTACGGAGTGCGCTCGTTCGGCAAGGGCCTCGTGCAGGAACCTGTCTATTTCACCGACGGCAGCGGCATCAGGCTCACCATCCAGCGTTTCTACACTCCGTCGGGCCGTTGCATCCAGAAGCCTTATGCCGACGACTATGACTATGACATACTGCACCGCTACAACAGCGGAGAGCTCTTCAACGCCGACAGCATAAAGGTGGTAGATTCCCTCAAGTTCACCACCAAGGGCGGAAGGACAGTATACGGCGGTGGCGGCATCATTCCCGACGTCTTCGTGCCTATCGACACCGTCGGCTCGAATGAGTTCTACATAAAATGCAACCGTCTCGGCCTGCAGAACAAATACGCAAGCCAATTCTTCGACAGCAACAGTGCCGCCCTCAGGAACCAGACGACTCTTGACGGCCTCAACAGATTCCTTGACGGAAAGGACATTGAAGGCAGTTTCCTCAAATTTGCGGCAGCCAACGACGCAGTTCCGACCAAAGACGAATGGGAGAGGTCGAAAGGATATGTACTGACCCAGGTGAAAGCCCTCATCGCGCGCTATTCCCCGCTGGGAGACAAAGGCTTCTACCCTATCTACCTGACTACCGACAAACTGGTGACCATCGCTACCGAGGGTCAGTAAACCGTATGGATCCGCTGAAACTCTACACCGAGGCAGACATCGCTCCGCTGTCCAGGCGCTTCAACGGCGCTGAGCCGTTCTTTGCCGTCGGTTCGTGTTTTGCTGCGGAGATTGGAGAGAGGCTTGCACAGAGCGGCATCGACATCTCTTTGAACCCTTTCGGCACACTCTATAATCCCGCGTCCATCGCTGCCGCAGTGCAGAGGCTGGTTTCTGCTGAACCTTTCACTCAAGCAGACGTGATTTTTTCAGAACCTCTGGGCCGGTACAACTCATTCTGGCACCACACCAGTTTTTCCAATCCTACCGCTGAAGGTTTTCTCGCCGCAGCCAACCAAGCGCTTGCTGCCGCCTGCGAAGCATTTGCTAAAGCCGAAGTATGCCTTGTGACACTTGGGACTGCCTGGGTGTTCCGCCACCTCGGCACAGACAGGATAGTTGCCAACTGCAACAAAGTGCCTGCGAAAGAGTTCCGCAGGGAGAGACTGTCCGTCGAAGAGTCGGTCCGACTTTTGTCAGAGATGGTCAGTGCCGGGAAGGACAAGGAATGGATATTTACCGTGAGCCCCATCCGCCATCTCGCTGACGGTGCGTATGGCAACTCACTGAGCAAAGCAACCCTCCTGCTGGCGACGGAGCAGCTCGTCAAGACATTTGACAATGTCCATTATTTCCCCGCTTTCGAAATTATGATGGATGAGCTCAGGGATTACCGTTTCTATGCCGACAATATGACTCATCCTTCAAGCCAGGCGGCAGAACTCATCTTTATGAAATTCCTGGACTACGCCTTCACGCCCCAAGCCGTCGAGGCCGCACGGAAGGCCCGCAGGGAGTACCGCAGGAGCCGGCACCGCCCGTTATGGGAGGGCAGTCTTGAAAACAAGGCATAAAAAAAGACGCCCGCGGGCGTCTTTTTTATTTATGTATGACCTTTACAGGTTAAGTACTACTTCGAAGTAGGGGATTCCGTCGATTATCGTCAGTCTGTAGAGGGTGTCGTCAACCTGGTAGAAGACTTCATCGTCGATAATCACTGTCTCATAGTCAGTAGGTATCGCCTCTACAAGGGCTCCGATAGGAGGCTCGATCACGTAGTAGTCGCCGTCTGCTCCGATGATGTAGAACACTCCGTCGTTGTAGTAGTAGTTGATGTCATCCCTGACGGTCTCTACTATCGTTGCGTAGGTTCTGGGAGTGTAGTTGCGGTTGACTACGATTGAGTAGCGGGTCGCAAGCCTTGCTGCGCGCTCTGCCCTGCGGATTGCGTCGTTAAGGGCGTTGATCTTGGCAATGGTGATCAGGGTGCCGATCATTGAAGCGCGGAAGTGGCTGCCTCTCGGAGGTCTCGGACGAGGAGGAGGGGGCGGATTGTGTCCGGGTCCTCTCGGAGGCCTCGGGGGCTCGTGATGAACCATCGGACCATTGTCGTGGGGTCTGGGCGGATTGTTGTTCATTCTCCCATTATCCCTCGGAGGTTCGTTGCGGGCTGCCGGAGGGTTGTTGTTTACCCTGGGCGCCTCAGCGCGGCCACCTTCGTGAACTCTGGCCTCTGTGCGGGTCCCAGCCTTTGAAGCCACGTTGTCGTGCCTGTTAGCAGTGCTTGC
Source organism: Bacteroidales bacterium (assembly GCA_017527625.1). The sequence continues at coordinate 34,076 of JAFXPV010000092.1, read as the reverse complement.
GACGCTGCGTCCGGCATTGCCGTTGCGATTTGCAGCGGCGGCATTGACGCTGCGAGTTGAAGCGCTGACGCTGCGGGTCGCTGAACTGTTGCTGCTGCGAGTTGACGTGCCTACGCTGCGGGTTGCTGCTGCGGCATTGTTGTGGCTTGCTCCGCTGCTGATATTACGTGTCTCACGAGTATTACTGATAGAACGGCTGCTTGCTGAAGGCGCTGACTTGGTAGCAGTTGACCTGCTTGCGGCGGCAGTATTGGCAGCATTCATATTTGAAGAGGAACCACTCCTCCTGCTTCCGCCCGTTGACACATTGTTTGTCGCGGCGCTGCTTTTAGCAGGAGAGTTCTTTTGCACGCTGGTAGAAGATGCTGAATTAGCAGACCTTCTTGATTGTCCCATCACCTCGATCGGGCTGACACACATCATTACAATGATGAGGGAAAGTGCCATAGGTGCAAACTTTTTCATAACTGTAATTTGTTTGGGTTGAACTTCAGTTCACGTATTGTCAAAAACCTTACCAAAACATAAGTTTTTCACTAAATTTGGCACGTAGAAAATCTAAATCATTATGGGTAAACAGGTTTTAGTTACTGGAGGAAGCGGATATATAGGCTCCCACACGTGTGTAGAACTGATTATGGCAGGTTATGAACCGGTAATCGTAGACAATCTCAGCAATTCAGAAATCGATGCAGTAAAAGGCATCGAGAAGATTACAGGCAAGAATGTCGATTTCAACCAGGTCGACTGCCTCGACGTCCCTGCGCTCGAAAAAATCTTCAGTACTCACAAATTCGAGGCAGTGATACATTTCGCAGCGCTGAAGGCCGTAGGAGAATCCGTACACATCCCGCTGGACTACTACCGCAACAACCTCGGCTCGCTTATCAATCTGCTGACACTGATGATGAAATACGACGTGCCGAACATCGTGTTCTCTTCATCGTGCACAGTATATGGCCAGGCCGATGTGCTTCCTGTCACTGAACAGACTCCCCGCAAGCCTGCCCTCGCTCCTTACGGAGCCACCAAGCAGATGTGCGAAGACATTCTGCACGACACCGTAGCCGCATACGGCAAGGTAAAGGGCATCGCCCTCCGTTACTTCAACCCCATCGGAGCCCATCCCAGCGCACTGATAGGAGAACTGCCGCGCGGAGTGCCCAACAACCTGATTCCCTTCGTGACCCAGACTGCCGCCGGAATACGCCCTATGCTCAGCATTTTCGGAGACGACTACAACACTCCCGACGGAACTTGCATCCGCGATTACATCGACGTTGTGGATCTGGCTAAGGCACACGTTGTAGCTGTAGACCGTATGTGCGGCGGACGCAGCAAGGCTGACTATGAAATATTCAACATCGGCACCGGAAGGGGCGTGTCCACTCTCGAAATCGTGAAGACTTTCGAGAAGGTTAACAACCTGAAGCTCAACTACAAGATCGCCGGCCGCAGGGCAGGAGACATCGAAGCCGTCTGGGCTGACACCAGCTATGCAAACAAAGAGCTCGGCTGGAAAGCCGAGCGTCCTTTGGAAGATACTTTGCGTGCCGCCTGGAAATGGCAGCAGAGCCTGGGATAATTACAATTTACCTGCGAAGAAATCGTTGCCTTTGTCGTCCACGAGGATGAAGGCAGGGAAGTCCTTGACTTCGATGCGCCAGATGGCCTCCATACCGAGTTCAGGATATTCAACGCACTCGATGCTCTTGATGGAGTTCATCGACAGCACGGCTGCAGGGCCTCCGATGCTTCCGAGATAGAATCCGCCGTGCTTCTTGCAGGCGTCAGTAACGGCCTTGGTCCTGTTGCCCTTGGCAATCATAACCATTGAGCCGCCGTGGTCCTGGAACTCATCGACGTAGGGATCCATACGGTTGGCTGTAGTCGGGCCCATCGAGCCGCAAGGCATTCCGGCAGGAGTCTTGGCGGGGCCTGCGTAGAGTACGGGGTGATTCTTGAAGTAATCAGGAAGGTCTTCTCCGGCGTCAAGACGGGCTTTCAACTTGGCGTGTGCGATGTCGCGTGCCACGATGATGGTGCCGTTGAGGCTGACGCGGGTAGATACGGGATATTTGGAGAGTGTCTTGCAGATTTCTGACATAGGCTGGTCGAGGTTGATCACGACGCCGCCGCCTTCACCGGCATTGCGGAGTTCTTCGGGGATCAGTTCAGCCGGATTGTCATCCATCTTTTCGATCCAGACACCGTCAGCATTGATCTTGGCTTTGATGTTGCGGTCGGCAGAGCAGCTTACGCCCAGGCCGATGGGGCAGCTTGCACCGTGGCGGGGCAGACGGACCACGCGGATGTCGTGGGCGAACGCCTTGCCTCCGAACTGGGCGCCGAGACCGATCTTATGGGCTTCTTCAAGGAGCTGTTTCTCCAGCTCGACATCGCGGAAAGCGCGGCCGGTCTCATCTCCGGTAGTAGGCAGTCCGTCATAATAATGGGTTGACGCCAGTTTCACGGTAAGCAGGTTCTTCTCGGCAGAAGTGCCGCCGATTACGAATGCGATGTGGTAAGGCGGGCAAGCAGCTGTTCCGAGGGTACGCATCTTTTCGGTGAGGAAAGGAACAAGTGTGCCGGGATTCTGGATGCGGGCCTTTGTTTCCTGGTAGAGATAGGTTTTGTTTGCAGAACCGCCGCCCTTGACTACGCAGAGGAAGCGGTATTCCATACCTTCAGTTGCTTCGATATCGATCTGGGCCGGGAGGTTGCATTTGGTGTTGATCTAGTCGTACATATTCAGAGGTGCGTTCTGGCTGTAGCGGAGATTCTCTTCAGTATAAGTCTTGTAGACTCCGCGCGACAGAGCCTCTTCGTCACAGAAACCGGTCCATACCTGCTGACCCTTCTCGCCGTGGATGATGGCGGTTCCGGTGTCCTGGCAGAAAGGAAGCTTGCCTTTGGCGGCGACTTCGGCATTGCGCAGGAAAGTCAGGGCTACGTATTTGTCATTGTCGCTGGCCTCGGGGTCGGAAAGGATAGAGGCCACCTGCTGGTTATGGGCGCGGCGCAGCAGGAAGTTGACATCTCTGAAGGCTGCATTTGCCAGCATTTCCAGGGCTTCGGGAGCCACTTTCAATATCTTATGTCCCTCGAACTCGCCTACGGACACGCCGTCTTTCGTCAGGCAGTAGTATTCAGTGGTATCGGGACCAAGCTGAAACATAGGTGCATATTTGAATTCCATATCTTTTAGGTTTTAATTGTTTCCGTTGCTCATCAGATAGACTTTCATAAAGTCGTTCAGGTCCCCGTCGAGGACGCCCTGGGTGTCGGAGGTCTCATAGCCTGTGCGCAGGTCCTTGACCATCTTGTAGGGATGGAGGACATAGCTGCGGATCTGGCTGCCCCACTCGATTTTCTTTTTCTGTCCTTCAAGCTCGGCCTGCTTTTCCTGACGCTTCTTGAGTTCGAGGTCATAGAGGTGTGACTTCAATATCCTCAGCGCATTCTGGCGGTTGTCGAGCTGGCTGCGGGTCTCGGTGTTTTCCACCACGATGCCGGTGGGGATGTGCTTCACGCGGACGCCTGTTTCAACTTTGTTGACGTTCTGGCCGCCTGCTCCGCTGCTGCGGTAGGTATCCCACTCCAGGTCGGAAGGATTGATCTCTATCTGTATGGTGTCGTCCACCAAAGGGTATACGAAGACGCTTGAGAATGTTGTCTGGCGCTTGCCCTGAGCATTGTAGGGAGAGATGCGCACCAGGCGGTGGACACCGTTCTCGGCCTTCAGATAGCCGTAGGCATATTCCCCTTCGAATTCGATGGTCACTGATTTGATGCCGGCCTCGTCGCCTTCCAGCATATCGCTGACTTCGATTTTGTAGCCGTTGCGCTCACCCCAGCGCATATACATACGCATCAGCATAGCACTCCAGTCGTTGGCCTCGGTGCCGCCTGCTCCTGAATTGATTTTGAGGATGGCTCCGAGATTGTCGCCTTCCGCGCTCAGCATATTGCGCATCTCAAGGCTCTCTACCTGTGCCAGCAGCTGGGAATAAGCGGCATCCATATCGTCGGCCGCATCCTCGCCGAATTCAGAGAGAGTATTGCAGTCATCCATCAGGCCTTCGGCTTTGGCATAGCCGTCAACCCAGAATTTAATGGCTGATATCTTCTTGACTACGACTTCGGCCGCCTTGGGGTCGTTCCAGAAGTCCGGAGCCAGGGTCAGCTCCTGTTGCCTGGCTAGTTCTATACGTTTGGCAGGTATGTCAAAGACACCTCCCCAACGTCTCTAACCGCTGTTTAATGTCTTTAATCTGTTCTGAGGTAACCATATCTTATTTTATCTTTTTACAAATCTCGTCTGCCTGAGCGTAGGTGAAACCTCTTGAAACGGCGAAACGCAAAAGTTTGGCACGTTTCTCTTCCGAAGATGCTGCCTTGAGCGACTGGGCCTTGGCCTTCATCATCTTCTCGAGTCTTTCCATCTGCTGGCTCTGGTCTATCTGGTCCATCGCTTCCGCTATGGTCTCCTTGTCGAGACCTTTACGCTGCAACGCGCAGCGTATCTTCATCTCACCCCAGCCAGACAGCCTGCTCTTGTCCCTGACGAACGCGGCAGCATATCTGTTCTCATCAATGAACCTTTCTGCACAGAGCTTTTCTATCATCGCCTGCGCATCCACTTCCTCGGACAGGGCTGCTATCTTGGCTGCGATGTCGGCCTTGCAGTACTCGCGGCGGCTGCATAGAGCCATCATACGGCTATAGATCAGCTCCTCGGTCATAGGGAAACTCCTCTAGCCTATTGTAGCTCCGTTCGCAAGCCTCTCTTCAGGACTTACCACACGCATTTTGCCGTCCGGCTGCTGAGCCATAAGGATCATACCCTGCGACACGATGCCCTTGATCTTGCGGGGCTTGAGGTTGGCCAGTATGCATATCTGCTTGCCGACCATTTCTTCGGGAGTATAATATTGGGCGATTCCGCTCACAAGTTCGCGGACATCGAGGCCCGTGTCTATCTTGAGGTGGAGGAGTTTGTCGGTGTTGGGGACCTTCTCCGCCTCGAGAACGGTGGCAGTGCGGATATCCATCTTCTCGAAGTCTTCAAAGACGCATTCTGCCTTGGCAGCAGCCGGAGTCTCTGCCAGTGCTGCAGCGGCGGCCGCTTCGTGTTCGGCCTTGGTAGCCTGCAGTTTGGCTATCTGTGCGTCGATCTGGCTGTCCTCTATCTTGGCAAACATCAGCTGCGCGGGAGCAATCTGGTGGCCTGCCGGCAATACCTCGGCATTTCCAAGGCTGTCCCAAGAGAGGCGGTCAAGACAGAGCATCTGACGCAACTTCTCTGATGAGAACGGCAGGAAGGGTGAGAAAGCGATGGCAAGGTTGGCGCAGATCTGCAAAGAAGTGTAAAGGATTGATGCAGTGCGGTCGATGTCGGTCTTGGCAACCTTCCACGGCTCGGTATCAGAGATATATTTGTTGCCTATGCGGGCCAGGTTCATAGCCTCTTTCAGAGCCTCACGGAACTTGTAGTGCTCGATGTTGTCTTCGATGGCGGCCCTGATCTGCGGAAGCTGCGCCAAAGTCTCGGCATCGACTGCCTCGGGCTTGGCATTGGCGGGAACCTTGCCGTCGAAATATTTATGTGTCAGGACTACCGCACGGTTCACGAAGTTGCCGTAGATGGCGACAAGCTCGCTGTTGTTGCGGTCCTGATAATCTTTCCACGTGAAATTGTTGTCCTTGGTCTCGGGAGCATTGGCGGTCAGCACGTAGCGGAGCACGTCCTGCATACCCGGGAAATCCTCGAGGTATTCATTCAGCCATACAGCCCAGTTCTTGGAAGTCGATATCTTGTCGTTCTCCAGGTTCAGGAACTCGTTGGCAGGAACATTGTCAGGCATAATATATTGACCGTGGGCCTTCATCATAGAGGGGAAGATGATGCAGTGGAACACGATGTTGTCCTTGCCGATGAAATGCACCAGCTTGGTGTCTTCATCCTGCCACCACTTCTGCCAGGTGCCCCACTTGCCAGGTTCGCGCTCGCACAACTCCTTGGTATTGGAAATATACCCTATCGGAGCGTCGAACCACACGTACAGCACCTTACCTTCGGCGCCTTCCACCGGGACCGGAATGCCCCAGTCAAGGTCGCGGGTCATAGCGCGGGGCTGCAACCCTGAATCGAGCCAGCTCTTGCACTGACCGTAGACATTCGGACGCCATTCCTTATGCTGCTCCAGGATCCAATCGCGGAGCCACGGTTCGTACTCGTTGAGGGGAAGATACCAGTTCTTGGTCTCGCGCAGGACGGGAGTCGACTTGCTGCGCTTGCTGCGGGGATTGATCAGTTCTTCGGGAGAAAGGTCACGTCCGCATTTCTCGCACTGGTTGCCGTATGCATCAGGATTGCCGCAGTGGGGGCATTCTCCGACGATGTCGCGGTCTGTCAGAAACTCCTGGACCTCCTCGTCGTAGTATTGCTTGCTTGTGCGCTCTATCAGTTTCCCGTCGTCATAAAGCTTGCGGAAAAACTGAGCGGCAAACTCGTGGTGAGTGGCCGAGGTAGTGCGTGAATAAATGTCGAAACCGATGCCGAAATCTTCGAAAGACTTCTTGATGAGCGAGTGGTAGCGGTCTACCACCTGCTGAGGGGTTATGCCCTCTTTGCGGGCGCGCTGGGTAACGGGAACGCCGTGCTCGTCGGAACCGCAGACAAAGAGGACCTCGCGGCCGCGCATTCGCTGATATCTGACATAGATGTCCGCAGGAACATAAACTCCGGCAAGATGTCCGATATGTACAGGGCCGTTCGCATACGGCAGCGCGCTGGTGACAAGAATCCTTTTGTAATCGCTCATAGTTCAGTTTATTTTTTGGATGACTGCAAATGTAGCAAATTATTTTTTACAGTATTGAGGGCGGACAACAGCCGCATCTTCTCCTTGCAGGTTTCGCCGTCACCTTTTTTGAAGGCTGCGTCGACTTCCTTGACTGTCGCTGCGCACAGCCGGTCGATGACCTTGATGCGGTAGGCGATGACGGCGCGGGGGACATTGCGTCCGAGCAGCTGCTCCTCGGGGGTCAGGGAATCACGGTATACTTTGACGGTGAGGGGATAGTTGTCGCAGATGACATCCATCATAGTCGCTGCGACGTTCTGGTCGGGATGGGTGGAGAAGAAGCGGATAATCCTGCCCTGGGCGACTTCACAGTCATCGCCGCCTTCGCGTGGACGTGCGAAATACTCGTCATATATCTTCTTGAACACCGGATTCTCGAACTGCAGGCCGTCTTCCTCCATCGAACGCCGGATATACTCAGCCACCGTAGGGACTGCTGTCTTGTCCGCATCTTTGTCGTAGCGCAGGCTGTCATCAGTGAACATCGGATACTCGCCGAACTTGAGCAGGTAATAAATGATCTCCTTCTCATTTACGGCCAGGAATGCGTCGGTAAGCGGCTGGGCCGGCGTCTCCATCTGTTCGGTTGAAGAACCGTCATCATATCCTGCAGGGATGGGCTCATAGTCTCCGGCGAAAGGGGCCTGGGATTCTTGCTGCGCCATCCGGCTACGGGACTGCTCGAGAGAGTTGCGGCGCTGCCGCAGCTGCCTTATCTTCTGGAAAACCGCATCTTCCTTTATGTCGAAACGCGATGCCACCTGGCCTACATAGACGTTGCGTTCAATCTGGTCGGGAATCACCGACACCGATTCGATGATGTCGTTGATGAGCTGAGCCTTACGTATCGGGTCATTGTCGATCTCCTTGAGCAGGAGATTTGTCTTGAAAGTGATGAAGTCGCACTTGTTGGAAGCGATGAACTCTTCTATCTCCTCGCGGCTGTGCGCTTTTGCGAATGAATCCGGGTCATCCTCCGGCGGCAGCAGCACCACTTCGACCTTCATACCCTGCTGGAGGATCATATCGATTCCGCGGATGGAGGCCTTGATGCCGGCTGCATCACCGTCGTAGATGACTATTATCTTGTCGGTGAAACGTTTTATCAGAGATATCTGACCGACGGTCAGGGAGGTTCCTGAAGAGGCCACGACATTTTCTATGCCTGCCTGGTGCATCGAAATCACGTCGGTATAGCCTTCCACCAGAAGGCAGCAATCCTTGTTGGCTATCGCCGTCTTGGCGAAGTAGATGCCATAGAGGGAGCGGTTCTTGACGTAGACTTCGGTCTCTGGCGAATTGATGTACTTGGCTTTGCTCTTGTCGCTGGTCAGGATACGGCCTCCGAACGCGATGACACGACCGCTGAGGGAGTGGATGGGAAACATCACGCGGTCGTAGAAGCGGTCGCTGAGGGAGCCGTCGTCCCGCTTGATGACCAGTCCGCTGTCGACGAGGTATTCTTCTTTGTAACCCTCTTCCTTGGCAGTGGCTGCGAAGGACTTTCCGCCCGCGGGTGCGAAGCCAAGCCCGAACTTGCGTATGGTGTCGTCGGTGAACTTGCGCTCCTTGAAATAGCTCAGGCCTACAAGGTGGGTGCGGGCGGCATCCCACAGAAGCTGCTGGTAATACTTCTGGGCATATTCGTTGACTATGAGCAGGCTTTCACCCTTCAGGCGGGCAGCAATCTCCTCGGGGCTCTGCTCTTTCTCCACTACTTCGATGCCGTATTTCTTCGCAAGATATTTCAGGGCCTCGGGGTACGACATCTTCTCGTGCTCCATTATGAAGGATACCGCAGTCCCGGCCTTGCCGCAGGCGAAGCATTTGAATATCTGCTTTGTCGACGAAACGCTGAGGGACGGATTCTTATCCTGGTGGAACGGGCACAGGCCGAGGTAGTTCGCGCCTCGCCGCTTGAGCGATACGAAATCCCCAATCACCTCTTCGATGCGGGTTGCATCGAGAATCCTGTCGACCGTAGCCCTGTCAATCATTGCCTCAGGAATTAAGGAGCCGCAGTTCCTCTTCGGAATAGAGCAGGTGGTTGATGAAACTGTCTATCGCCGTTCCCCACGGAAGCTGGTCTTTGAAAATGACTGAGAGTATCAGGAAGATAAGCAGCACTGCCAGCACGATGAGCACTACCGCCCACCATTTTATGCGGCGGCGGGGTTTCGGCTCTAAAGCGGGTGTTGCGATTGGAGCAGGTTCAGCCGGAGCCGGCTCAGGCTCAGGCTCGGGTTCTGTTTCAACATTCAACTCCTGCTCGGACTCCAGTTCTATGGCAGGCTGATGCTCTGCTGCCTGCTCACTGGAGGGTTCAGCCACAAGCTCCACCACAGGTTCGGACTCGGGCTCTGCCACCGTTGTTGCTTCTGGTTCTGACTCTGACTCGGGATCCAGCATAGTTATGGGCTCGGAATCCGCTTGCGAGTCCTGCTGTTCATCCTTCAGTTCCAGTCCGTAATCCATCAGCGTGCTGGACTTGATGGTCACTGGCTCGAGGCCCATCCCTTCGGGATAGATGTCGAGATCCTCAGAAGCCACGAAGAAATAATCGTTCTGGGCAGTTGCCCTGAGAGCGCCCAGGCCTGCCAGCTCCACCCTCTTCGTGCGGTCAAGGGCCTCCTTGAAACCAGCCACGAAAGACTTCAGCCACGCATCGACGTCGGTGCCTTCTTCAAGAGAAGCGGCAAGAGCGGCCATAAAGAGCGATGCATCACCGGTTTCAGCAGTCCTGAAAGACAGTTTGCGGTATGGCGGGTTGATGGTACGGCCAAGATCCGAGAACGACGCAGGCATCAGCCGTGTCAGGAAACTGCCGAGCCCGGGAACGGTCACGACATCGTTCTCAAGCAGCAGGTCCTTCAGACAGGCGGCGAAAATATCTACGTCATTCATAGCCTACAAATATAACACTTTACTTGTTGAAATCCTTCGCAAAGGCTGCGGCTTGCTCACTCGTGAGGAAGCCGTTGTCCTTGATTATGATTTTGTAAGTGAATGTCACTGTTTCGCCGGGCTGGAGTCTGTACTCTACCGGCTGGGGAAGGCTGCGGTCGAATTCGCGGCCGCCCATATTGTTGACGGCGAAAAGGCCGTAGCCGCGGGCGTGCGACCAGGCAGGGAAGTTCGGGTTGCCCTTGGAGTCTATGATCAGTATGGAGATGTCGTCACCGTCCTTGGTGCCGTTGAGCATCGTCCATTCGGCCCTCTTCGACCAGACGTCGTCACCGCGGTCACCAAGACTGTTGACATACTCGCCGCACACACCTTCGTTGTTGACCGTGGCCACCTCCGTCACGATGCCGTTCGCATCGGTGTAACGCTCCGGCTTGTCGGACGGCTTCTGGAAGGCGCGGTCAACGCGCAGCCCCAGCATACCCTCCTTGCTCTGACCAAACACCACGGGGCTTACGGCAGTGAGTTTGGCAGTTCTCACAATTGAACGTTCGTCCTCAGTTCCGTCGAAAACAAAAGTGGTTTCTTCCGTCATCAGTACGTTTCCGTCGTTGTCAACCCAATTCGAAAGGGTCACAAGTTTACCGTCCCGGGCAGATACAACCTTGTCGAAGACCACTGAGCCGTAAGCAGACTTGCGTTCGGCAGGGATAGCGTAGGAATTGTTCCAGAAATCGAGGCCGTTTACATTTCCGAAATTGAACCACAGTCCGGTCTGATGCGGATGGTCTGTGCTTTCGAATGCCCTCGGGGCGCGAGGAAAACCTCTTGTGATCTCTTTCCCCGAAGCGGATACAATCGGCCACAGGACCGGTTTCTCCAAATCCTCGGGATAAATCAAAGATGTGAAATACTTCCCGTTGACTGTGATGTCCACCTTGCGGGCTGCATCGTCCCTCGTAAAGGCGACGTCAGCCTTATTGCCGGCGCTGCAGCTCACAGCCAGAGCCAGCACCGGCAAAAAAAGCAGTAAACGTCTCATACGGATCAATATCTGAATACCTTGCCGCCGGCCATCACTTCCTGGCTGGCTGCGTCGAATACTGTATACTCGTGGGTACGGAGCGCTGCGGTAACCATAAGGCAGGCGATTGAATGGTTGTAGCCGGCCATATAGTTGGCATTCGGCTGCTTGCGGCTTCGCACGCACTCCATCCAGTTGAGCATATGCAGCGTCGTCATAGGGTCGCCGCCGGTATTTGCGTCAGTAGATATCGGACCGGCATTAGACAGGGAGAATGATTCGAGTTTGTTCTCTTCCATACCCATACTTCTCGCTTCGCGGGCGGTCAGATAGCCGTTTGAAGACACCATATTGGTATCGAGGTTGAGCTCTCCGCCGTTTGAGTAGTATATCTCTTTGGTGCCGCCTGCAGAATTGGTGAAGCGTGAAGAGTAAACTACCTGGAAGCCCTTGCCGGGATCATCGAGCGGGCCATAGTCGAGCACTGCGGTCATAGTATCATAATTGGTGCGGCCGTCTTTCCAGAGGTAGATACCTCCGTTGGCGGCTACGCTGCGCGGGTAGTTGTACCCCGTGAACCAGTGCACGGTATCGATCTGGTGCGCCATCCACTGGCCGGGAATACCAGACGAGAACGGCCAGAACAGACGGAACTCCAAGTATTTGCGGGGGTCGAACTCCTGTTTGGGACGATTCAGCAGATAGCGGTCCCAGTCAGTGTCTTCTTTCTTGAGGAGAGGAACGACGTTGGGACGGCGCCAGCGGCCGGGCTGGTTGACATTCCAAGTCATCTCGACCATAACTATGTCGCCGAACTTGCCTGAACGGATGAAATCGTTGGCAGCGTGGTAGTTGGGCGCACTGCGACGCTGAGAGCCTATCTGCACGATGGTACCGGCCTTCTCAATTGCAGCTTTGGCGACTTTGGCATCAGCCATCGACTCTGCGAAAGGCTTTTCTACATACGCATCCTTGCCGTTTTCTGCAGCCTCGGCGGCGTGGAGCGCGTGTTGGAAATCGGCGGTAGAGATGATGACGGCGTCGATGTCCTTGTCTTCATACATCTTGTCATTGTTCACATAGGTCCTGATGTTGTGACCGAACTTGGTCTCAAGGTTGGACTTGGCTTCTTCCCTGCGGAGTCTCCACAGGTCGGACACTCCGATGATGTCGAAGTTCTGCTTCTGGCAGTTTGCCTGGAAGGCAGGAAGCAGAGAGCCCCTGAAACGGTCGGAGTAACCTACCACGGCTACATTCACCCTGTCGTTGGCTCCCATTATGCGGCTGTAGCTTGCTGCGCTCATACCGTGCGTGCTGGCCACCATTCCGGCTGCAGCAAAGCCGGCTGTTTTGAGGAATTCGCGTCTGTTCATATCTGTATTGTTAAAGTTTGTATCCTATTTGTTCGGATTCTTGCCTGTCAGGATCTCCATAATCTTGTTGGCCACATCGCTGTTCTCAAGGAAGCACTGGAACTGCTGTGACTTGGGACCGAAAGCGAACAGCGGCACCGTGATGGGAGTATGGCTGCCTGAAGCGAATGAAGTACGGATGAATCCTTTCTCGGGATCGCCGCCGCGGAGAGCGACACCGCCGGTCTCGTGGTCGGCGCTGACGATTACCAGAGTGTGGCCGTCTTTCTCGGCGAAGCGGATGGCTTCTTCGATGGCCTTGTCAAAATCCAGCATCTCGCGTACGAAGCCGTAAGTGTTGTTGCTGTGCTCTTCCTTGTCGATGCGGGCGCCTTCTACCATCAGGAAGAAGCCTTTCTTGCTCTGTTTCGAGAGGTATTCAATGGCTTTGCGGGTGGTGGCGGGAAGATAGTTGCCGCGGTCGGCCAGCTGTACGCTGGGCGGGAGGTACATCACCGGAGATGCCGCTCCGTCCACTTCGCTGAGGCTGCCTACCATATTGTAGCGCTTTTCGATGGCATTGCGGGTCTCTTCGGGGCGTTTTGCAAAGACTTCAGTGGAGCCGGCAGAAACGAAGTCAAGGCAGGCAGAGGGAAGGTCGGCCCAGATTTCATCGGTTTTGTTGCGGGAATCCTGATGTGCGTAGAAAGATGCGGGAGTTGCACCGTTCAGGTCATCAGTAGAAACGACTCCGCAGGCATAGCCCCGCGGAGAGAGCATTTCGGGGATATTCGGTATTGCATTCTTGCCGGGATCCATACCGACAAAGCCGTTGGTCGTTTTCTGGCCGGTGGCGTATGCCGTTCCTGAGGCTGCTGAGTCAGTAGTGAAATTGTCGTCGCTCTGAGTGCGCACGAAGCCGAAGGTATGCAGGTTGGTAAGGGTCAGCTCACCTCCGTTGGCATACATACCGGCATTGACGGCGGCCAGCCCCATTCCGTCGCCGATCAGAAGGATGACGTTGCGCACCTTCCTGTTGGTGGCGTCGAAGCGGAAGTCAGGGGTGTATGAGCCTTGGTGGTTGACAGTGGTCTCACCGATATAGGCAGTGTATTCTGTTTTCTCGACGGTCTGTGCAAAAGATGTGGCCACAACAGCCAGAAGGGCAAGAGTGCAAAGTAATTTTTTCATTGTGATAATTGTAAAGCAGGGTTATTGATGCTAACAAATTTAGTAAAAAATATCTGCAATCTTGCTTAACAGTTCCTTATGCAAATCAATGCTGAATTGCTAATTTTGTTGAAAAAGCGCTATTATGCTGAAAATCGGAGACAGGATGCCGGATTTCGAGGTCACGGACCAGGACGGCAACATTGTAAGGTCGGCTGACCTGGTCGGCAACGGCCGCAAGACTATCATCTACTTCTACCCCAAGGACAACACTTCGGGCTGCACGGCCGAGGCCTGCAGTTTCCGCGACAATTATGCTGCACTTACTGCCGCCGGCTACAATGTCATAGGCGTCAGCAAAGATTCCGCAAAGTCGCACACCGGGTTCCGGGCCAAATACGAACTGCCGTTCAGGCTGCTGGCAGACACATCGACCGCAATGCTCCAAAGCTTCGGCGCGTGGGGAGAAAAAAAGATGTACGGCAAGACAGTCCTGGGGACCCTCCGCCGTACATTCATTTTCTCTCAAGACGGCATTCTGGAGCGTATCATCGAAAAAGTCGACACCAAAAACGCCGCCGGGCAGATACTGGAAGGATAAGTATCAATACGTTGTCTTGATGCGCGAGGCAGTCAAGGTGACGTTGCGTGTCGACGGTGCAGGGGCGGGATTGCCCTGGAGACGTCTGGGTTCGGGAGCCACGATTGTGATCGTGAGTTCATCGCGGTCGGGGGTGAAATTGAAAGCGAAACGCTCCTGGCAGCCGTTGTTGAACAGGGAGAGATAGTATGCTCCCAGTTCGTCCGTCCCGGTCCACGAGCACCAGCCTGCAGGTCGAAATTTTTATTGGGTTTGAGCTTCTTGTCGCTCATACCGTCCAGCAAATTATAGATGAGTTGGTTGAAGCCGGCTTCATCACCTATCTGTCCGTTCGAAGCCACCACCAGGTCATATTCCGGAATCACCATTATCAGCTGGTTCTGCCCCCCGATTGCGCGCCACGAATTGTGGCGGCCCATCCAGACCTGGTAGCCGTAGCCCTGGCCGCCGTCGTCTTTTTCATACTTTCCATTATTTCTGAAGATTGAAAATAGTGAAAGCATAGCAAAAAACAAAAAGCACCGGCATTTCTGCTGGTGCTTTTTGCGCTCCTCTTCGGGGACTTGAACCCAGGACCCCCTGATTAACAGTCAGGTGCTCTAACCAACTGAGCTAAAGAGGAATTTTCCCTTTCGGGATTGCAAAGGTAGTGATTTTTATCGTTAGACCAAATTTTATTTGATAATTCTTATCGCAAATGTGAAATCATACTGGCCGAAAGGCACTCTGTAGGGCTCCAGAGGAAGGGTGCCCCAAGAGGTTATGCCACCTACGCCCATCTGTTTGAGGTCGACGTTCACATAGGTGTCAGCGCGGGGCACAAGCTCGCCGGCGTGCCACTTATAGTCCTTCTCGGTGACGTCAAGGTCGCTCATCCGGTAGTTGATGGCTGAGGCGCTGAAGAACGCAGGTGCAGTGAGTTCCAGTCCGAAGCCGGTGTTGTCCACAACCTTCCAGCTGCGCAGGCCGGTGCGGGTGCCGCTCTCCCCGGGTCTCACGTAATCATAGCTGAACATATCCGCAACCTTCGCCTTATATTCGCCTACCAGCGCTCCGGAAGAACGGTCATTGTAGTTCTCCCACGGGCCGAGGCCGTAGTAGTCGACATTGGCGAAGCGGTGAGGCATAGCGAACTTCATTCCGAAGCGGAACATATCTGACTGTGCGGCACCTTCTGCCGGAGTCATCTTCTCATTGACAATGATCTCACCGTCGGCATTGACCGTGTATTTCAGCTCGATCGCAGCAACTGCGGGCGCCTGTCTCTGCTGAGACTCGGCAAGCTTCAAAGTGGCGGTGATGACTGCACATCCACCCTCCTGGGAGGTCTCTACCTTCTCAAGCTGGATTGCAGGATTCTTCCAGAACGCATACCTGAGCTGCAGGTTAGCTCCCTTGTCGTTGTCGGTTGCCGGGTGGTAGAAGTTCGGCTCCAGCGGGTCGGTGATCAAATCGACACCTTTATATGTAAGTCTCTCCAGATAGCCGGTCTTCTTGCTGAATTCGGCCTTGAAGAAAGGAGTCGAAGCATAGTAATAATTGAAATCTTCGCCGAGGGTCACTGCTTCTGCCTTGGGAGCAGCCGTCTGTGCGGCGAATGCTGCTGCGGCGTCAAATTCCTTGACGGCCATCTGGTCGTAAGCCACCACGGCACCGGCTTCAAGCAGGGCATCAGCCTCTTTGAGGCGGAATTCCACATCAAGCAGGATTTCATCGGCACCTGAGACCTTGGCAAGGGCAGCGGCGTACGGCAAAGTCACCTTGACGTTTGTCTGCGGAGCTGCCTTGAGGTCACTTACAACTCCCTCTGAAACTACTTTGTTGTCAGCGGAGAGTTTCCACACAAGCCGATACTTCGACAGGTCTGTGAAGAAGTTTTCGTTATAGATGTTGACGATACCTTTTGCGAGATCCACCGGAGTTGTGAGGATATTGCGGTACTGATAGCGGATTTCGTAGGCAGGCTCGGCGAAGTCGCGGTTGCCGGTCACAAAACCGTTGCTGTTGAAGTTACGGTCGCTGTTCGGGTCGTAGTTGTTGTAGCTGCCCGCCATAGTGTATATCATATTGCCGTTGTCGTCATACTTGGCGAAAGACTGGTTGACGAAGTCCCAGATGAAACCGCCCTGATAGTTCGGATACTTGCGGACCAGGTCCCAGTACTCCTTGAAGTTTCCGACTGAGTTGCCCATCGCGTGAGCGTATTCGCACTGGATGAGAGGAAGCCGATGTCCACCCTGAAGGTATTTCTCGCAGTCGTCTGGAGACATATACATAGGGCAGAAAATGTCGCTGCGGACAGTATTGTCGGGATTGGCGAAGTCGAGGGCACGCTCGTAATGAACGGGGCGGGAAGGATCGTATGCCTTGATCCAGTCGTAGCAGGCCTGGAAGTTGTCGCCGTCGCCGGCCTCGTTACCCATACTCCATATTATGACTGAAGGATGGTTGAAGTCACGCCTTACCATACGGCTGTCACGCTCGAGATGGGCTGTCTTGAAAATCGGATTCTTCGCCAGAGTCCTCGGGCCGTAGCCGATACCGTGGGATTCGATGTTGCCTTCGTCCACTACATATATTCCATATTTGTCGCACAGGTCGTACCATCTCGGATCGTTGGGATAGTGGCTGGTGCGGACAGCGTTAATATTGAGTTCTTTGAAAATCCGGATGTCGCGCAGCATCTCTTCCTCGCTGATGACATAGCCGCCTGTGGCGCTCAGTTCGTGGCGGTCGGTTCCTTTGATGAGGACCGGCTTGCCGTTGACCAGCAGCTGGGCGTTGCGGATGGTGACTTCCCTGAATCCTACATTGACAAAACTAATTTCCTTCGAACCGTTGTCGCCGGCAGTGATCACTTTCAGCTTGTACAGATAAGGGCTTTCAGCGCTCCAGAGATTGACTTTGCCGGCCTTGATGCTTGCGGTGAAGATGCTTTCTCCGTCGAGAGCCGCAGTTGCCCTGAAGTCTGTCTTGTCCTTGCCGGAGAATCCTTCAATCTTCGCAGCACCTTCGGCAACTTTCTTGCCGGTGGCGTCAATCAGTTCCAGGGCGATGCTCTTTACGCCCTTGGTTGCAGCTCCGCGGATGTTCAGGCTGCCGTTCGTATAATTATTGGCCAGAACGGGGGTAACCTCGATGGTGCGTACCCTTGCCTCAGGCCTCTTATAGATGTAACATTCTCTTGCAACACCTGTCAGTCTCCAGAAATCCTGGTCCTCCAGGTATGTTCCGTCGCACCAGCGCAGCACCTGGAATGCGAAGAGATTGTCTCCTGCCTTCAGAAAGTCGGTGATGTCGAATTCAGCCTCTACCTTGCTGTCCTCGCTGTAGCCTACGAACTTGCCGTTGATGTAAAGCGTGATGCAGGATGTAACCGAGCCGAAGTGGGCGAAGACTCTCTGCCCGCTCTCGAGCCAGCCTGCAGGTATGTTGATTTCTTTCCTGTAGGAACCGGTATGGTTATGCTCCGTAGGGATCTCGGGAGGATTGGTCCTGAAGAAACTCCTCCAGGCGTAGCCAGTGTTCGTGTATACCGGATCGCCGAATCCATTCAGTTCCCAGATTCCGGGAACGGGCATCGAAGCCCAACCCTTGTCATTGAAGTCTGTCTTGTAGAAATCAACGGGCCTCTGGTCGAAGTTTTCCACGAAATCGAATTTCCACATACCTTCGAGTGATATCGTCTGAAGGTTGTCGAACTGCATCGTGGCTCCGATGGGAGCGCGGTTGATATGGTTGACTTCGGTATCAAAAAAAGGTGTGTTCTGGCCATAGCCGAGCACACTGAAGAAAATGAATACGGCTGCAAGAGAAAAGAATCGTTTCATAAAAAGTTTTGTTTATTGTCAAGAGTAACAAATTTAATAAAAAATGTATTACATTTGCACTCCAACCCTGAGCCCGGATGGCGGAATTGGTAGACGCGCTAGTTTCAGGGACTAGTGGACGAATAGTCTGTGCAGGTTCGAGCCCTGTTCCGGGCACTAAAAAAACGGAATCCCCAATTTGGAGATTCCGTTTTTTAATTGTGAGTTATTGGGCAGGAAGCTGTCTAATCTGCATCGCGTACCAGGCGGACGGACTTTCCTCTACTGCGTCTGTCCTCATAGTAGCGGTACCCTTCCGTTCCGGTGGTGTTGTTGAAACCACCGGTGTCACTGAACCAAACATAGTAAGCACAGGGGTTTTCCTGATCCAGGTAGGTGCTATACGTTGACGTCCAGTAATAGCCCGAGTATAGATCCGAGTATGGATTGCCTGGGTTATCGACATTGGTGACAACCGTTCCACTGCGCTGGCCTGCCGCAGGCAAGAATACTGCACCGGCCAGGGCCATATTATCCCATTGATCCTTGGTATAGATGTTGGTGCTGTATCTATCGGGCAGTCCGGGCGTAAACGAGTATCCGTCGGGCAGGATCCATCCGTCGGGCAGCAGCACCACTCCACAGGTGGCCAGGCCGTTGTCGTGGGTAATGGTCGCAAAGCCCATCTTCGACCGGGCATTTTGGCGGGTATTGATCAGGTAGAACCACTCGGCGTTGCTCAGCGTGCGCCAGCCTGTCATCCCTGTCGGATTGTACGCAAGATCGACGTTGCCCCAGTCATTGTTGCCCGCGAGGTTGACATTATCGACCAAGAAAGTGCTCTCCGTGTTGGGGGCCACTCCGTTGAGACCGGTAGCGCCCCAGCAGAAGAGGTCAAGACGGCTGCCTTCTGTCGCGGTGGGATTGTTGTTGTTAGCCGCATTGCCGACATATTCCCACGCATTGGCATACATCCTCCATTCTCCGTAACTCCAATACAGGTTGCCGGGAGCGAAATGAACCCTCTTGTTGTCGCTTACAGAAAACAGGGAAGCCACCTTGTTCATCTTTATCGTGATTTCGTAGTACTTGCCCTTCTCGAATGACACCTCCGACTTCTCATAGTCATATATGTCATCATCGGCGATAGCTACGATTTTATAATTATCGCGGAAACTGTTATTGACGGTGTTCACGTAGTCATTGCACAGCGCTACGGTCAGTTCGCTGGTCGGACTGTCGGGCGTAACCGTCAGGGGCCCGTACGTGGTGGTATGGTTGAACGAGAGCAGGCACAGTTCGCCCAGCTGCAAGAATTCGTCTCCCTGGTTCTCGCTGATTTCAAAACCGAAACTGTTATATCTCGCAGCTTTCTCCAAGGCGTAGAAATACCACTTTTCACTTTCGTCCCTCATCACCTTGTCGTCAGTGACAGTGGCGACCGTGTTATATCCTATGAAATTGCCGGCGGCCTTGACCACCCAGCTTTTGGGATTGCGGTTCGGATAATAGGGGGTTTCTGTGCCGGTGTCTTTGCAGGTGGCGAAAGTATAGCCGTCCACCTGAGTCTCGGAGTTATGAAATCTGACCACCCACGCTCCGTTCTTCTTCTGTCCCAGGCCGGACTGCCATTTGAAGTTCAGATTGCCATTGAACAGATTGTCAATTTTATAATCGACGGCTACACCTTCGGAGCAATCATCGGTCACCAGAGTATAGTCGGGAACGAAGACGGTCATATCCCTGTAAGCCTTCTGCTGCACCAGTTTGTCGCTGCTGGCCGTGATGGTGAGCTTGGAAACATCGAGCGAGTTGCCGGCCTTGTCCAGGAACTTAAACTTGACGATAGCCTGCTGGTTGACGAACTTCGCAGGGCCGTTCGGGGTGATGTTGCCATTCTCGACCTCCCCCGCGTTCACATAGGCCACGGCATAGTCGTAGTTGGCGGCGATGTCTTCCAGCGTACCTTTCTGCCCCTCATAGCTCATAGTGCCACCCTTGGGGAACTGGAGCCTGAGCAGGTCGCCCTGATTGATGGTGATGCCCTCGAAGGTGCCGGTCAGCGTAGCCGAAGAGCCGCTAGCCGTCGGATGGAGCGGAGAGGAAGCCCAGGCGGCGTTTCTTGGGGCATTTGTGCCTATATTGCCGCTCTCGGGATTGATGTCCGTTACATAGATGTTCTCTGTCGTCGCCCACGTCGCGTTGAGCGTTTTACCACTAAGCGAGAGTGCCTTGGTGCCCGGCTCGCCCTTCTCGGCAACCACTGTCATAGTGTAGGTTGTCCTTCCCTCTGAAGCGCTCTGGTCCGGTGTCTCGACGGGTGTGTTTTCTATCTCCTTGGCGCAGGAGAAGACGGTCAGAAGGCAGACCGCTGCGAATATTCTGGCTATGCTTTTCATATTATTCCCAAGTTTCTTCTACGGCCGTATCATAGCCGCTTCTTGTTGCGGTTGTTTGCAAAGGACTGCCTTGCAGCAGAGCGGAATCCGCTTTAATCTCTACGACCTCGCATACCGGGGTCTCATAAAATTTCGTTTCCATATAGTTGTGTGATTTAATTATATCAGTCGAAAACTATCGCTTGACAGAGTGAAAAACCATCTCGGACCCATCGTACTCTCTTTTCAGGCTGACAAGAGCATTATCCTTGTACAGCAATTCCATCGTCGTCTCGTCATCGAAGGTGATTGTCAGCATCCCCTTGCTGTACTTGTATGTGCCGTGGCTTTCCCAATCGGATGTCCATCCGGGCAAAGTGTCTACAGTCCCGTCTGCATTCATATGCATCGCGGGGTGGGAAGGCATAACGGACTGGCTGCTCTTGACGACTTCTGTTCGGGAAATGAATTTCAAGGTGGTCGTCGTAGTCATCACGCCTGCATCCAACACCAATTCCTCGTGCACATATTGCCACTCGGTATTGGAAAAAGCAGGTTTGAAGGCAAACATAATCATAAGTGAGGCGATAATTCTAAGGAAATACATAAGTCACATATTTAGACGAAGATAATGATTTTTTACTGTATATTTGTTAAAATTAACAACCTAAAAACTACATCTATGACACTCGCTATCATTATCGCCGTCGTGGTACTGCTCGTACTGTGGGTGATTTCAGTCCAGAACAAGCTCGTCAAACTCGATGAGTTCGCAAACAATGCCCTCAAGCAGATCAACGTCCAGCAGATGTCCCGTTATGATGCTCTTATGACGATGGTCAAGACTGCCCGTGAATATGCCAAAGACGTGGAGTCAAAGACAATAATCGACGCCATCGAAGCCCGTCGTCCGGTTCAGTCCGCCAACCCTACTACTGAGCAGATCAATGAGAACGAAGCCATGCTCGGCCAGGCCATCCGCAACTTCAATGTGGTTTTGGAGAGATATCCTGAGCTCAAGTCAATTTCGCTTTACGACAATGCCCAGCAGGAGTATCGCAAGAACGAGGACCAGGTCCGTATGGCCCGTATGACATTCAACGACTCTGTCACCAAGTTCAATATGCAGACCCGTATGTTCCCCGGCAGCATTATTGCCGGTATGTTGGGCTTTGCTCCCAAACAGTACCTGGAAGAGGACAAATCAAAGGCAGACGTTCCTCTGGACGAACTGTTCCCCGAGAAATAACGATATGCGCAGGCACATCGCATTATTGCTGGCCTTGTCCCTGACTTGCGCCACGGTTCTTCCTTCGCTAGCTCAGTCGATAAGGGACATCGAGACCACCGTCAATCTGTTCGCGAACGGCAACGCCCAGGTCATCCAGAAATGGGATGTCACCGTCGTGGACGGCACGGAGTGGTATATCCCGGTCGACAATCCCGGCAAAAGCTACATCCACGATTTCCACGTTTTCGAGAACGGCAAAGAATACGAAAATGACGGACGTCATTGGAATTCCGACCGTTCGATGGAGGAGAAGACCTTCCGCTGCGGCATAGTGGAGAAAAGTGGGGGCAATATCGAATTGTGCTGGGGCCAGGGCGAATATGGAGACCACGTCTATACCATCAGTTATATCATAGACAACCTCGTGCAGTCTTTTGACGAATGTGACGGATTCCACTGGCATTTCCTCAATGACGAATGGAATGTCAAGCCGGAGCACGCTTCGATAAAGATATGCAATGAGACTGACAAGGCGCCTTGGTACTGGGCGAGCGAAGACTCCTGCAACGTCCGTTTCTGGGGCTTCGGAATGGAAGGAGAATCCTGGGAGGAAGACGGCGCTATCTACTTCGAGTCGAGTGCGCCGTTCAGATACGGTAGTTTCTTCTCCGCCCTTCTGCAATTCGACAAAGGTCTTTTCTCGCCCGCTCTTGTCAAGGCTGACGGCACTTTCGAGAAACTCAAGGATGAGGCAATGAAGGGAAGTGACTATGATAATGGTGATTCCTTCATCGATAAGATCTTCTTCGGCATTTTCATCTTTATATTCGTAGGCATCCCGGCACTCCTTATTTTGTATGCCATATTCCGCCTCATCAGGAGGATTTACTGGAAAGTCAGCGGAAGGCACTGGGACAAGAAGGTTTTCGGCCAGAACAAGATCGACGGCTGGTGGCGCGATGTTCCGCTCAATGGCTCTCCCACAGCCCTTTACAGCCTCCTGGTTTCCGGAGACCTGCTAAAGCCCGACAGCGCCAAGATGTTCTCGAACGTAGTCAGCGCCTATTTCCTCAAATGGATCCAGGACGGATGGGTGGCTGTGGAGAAAGACCCCAAGAAGGAAGACAGGCTGAACCTGCGCTTTGTCAAGGCAAATGACCCTATCGATATCGATGATCCTGTTGAATCACGGGTCTACTATTCAGCCATTGAAGCTGCAGGCGACAATCAGCTTCTCGAAGCCAACGAATTCAAGAAGTGGTCGTACAAACACGACCAGAGTGTGACCGGCTGGCCTGCGTCCGCCAAAAACGAGGGGCGTAAATTATGGAATCAGGTAAGCCAGGAAGATCGCTGCCACGCGGTTGAATTTCGCAATTACCTGAATGACTTCACCCTTACCTCTGAGCGTCAGGCCCCTGAAGTCGGAGTGTGGAAGCAGTATATGATTCTGGCAGCGTCGCTCGGCATAGCCGAAAAGGTGTCCAAGAATTTCGCGAAACTGTTCCCGGCCGTGATGGAGGAATATGCCAAGCAGACCAATATGCTGGATACCGCCACGACTTATACTGTCCTGCGCAATCTGGACAATTCTTCTTCATCGATGATGTCTTCTGCACTCAACCGCCAGGCCCAGCGAAGGGCTGCTGCAGCGGCGCAGGCAAGGCGTTCATCAGGTGGAGGCGGCTCCATCTCGTTCGGAGGCGGTGGCGGCGGCTTCGGCGGCGGCCACGGCGGCGGCTCGAGATAGATATCCTGCCATCTCCTTATACAAAAAACTGCGGACCGGTTGCCGGTCCGCAGTTCGTATTATAAACAAGCCAGTCAGCTTAAGCGTGGCGGGCTTCGATTTCTTTGTTGATCTGGTCCATACGCTCATCGCTGAGTTCATACTTGCTGATGATGAAGATAGCGAGGAGGAGAAGGATGGCAGGGATGACGCAGACGAGCCAGAGGATACCCTGGAGGGCCAGGGGAGTCTGCTGGGCAGCATCTGCATTGAAACCTACCCACGCGAGTACGAGACCGGGAACAACGCCTCCGAGGGCCATACCAGCCTTGAAGAAGATGCCGGTAAGAGCGTTTACGATGCCGGCGATGCGCTTGCCTGTAGTATATTCTCCATAGGAGATAACCTCAGGAACGAGGGCCCACATATAACCGGTAGCGGTGATGATACCTGTGGACTTGACGAACTGGGCGATGCACAGCAGCACGAAGTTGCTCTTGGTGGCGGGGATGGACACGAAGGTGTACATCATCATCATACCGAGGATGGCAACACCAAGGAAGAGGTAGAACATACCTTTCTTGCCGATCTTACGCTTGATGGCGGGAACGAGGGGCATAAAAATGAATGCCGGAATCGTACCGAGCCACATAAACAGGGTGGTGAGCAGCGGAGTTGCACCCACATTGAAAGTCATAAAGTATGCGTCTGCGGCGTTGCTGACGCTCATCATTGCAAAGGCGGTGATGAAGAAGAAGGCAACTATACGCAGGGGCTTGTTGCGGCCGAACTCCATCCACAGGTCGCTGACCTTGACATTGGCTGACTCTTTCTCGTCCATAACGACCCTCTCTTTACATTTCGCGAAGCAGAAGAACAGCAGGGCGAGACCGGCGAGGGCAAAGATCGTCATCGTAATGAACCAGGCGGGAGCGGCTTCCGGAGTATTGTAGACAGCCGTCATCTTGCCCGTGGCAGGATCGAGAACCTTCGGGGCGAAGATAGCTATGATGATCGGGAGAGACTTCACGCACAGGGCTCCGAGGTTTGCCATAAACATACGGGTGGATGTCAGGATGGTAATCTCGTTGGTATCGCGGGTCAACGAAGCGTTCAATGCGCCGTAAGGCACATTCACGAGAGTGTAGCACATCGACATTCCGACGTAGGTGATATAGGCATAAAGCAGCGAGCCGCTGAAACCGTTCCAGAAGCAGAGGATGGCCAGGCCGACAAGCGGAATACCGCCGAGAATAAGCCAAGAACGATATTTGCCCCACTTGGGATTACGTTTGTCCACGATGGTGCCGACTACGGGATCCCAAAGGACGTCCACCAGGCGGACGATGAGAAACATCAATGCCGCAGCTCCGGGCTTGAGTCCGAACACGTTTGTGTAGAAGAAGAGCAACCAGATGCTTATGGTCTGGTAGACAAGATTCTGAGCCATATCACCGGCGCCAAAGCCAATCCTTTGACCCCAGGACAACTTATAGAAGCCTTTTGACTCTTTAGTAGAAGTTTCAGCCATAGTATTTAGTGTTTATGATTGCTAGAACGGTTTGAAGCCGACAGCATCGCGGGCGAGCTGCAGGGTGGCGGCCGCAGAAGCACGGGCCTTCTCGCGTCCCATTGCGGTCACGCGGTGCAGATAGTCGGCGTCATTGTATATCGAGTCGATCCTTTCCCTTATGGGCGCGACGGTTGCACAGATATCGGCTGCCAGCTGCTTCTTCATATCACCGTAACGGATCGAGCAGTCGTTCCACTTCTCTTCAAAGAAAGCTACGGTCTGGGGCTCGCTTACCAGCCTCATCAGGGTGAAGAGGTTCTCGATAACCTCCGGCTTCTTTGAGTTCGGCTCAGTCGGACCGCTGTCGGTGACAGCTCTCATCACTTTCTTGGTAATGGATTTGTCGTCCTCATAGAGGTACACGCCGTTGCCTTCGCTCTTTCCCATCTTGCCGCTGCCGTCAAGTCCGGGAACCTTGATGAGGTCATCGCCGAAATTGAAAGCCTGGGGCTCGGGGAACACGTCGACGCCGTACATATGATTGAAACGGCGGGCCAGCAGACGGGCTATCTCGAGGTGCTGCTCCTGATCCTTGCCCACCGGGACGTATTTCGAACGGTGGATGAGGATGTCGGAAGCCATCAGGACGGGATAGGTAAGCAGGCCTGTGTTGACATTGTCGGGCTGGAGGCGCACCTTGTCCTTGAAGGAAGCCGTGCGTTCCATCTCGCCTTTGTATGCAAGCATATTCAGCAGGACGTAGAGCTCGGACACCTCCGGCACGTCGCTCTGCACGTAGAGCGCACACTTTTCGGGATCGAGGCCGGCAGCGAGATATTCAGACAATATGATGCGGACTCCTTCGTGGAAATCTGCAGGATGGGGGTGTGTAGTCAGGGAATGCAGGTCGGCTATGAAGAAAAAGCACTTGTGCGTCTCCTGAATCTTGACAAAATTGCGCAGCGCCCCGAAGTAGTTGCCCAGATGAAGATGGCCGGTGGGGCGTATACCGCTGAGAACGATATCCATTGTAAAAACTTAATCTTTAATTTGTGTGAGGACTTCACGGATCTTGGCCTCGATCTCGTCTGCGAGCTGAGGGTTGTCCTGGAGCATCTGTTTGACGGCGTCACGGCCCTGGCCGATCTTGGTCTCGCCATAGCTGAACCAGCTGCCGGCCTTGTTGATAATGTTGAACTCGACACCGAGGTCGATGATTTCACCGATCTTGGAAATACCTTCGCCGTACACGATATCGAATTCTGCCTTGCGGAAAGGCGGGGCCATCTTGTTCTTGACGATCTTGACACGGGTGCGGCTGCCGGTGGCATCGTCACCGTCCTTGAGCTGGCCTATCTTGCGCACGTCGATACGGACTGAGGCGTAGAACTTGAGGGCGTTGCCGCCGGTCGTGGTCTCGGGATTTCCGAACATAATGCCTATCTTCTCGCGCAGCTGGTTGATGAAGATGCAGCAGGTGTTGGTGCGGGAAATGTTGGCAGTGAGCTTGCGCAGGGCCTGGCTCATCAGGCGGGCCTGAAGGCCGACCTTGCTGTCGCCCATCTCCCCTTCTATCTCGGCTTTCGGAGTCAGGGCAGCCACAGAGTCGATTACGATGATGTCGATGGCGCCGCTGCGGATGAGGTTGTCCGCAATCTCAAGAGCCTGCTCGCCGTTGTCAGGCTGAGAGATGAGCAGCGTGTCTACATTGACGCCGAGATTTTTGGCGTAGGTGCGGTCGAAAGCGTGCTCGGCGTCGATGATGGCAGCTATGCCGCCAGTCTTCTGGGCCTCTGCAATCGCGTGGATCGCGAGAGTGGTCTTACCGCTGGATTCCGGACCGTAGATTTCGATGACGCGCCCGCGAGGATAACCTCCGATGCCGAGAGCGTGGTCGAGCCCGATAGAGCCCGAAGCGATTGTTGAAACTGAACAATCAGGCTGATCTCCCAATTTCATGATTGTCCCTTTGCCGTAATCCTTCTCGATTTTGGAGATGGTCGCCTGCAGAGCCTTGAGCTTCTCCAGGTTGGGTTCGGCTTGTTTGTTTTCGTCTTCTTTAGCCATAATGATGATTGTTAAGTGTTAATAAACCGCTGATGTTCTTCTCGCAAATTTAATCTTTTTCATACTTTTGCACAACACATATTGACTATGAAAACCGCACTTCTGGGAATGACTCTGGCTGAGCTTGAAGCCTTGTGCAACGCGCAGGGACTGCCCCGTTTCGCCGCAAAACAGATGGCAGACTGGCTCTATAAAAAGAAAGTCAGGGACATCGCCGAAATGACGAATCTGTCCAAGGTGGCGAGGGAGAAACTTTCGCAGACCTGCGAAGTCGCAGCCAGCGCTCCTGCCGGCTGCATCACCTCCTCCGACGGCACCAAGAAGTACACCTTCCCCACTGCGGACGGCAGATTCACAGAGACTGTGATGATTCCCGACGGCGACAGAGCCACCGTCTGCGTGTCCTGCCAGGCAGGTTGCAAGATGGGATGCAGATTCTGTATGACCGGAAGGCAAGGCTTCCACGGGAACCTGACGGCAGCTGAAATACTGTCCCAGTTCATCTGCATCGACGAAGCCGACTCCCTGACCAACGCAGTGTTTATGGGTATGGGCGAGCCGCTGGACAACTGGGAAAACGTCAGCCGGGCGATAGAAGTGCTCACCGCCGACTGGGGCTTCGCCTGGAGCCCGAAGCGCATTACGCTTTCGACCATAGGCATCACCGGCACTCTGAAAGAATTCCTCGACAGCACCAGGTGCCACCTGGCCGTCAGCCTCCACAATCCTTTCCCTGACGAAAGGGAAGAACTGATGCCCGCCCAGCACAGGCACGACATCCGGAACGTCATAGCCCTCATCAAGAAATACGACTTCAGCGGACAGCGACGTGTCAGCTTCGAATACACGATGTTTGCAGGAGTCAACGACGACAAGCGTCACGCCGACGGCGTGATATCCCTGCTGAAAGGCATCCCTTGCAGGGTCAACCTTATCCGCTTCCACAAGATTCCGGACAGCGACCTGGCCACCTGCCCCCCTGCTGTGATGGAACTGTTTGAACAAAGGCTCCAGAAGGCAGGCATCACCACCACCATACGTGCATCCCGCGGTGAGGATATCCTCGCCGCCTGCGGAATGCTTGCAGGAATAGTCAACGGATCTTAGCCGGAGCTACTGCAGGTGGATGCTGTGGAAGCCCTCTCCCAGAATCTCCGAACTGTTGATGACATTGATGAAGGCCTTCGGGTCTATCTCGGCGATGAGCTTGCGGAGCTGTATAACCTCACGGCTGCTCACCACGACATAGATAATGTCGCGCTGCTTGCCGGCATAAAGGCCGGTGCCCGGGATAAGGGTCGCGCCGCGGCCCATCTCCTCGATGATGTAGTCCCTCACCTCGTCCACTTTTGACGTGATTATCATCATCGTCTTGGAAGGAGCGCCCTGCATCACGCGGTCCTGGATTACGGCAGCGACGAAGATGATCACCCAGGAATACATCGGAAGGGTCCAGTCGCCGAAGGCAAGTACTGTCGACAGAGTTATGAGGCCGTCGACTATTATCGAGGCGGTACCCATAGAGATATGGAAGTACTTTCTCACTATCATATTTATGACGTCAGAGCCTCCGGTAGTGGTGCCGGTACGGTAAACCATACCGAGTCCTACGCCATAGATGACGCCGCCGAACACGGAAGACAGCATCTGCTGATGCATATCCGAGAAATTGGTCAGTCCAGGATCGAGCAGGGCGTCAAATCCATAGACTGTATGGACAAGGAGCATAAAGAGCGGCAGCAATATCGTGCAGATAAGCGTCTTGATGCCGAACTTCGCCCCCAGGATGATGGAACCTATTATCAGCAGAGGTATATCCATACATAATGCAGCAACCTCTGTACGCCATCCCCAAAGATGGTGGAACACCATAGCCAGACCGTAGGTTCCTCCCGGCGCAAAGCCATAAGGCTCGACAAAAAGCACGGCACCGAAAGAATAAAGGAAACAGCCTACAATCATCATTGTGTAGTCTTTCACAGAATCGTGAACCTTTATCTTGAATTTCCTTTCCATACTTCAAATTTATAAAAAAAACTGACCGGATTGTCAGAATCCGGTCAGCGGTATGATATGGTTCAACAGATTCCGACTGCTTATTCAGCCTTCTGATCTGCTGACTCTTCAGCAGCGTTTTCGCCGGCAACCTCAACCTTGAGGGTAGCCTTCACGTTGCGATAGCATTTAACAGCTACGTCGTAAACACCGACTTCCTTGATGGCGTCCATATCGATGTCCTTGCGGTCAATTTCGAAACCCATAGCTGCGAGAGCATCTGCAACCTGGATGTTGCCTACTGAACCGAATACCTTGCCGTTTGAGCTGACCTTTGCAGGAACTTTTACGGTGAGGCCTTCGAGTTTGGCGGCGAGAGCTTCAGCGTCTGCAACGAGCTTAGCCTCTTTGTGAGCGCGCTGACGGAGATTCTCGGCGTGAACCTTCTTCGCAGAAGGGGTAGCCATAATAGCCATTCCCTGAGGGATGAGATAATTGGCTGCGTAACCGTTTTTAACCTTTACGATGTCGTCTTTCAGACCGAGGTTCTTGATGTCTTGTTTAAGAATGATTTCCATAGTGCAGCCTCCTATTTCAAAAGGTCAGTAACGTAAGGAAGAAGTGCAAGATGGCGGGCTCTCTTGATGGCCTGGGCCACTTTGCGCTGGAATTTCAGAGAAGTACCGGTGATACGGCGGGGAAGGATCTTGCCCTGCTCGTTGAGGAATTTCTTGAGAAACTCAGGATCCTTGTAATCTACATACTTGATACCGGCTTTTTTGAAGCGGCAGTATTTTTTCTTTCTAACCTCGACTGTCGGGGGATTGAGATATCTGATATCGTCCTGTGCCATAATATTATTCCTCCGTGTTTACAGGTTGTTCAACAGTTGCGTTGGCTTTCTTTGCGCGACGGCGCTCAGCGTAAGCCACTGCGTGTTTGTCCATAGCCACAGTCTGGAAGCGGATGATGCGCTCATCACGCCTGTACTGGGTTTCCAATGTGTCAACAAATGCAGGTTCAGCCTTGAACTCGATCAAGTGATAAAAACCTGTGGTCTTCTTCTGGATAGGGTAAGCGAGCTTGCGCAGGCCCCAGTCCTCTTCATACACGACCTCGCCGTTGTTGGCCTTGATAAGGTCGATGTACTTAGCAACCGCTTCCTTCATCTGGCTTTCAGACAAAACGGGAGTTGCGATGAAAACGGTTTCGTACTGATTAAACATTTTCTTAATTATTTGATTATTAGTTAAAGCCCCTCTGGGTTTTCCAAAGGGGCTGCAAAGATACAACTTTAATCTTAATTACCAAATAAATCGCTAACTTTGGGACTGTTATGACAGACAACCGCCTGAAAGTATTCTGCGAAGCCGCTGAGTGTCTCAACTTCAGCAAGGCCGCCGCCGCGCTCGGCATAAGCCAGCCCGCAGTCTCAAAGCATATCGCGAAACTTGAAGAAGAGCTCGGCTGCGCGCTTTTCGTCCGTTATGACAAAAGCATCATCCTCACCGAAAAGGGCGAGCAACTGCTCAAGATCGCCCGTTCAATCCTCGACAAATATGCGGAAATAGACAGCCTGAAGGGCTAATAATAAAGGCCGCCTCGAAAGAAGCGGCCCTTACTATTTTTGCTGTTATGTGTTGTATATGTGTTTTATAAAGCACATTTTATAAAGAAATCTGTGTTTTATAGGAAACATTAACTATATTTGCATCAAATAGAAATAATAAATGGAAAAACTCTTTGCCAGACACGATCAGATTATACGGGATGTTCCGATGGATTATATCCGGGATTTTGAAGAAAAGATAGATTGGGATGCCCGGCTTTCCATAATAAAAGGACCGAAAGGTGTGGGAAAATCCACCCTGATTCAGCAGCATATTCGGAAAACATTTGGCTCTGGCAACCACAAGGCCCTTTACTGCTCAGCGGATTCCGGTTACTTTACTACCCATACGCTGGTAGAGACGGCAGAAGAATTCATTAAGCTGGGCGGAACACATCTTTTTATCGACGAAGTTCATAAGTATGATGGTTGGAGCCGGGAAGTCAAGGAGATATACGATACTTACCGAAACTTGAAGATCGTCCTTAGCGGATCCTCTCTTATTCAACTTAACGACGGCAAGGCAGACCTGTCCCGAAGAATTTCGGAACGGATGATGCCAGGATTGTCTTTCCGTGAATTCCTGCTATTCAAAGCCGGTATCCGTCTGGAGCCATTCTCCCTGGATAATCTTCTTCAGGAACCGTCGGCCATATGTTCCCACATCCTCGAGGAATGTCATCCTCTGGAGCATTTCCGCAGTTATCTTGAATATGGGTACTACCCTTTCTTTCTGGAGAGCAGGAAAGACTTTGCCTCAAGGGTCGAGAATGTCGTAAACTATATCATCGACACAGAGCTTCCCAAGCATCGCGGGCTAGAGGTAGGTAATACGCGAAAGGTAAAAGCTCTGCTCCAAGTTCTGTCTGTTATGCTCCCTTACGAGGTGGATATTGCCAAGCTTTCACGGACCATAGGCATTGAACGGAGAACCGTGTTGAAGTATCTTACATATCTTGAAGAGGCCAATCTCATCCGCCGCCTTTACACAAATCTGGATTCTATCACGGATCTCCAGAAACCTGATAAGATTCTTCTGGATAACACCAATCTGCTCTTCACCCTCTCCTCGCTTACTTCTCCTGAAATCGGGACGGTCCGCGAGACCTTCTTCTGCAACCAGATTGCTTCTGCCGGACATAGAGTAGAATATGGTGGGCTTAAGACGGGTGATTTCCGAGTTGGGAAGAAAGTTGTGATTGAAGTGGGTGGACCTGACAAGGGATTTGACCAAATCCGTAATGAGGAGGAATCCTACATTGCTGCCGATGGCATTGAATCATCCGTTTCCCGAAAGATTCCGCTCTGGGCATTTGGATTCCTATATTAATCATTACATATATTTGGCCTTTGCCTCCTCGACTGATATGTTGAGAAATACAATAAAGGCCGCCTCGATAGAAGCGGCCCTTATTATTTTATGCTTACAGCAGTTAGAGAACCTGGAAGTCAATAGCCTTGAGGTCTTCGTCACGTGAAGAACTGCCGTACAGAATCTGATATCTGCCGGCCATCGGAGCGAGTTCGTCGATTGCTGCGCTGTAGTATGCGAATGCTTCGGGAGCCAGAGAAATCGTGACGTTCTCAGTAGCTCCGGCTGCGATGTTGACGCGCTTGAAGCCCTTGAGGGCCTTGATGGGAGCTTCAGGATTGTCGAGACTCTTGACGTATACCTGGATGACTTCGTCACCGGCGATCTTGCCTGAATTGGTGACAGGAACCGTGATGTCCACGCCCTTGCCGGCCTTGACTGATTTCTTTGACAGCTTGGCGTCGCCATATGCAAAGTTTGTATAGCTCAGGCCATAGCCGAACGCATAGAGGGGCTTGCCGTTGAAGTAGCGGTAAGTACGGTTAGCCATACTGTAGTCCTTGAAGTCGGGAAGCTGGCTTGTAGAGGCGTAGAATGTAACGGGGAGACGGCCTGCGGGATTGTAATCGCCGAAGAGGATGTCTGCCACAGCGATACCTGCTGCCTGTCCGCCGTACCAGGCCTGCAGAAGGGCGTTGTACTGGTTCTCGATTGCACCGAAACCGATGGCGCTGCCCGTGCAGTTTACAAATACTACAGGTTTGCCGGTAGAGTGCACTGCCTGGAGGAGTTTGATCTGAGGCTCGGGAAGCTCGATCTTGGTGCGGTCGCCGCCGCTGAAACCGTCGTAAGTCACCATCATTTCCTCGCCTTCCAGCTGGGCTGAAAGACCGCCGACCATAATGATCACGTCTGCCGATGCGACTTTGGCTGCGATTTCGTCGTAGTCAGGAAGCTTGCGCTGGCTGATGTTGAATGCGAAGTAAGCTGTGCCAGTGGCGCCTTTGGTGTAGTCGATGGCGATAGTGTAGGTGCGGCCCTTCACAACAGGGAATGAAGTCTGCGGAACCATACCGCGGCCATAACGCACGTTGGTGGCTTCTTTCTGCTCGGCTACGGTTTTGCCGTTCACGGTGAATTTCCAAGTGTCGTTGCCGCGGATGCTGTAGTTCATATCACCTGTGAAGTCGGCAACGAATGTTCCGGTATAACGGGCAGAGAAGTTGGTCATCTCAACGCCGGGAGCGAAACGGTAGTTGCCTGAAGTGCGGAGGTTGAGGGCTGTATAGTCAGCAGTTGCAACCGGAGCTCCGCTCATAGCGGTATTGTTGAAATACTCACCGTGGAGGCCCTTGCCGCCGTTGATGTCTGCCATATGGTCGAGAGTCAGATAAGGATCTGCCAGTTCGCAGCCTTTTTCATAGATGATGTCGGCTCCGGGGACTGCCTTCTTGAGGGCGTTCAGGATAGAGAGGGTGTTGGCTGCGGTAGGCGTGCCGCTGTAGTTGCCGTTCTGCATACCGGCATTGTCAGCGTTGGGACCTACGACAGCGATGGTTTTGGTGTTCTTTGACAGAGGGAGGATGCCGTCGTTCTTGAGAAGGACCATAGCTTCGCGGGCTGCCCTCTGTGCCATTGCAGTATGTTCGGGGCTGCTGATGTCGTCAGCGCCGAGGTTGGCCCAGGGATCCATAGACTCAGGGTCGTGGAGACCGAGTTCGAAGCGGCTGGTGAATATGCGGCGCAGGCTGACGTCCAAGTCGCTCTCTTTGATGAGGCCGTCGGCAAGAGCGGTCTTGAGCGCCTTGTAGCTGGTTCCGCACTCGATATCAGTGCCTGAGAGGACACCGTCGACGCTGGCCGTAGCCGCATCGGGATGTGTCTCGTGCTGTCCCTTCGTGTAGAAGTTGTTGATGGCTCCGCAGTCTGAAACCACGAGATGTTTGTACTGCCATTTGTCGCGCAGGATGTCGACCAGAAGCCTGTCGCTGCCGCAGCAAGGTTCACCCTCGTAGCGGTTGTAGGCGCACATTACTTCCTGCACGTCTGCTTTGGTTACCAGCTCCTTGAAAGCGGGGAGGTAGGTCTCCCAAAGGTCACGCATCGAAACGTAGATATCATCTCTGTGGCGGCTTGATTCAGGACCGCTGTGGACTGCGTAGTGCTTTGCACAGGAATGGGTCTTGAGATATCTCTTGTCATTGCCCTGCATTCCCCTTACGGTAGCGCTTCCCATAACACCTGTCAGGTACGGGTCCTCGCCGTAAGTCTCCTGGCCGCGGCCCCAGCGGGGATCACGGAAGATGTTGATGTTAGGGCACCAGAATGAAAGTCCCTGGTTCCAGATGCCTCCTGTAGCCTCTGTCTTGTCCATCTGGTTGTGGTTTGTGATGTTCCAGTGGGCGCGGGCTTCGTCGGATACCATCGTGTAGATGTCATACTGCATATCCTGGTCGAAAGTTGCAGCCAGGCCGATCGCCTGGGGAAAAACTGTGGCACCGCTGGTGCAGATG
>JAFXPV010000091.1 GCA_017527625.1 Bacteroidales bacterium | reverse complement strand
TCGCGAGGGCAGGAACGTTCTTGCAGCATACTGCGTCAACACCGGCGGACTGGCTTTTCTAGATATGGGCCTTATGTTGGAGAACGAACCCCGCACCATACTCGAGGATGCAGCCGTGCAGCTCTATGCCGACGTGCAGGCCACCCGCACACACTATGCCTTCAGCTGCGGTCCCGTTGAGCTGGAGCTCAGCTTCACCGCTCCCCTGCTGCTCGACGACCTGGAGCTGATGTCACGCCCGGTGAACTATATAAGCTACAAAGTCACAGCCAAAGACGGCGGCAAACACGACCTGGAGCTCTACCTCGAGGCATCACCCCGCTGGGCTCTCGACGATGCCTGGCAGTCTTCGCACTCCGAGGCTTTCGAGCAGGATGGCCGCGTGTGGGTGAAGACCGGAAGCACTTCGCAGAACATCCTTGCCAAGAAGGGTGACGACCGCCGCATCGACTGGGGCTGGTTCTATATGAGCGCCGACGGAGGCAAGGCCGGCATCGGCACTGGCAAGCAGCTGCGCCAGGCCTTCATCGACGGCAGCGACCTCACAATAAAGAAAGGTGACGACACCGAAGGCCGTATGGCCATCATCCAGAGCATCGAGGCCGGCAAGGAAGGCCACGTGCTGATAGGCTACGATGACGTCTATTCAATCCAGTATTTCGGCGAAAACCTGCGTCCCTACTGGAACCGCAACGGAGACAAGACCATCTTCGATATGTTTGCCGCTGCAGAGCGCGACTACGCCGCCCTGATGAAGTGCTGCGACGCTTTCGACCGCAGCCTTATGGCCGAGACAGAGAAGGCCGGCGGCCGCAAGTACGCCGAGCTCTGCGCCCTCGCGTACCGCCAGAGCCTCCACGCCCACAAGCTGGTGCAGGCCCCCGGTGGATACCTGCTGTGGCTCTCGAAGGAGAACAACTCCAACGGTTCCATCGGCACCGTGGATGTGACCTACCCTTCTATCCCCGTGTTCCTGCGTTACAATCCGAAGTTCGTGGAATATCTCCTGAACCATATCTACTACTACTCAGAGAGCGGGAAATGGACCAAGCCTTTCCCGGCCCACGACGTGGGAACCTACCCTCTCGCCAACGGCCAGACCTACGGCGGCGATATGCCCGTGGAGGAAGCCGGCAATATGATCACTGCCACGGCAGCAATATGCAAGTATGAGAAATCGACCGAATATGCAGCCCTGCACTGGGAGACACTGACCACCTGGGCCAACTACCTCAGGGAGTTCGGTCTCGACCCCGAGAACCAGCTCTGCACCGATGATTTCGCAGGCCACTTCGCCCACAATGCCAACCTCTCCATCAAGGCCATCCTCGGTGTTGCCTCTTACGGCTATATGGCCGGACTGCTGGGCAAGAAGGACATTGCCGACGAATACACCGCAGCCGCCCGACAGATGGCTGCCGAGTGGATGAAGATTGCCGACGACGGAGACCACTACCGCCTGACCTTCGACAAGCCCGGCACCTGGAGCCAGAAATACAACCTTGTCTGGGACGAACTCCTCGGCCTGGACATCTTCCCGAAGGAAGTCGCTGCCAAGGAAATCGCCTACTACCCTTCACGCTTCAACAAGTATGGCCTGCCGCTCGACAACCGAGAGACCTACACCAAGACCGACTGGATAATGTGGACCGCCACGATGGCTGCCGACAAGGCCACTTTCGAGACCTTCATCGACCCTATGTGGAGCTTTATGAACGAGACTGTCGACCGCGTGCCGATGTCCGACTGGGTCTACACCGACAAGCCGAACTACCGCGGCTTCAAGGCCAGAAGCGTCGTGGGAGGCTACTTCATCAAGTTGCTGAAATAGACCTCTGGAAGCGCCTGCGGCAATGTGGATATCTTGGGGATATCTAATTGTCACGATAACGGCATTTTAACACCCTCTTTTCTAACTTTATATCCCGGTTAATTCTAATCGGGATATAATGTTTGAAAACCTTGATGGAGCGTATCTGCAGCCGGTCGAAATTCCCGGCAGCACCAGCTTGTACGAGCTGCACGTTCCGAATCTGCATAACTGTTACTATCTGGTCAGCGGCCCCGGCAGCCGTTCGTTGGAAGCTTTTCCGAAAGTAGTGGGTTTCCACTGCTACACCGCTCTTCTGGATGAGATGGCGGACTCCCTGAGCTACCTTTGCTCCAACGGCCTCGGCGAGAATCTCGACCTTTTCACCATCCTGCGCGGCGGGCTCAACTACCCTCTTGAGGAGGCAGCGGCGCGCTGCGGAATGAAGGTTCGGGAGATCAATTTCGTCTCGTGCGAGCGTGTCATAGAGAACCACATCATAAAGGGGCTCGAGATCAAGTATGACAAAATCCGTCCCACCCGTAACTGCGTTCTGGCCATCGGCGACATCTTGGCTACAGGAGATACCTTCCGCTACTGCTTCGACCATCTGTTGAAGCGGTTCGAGGAGGCTGGCGGCAGCATCCGCCGCGTGGTCTTCTTCACCATCGGAGGCACCCGCGCCTTCAAGCTCATCGAGTCTATGGCAGAACAGCTCAAGGCTCTCTACCCCGGCTTCGAGGGCATCGACTGCATATTCTTCGAAGGAGCGTTC
This sequence comes from Bacteroidales bacterium, assembly GCA_017527625.1. The sequence goes on along the minus strand of JAFXPV010000091.1, from coordinate 411 downwards.
ACTGTCTATGCGGACAAGGGCGTGAGCGGCATCAACGTGCCGAACATCGACTTCGGCTGGAAGGGAGGCGTTGTAACGCCGGAGTTCCGCCGATTCATCGTGGACCATCCCGACGCCCTGCTGGAGAAGTGCATCATCTACGACGGCGGAGCACGGCGCTACGAGATTCGCCTCCACTTCGATGAAGTACTGGAATACTGGGAGGGCATCCTCGAGAGGGCTGACATCATCGACACAAGAGCTCTGACCGAAGAGAAGCTCGGCTATGCCGGCCCCGTGGAGTTCGAGGACTGGCTCGACATCACGCACCTCCGAGGTCTCGACGGCCTCGGGCCGCTCTGGGCCGACGAGCAGGCGCTGCTCCAGCGCGAAGTCGACCTCCGCACCCTGGCGGAACGCCGCATCGCATCG
>JAFXPV010000090.1 GCA_017527625.1 Bacteroidales bacterium | reverse complement strand
GAGCCCAGCACCGTCTGAAGTTCGAGGAACTGTTCTATCTGCAGCTGTCCCTGCTCAAACAGAAGAACGTCCGTATGAGGGCTTCGAACGGGTTGGTGTTCAAACGGCTCGGTGATGCATTCAACGACACTTACAATAATCTGAAATTCCCCCTGACAGGAGCCCAGAAGCGGGTGCTCAAGGAGATAAGGGCCGATGTCACGAGCGGCCGGCAGATGAACCGCCTGCTCGAAGGCGATGTCGGCAGCGGCAAGACGCTGGTGGCGATATTGTCTGCGATGCAGGCCATCGACAACGGCTATCAGGCCTGCATTATGGCGCCGACAGAGGTCCTTGCAGGTCAGCATTACCGCGGCGTGGGCAAGTTTGTCGACACATCCAAGGTCAGATGCGCCCTGCTGACCGGCAGCACCAAGGCCAAGGAACGCAGGGAGATTTACGCAGGCCTTGAAGACGGCAGCATAAACCTGGTGTTCGGCACTCACGCCCTCATCGAAGACAAGGTGAAGTTCGCTGCGCTCGGGCTGGCGGTAATCGACGAGCAGCACCGTTTCGGAGTAGAGCAGCGCTCAAAGCTCTGGTCCAAGGCCGAGACTGTCCCGCATATTCTGGTGATGACGGCCACGCCTATTCCGAGGACTCTGGCTATGACCCTTTTCGGCGACCTGGATATTTCGGTGATAGACGAGCTTCCGCCGGGCCGGAAGCCCGTGGTGACGAAGCACGTGGGCGAGAACCACCGCAAGCAGGTATATGATTTTATGCGCAGGCAGATTGCCCAGGGCCGGCAGGTGTTCGTGGTCTATCCGCTCATCAAAGAGTCGGAGAAGATGGACTATGAAAACCTGGAGTCGGGCTACCTGGCCATTACCGAAGAGTTCAAGCCGCCCCAGTACGTTACGGCTGTCGTCCACGGCAAGCAGACCAATGAGAACAAGGCGCACGATATGGCGCTGTTCGTAGAAGGCAAAGCCAACATACTCGTGGCCACCTCGGTGATAGAGGTGGGGGTTGATATTCCTAATGCCTCCGTGATGGTCATCGAGAGCGCCGAGCGTTTCGGACTGAGCCAGCTCCACCAACTGCGCGGAAGGGTGGGCCGAGGCTCCGCTGAATCCTACTGCATACTTATGACCGGTTACAAGCTCAGCAAGGAGTCGCGTCAGCGCATAGAGATAATGTGCCGCACGACCGACGGTTTCGAACTGGCAGAGGCCGACCTGCGTATGCGCGGTCCCGGCGACTTCGAAGGCACGCGGCAGAGCGGCCTGGCCATCGACCTGCACATAGCAGACCTGGCAAAGGACAATCCCGTGCTGGTCGACGCCCGTGAGACTGCGGCCAGGGTGCTTGAGAACGACCCGCTGCTCAGCGCGCCGGGGAACAGGATACTCGCGGCGAACCTTGCGAGACTTAAGACAGAAATAAAAGACTATTCGAACATATCATGAGGTTAGTATCTTGGAACGTCAACGGATTGAGAGCCTGCTATTCCAAAGGGGCTTTCGACGCAGCCTTCGAGGCTCTTGACGCTGATTTCTTCTGTCTGCAGGAGACAAAACTGCAGGCCGGACAGTTGGATTTGCAATACCTGGGCTACCAGAGCTTCTGGAACTATGCCGAGAAAAAGGGCTACAGCGGCACAGCAATCTACACTCGGCACACCCCGCTTTCGGTGACATACGGGCTGGGAATGGAAGAACACGACGGGGAAGGCCGGGTCATAACTCTCGAGATGCCTGAGTTCTATCTGGTGTGCTGCTACACGCCCAATTCCCAGGACGGGCTGCGCAGACTCGATTACCGTATGCAGTGGGAAGACGCTATGAGGGAATACCTGCGGAAACTCTCAGCCACCAAGGGAGTGATCCTCTGCGGCGACCTGAACGTGGCGCACGAGGAGATAGACCTCAAGAACCCTTCGACGAACCACGACAACCCCGGCTTTACGGACCAGGAGAGGCAGAAGATGAGCGAGCTTCTGTCGGCCGGTTTCGTCGATTCCTTCCGCCATTTCTACCCCGACGCCAGGGACGCCTATTCCTGGTGGAGCTACCGTATGCGCGCCCGCGAGAGGAACGTAGGCTGGAGGATCGACTATTTCATAGTATCGGAGAATATTGCCGGCCGTATGAAAGACGCTGCGATCCACGCCGACCTCGAAGGTTCCGACCATTGTCCCGTCTCTCTCGATATTGATTTTTGAAGGAAGAATTGATATATTTGTAAGAATACAGACATAGCAAAGTATATAATCATAAACAGACAATAATGATCAAAATAGATTTAACTGGCTGCAAGTCTTTTGAAGCAAAAAGAGAGCAGTATCTGGAGAAGGCCCTGGAGGCCTATGACGTTCTTGAAAGCGCACAAGGCGCAGGTAACGATTTCCTCGGCTGGAACCACCTTCCGTCTGAGATGCCTCAGCAGCTCATCGACGACTGCAAGGCCGTAGCGAAGAGCTGGCTCGACAAGAAAGTCAACCTGGTCGTAGCTATCGGCATCGGAGGTTCATATCTCGGCGCCAAAGCCGCCATCGCCGCCCTGTCCCACAACTTCTCCGTCAATGTGGACAAGGAACCGGTGCAGGTTGTCTTCGCAGGCAATACCCTGAGCGAGGATTATATGGCCGACCTTGTTGACCTTATGGAGATGCGCAACGTCGCTGCAGTAGTGATTTCCAAGTCAGGAACCACTACCGAGCCTGCCGTCGCCTTCAGGATCGTGAAGAGCTTCATCGAGGAGAAATACGGCAAGAAGGAAGCTGCCGAGAGGATAGTGGCTGTGACCGACAAGGCCCGCGGCGCTCTCAAGACCCTGGCTACCAGCGAGGGCTACAAGTCATTCGTCATCGAAGACAACATCGGAGGCCGCTATTCAGTGCTGACTCCGGTCGGCCTGGTGCCCATCGCAGCTGCCGGCTTCGACATTGACGCCCTGCTGGCAGGTGCCCGTGATATGGAGGCCCTCTGCAGCCGCAAGTCGAAGGACAACCCCGCCATCCAGTATGCTGCCGCAAGAAACTGTATGTACGACGAAGGCAAGAAAGTCGAACTGCTGGTCAACTACAATCCCAAGCTCGTTTACTTCAGCGAGTGGTGGAAACAGCTCTTCGGCGAGAGCGAGGGCAAGGACGGCAAGGGCCTGTTCCCCGCATCGGTCAGCTATACTACAGACCTCCATTCAATGGGCCAGTACGTCCAGGAAGGAGAGAGGGTTATGTTCGAGACCGTCGTCAGCGTCAAGAATCCTGCCCGCAAGGTTGAAATCCCTTCAGACGGCGAGAATCTAGACGGACTGAACTACCTCGCAGGCAAGAGGATCGAGTACTGCAACGAAAAGGCAATGCTCGGCACCCGTCTGGCCCACATCGACGGCGGCGTTCCCCAGATTTCCGTGGAGACCGAAACCCTCGATGCATACCATCTCGGCGGCCTGTTCTACTTCTTTGAGAAAGCCTGCGGCATCAGCGGCTATGTACTCGGCATCAATCCGTTCAACCAGCCGGGCGTGGAGGCCTACAAGAAAAATATGTTTGCCCTCCTCGGCAAACCCGGATACGAAGAACTCGCAAAAGAGCTGGCAAAAAGGCTGTAATTTCCGCTGATCCACTTGGTAAATGCTTTCCTATACCAGATCGCGAAGCATTACGTAAGCGACTATGACGGTGACTTGGGCAAGGTGTGTTTCGTCTTCCCGAGCCGCCGTTCAAGTCTGTATTTCCGCAAGTGGCTGGGCCTTTGCAGCGACGCTCCGATCTTCTCGCCCGAACTGCTGACCATTAGCGAGTTGCTCGACAAGCTGTCCCCTTATGCCAGGGCGGACAAGATTGAGCTGGTGGCCATACTCTACAAGCATTATCTCGACCTCGGCCGCAGCGAAGGGCTCGTGTGCGACAGCTTTGACGAATTCGTCTACAAGGCTGACACTCTCCTTTCTGACTTCAACGACATCGACCAGTATATGGTCGACGCCCACGACCTGTTCTCAAACGTAAGGGACCTTGAGAGCATATCGGCAGATTATGACTACCTGAGCGAGACGCAGAAAGAAGCTATCCGCAATTTCTGGCGGATAACCCTCGACAGATATTCAGAGAAGCCCGGCAAGACCCGCTTCCTGCAGATCTGGAATATCCTCGCCCCTCTGTACGATGCTTTCAGGGAGGACCTCGCAGGACGGGGAATGGCATACGACGGGATGATGGCCAGGGCGGTGGCCGAAATGGTAAAAGACCGTGACGGCACCATTGACGAGGTGCTGTCCGGCTACGAGAGGATAGTCTTCGTGGGTCACAATGCCCTCAGCGAATGCGAGAAGGTCCTGTTCTCCTATGTGAGGAACTCCGGCAAAGGCGATTTCTACTGGGATTTCAAAGGCAAGCTGCTGCGGGACAAGGACAACAAGGCGTCGCTTTTCATCTCGTCTTACGAGTCGGACTATCCGTCGTTGTACCAGCTCGATGACAGCGCGGCAGATTATCCTCAGGTCGAGGTGGTCAGCGTTCCGTCTGCGACAGGGCAGGCGAAGAAGGTGGCAGACTGCCTGCGCACAATGGACCAGGATTCGACGGCCATAGTGCTTCCGGACGAATCGTTGCTGATGCCGCTGCTCAATTCCGTGCTGGAAGAAATCAGCAAGATCAACGTGACGATGGGCTACGGCCTTTCGAACAGCGCGTTCGCGGCCCTGATGTCCTCCCTCGGTCCGCTGCAGCTGAACAAGAGGATCCGCGGCGGCCAGACTACTTTCTACCACAAGGACGTAACGGCGATCCTTTCGCATCCCTTCGTGCTGAATGCCTGCGGCGATACTGTCAAGGAACTGCAGACTCGCATCAACCTGAACAACCTTGTCCAGGTGCCGGCCGCTCTCTTCGAAGAGACGCAGCAGGATCTTCTGTGCTCCATCTTCAAGCCTGTCGACAGCGTGGGCGACGCGTTCGCCTGGCAGCTGCACGTCATCGAACTGCTGGCCGGGAGCATATCGGACCTGGAGAAAGAGTTTGCTTACGGCTACTATAAGGCAGTCAGTCATATCCGCGACCTGCGCATACCATATCTCGACAAGCTCGAGACCTATTTCCACTTCCTGCGGCAGATGACAGCCCGGCTCAACGTGCCCTTCCGGGGCGAGCCGCTCCACGGCCTGCAGATAATGGGGCCGCTCGAGACCAGGGCCCTCGACTTCGACAACATCATCATCCTCTCGGTCAACGAGGGGACATTCCCGGCGAAGAACCAGAGCGACTCGTATATCCCTTATTCGCTGCGAAGGGGCTTCGGCCTGCCGACCTTCGAGCTGTTCGACAGCATTTCGGCATACCACTTCTACCGCAGTATCTACCGGGCCCGCAGGGTGGTGCTGATGTACGACAGCCGTACCTTCGGAGTCCACAGCGGAGAGCCCAGCCGCTTCATAATGCAGCTCAAGCACCATTACACCCAGGTGCCCCTCGTCGAGAAAGTCTGCACCTACACCATCAACCCGGCTGAGCAGGGCACAGCGACGGTAGTGAAGGACGCGCAGGTGATGGAACAGATAAGGAAGGTCTATGTCGAAGAGCGGCACAGCTTTTCCGCTTCCAGCCTCAACGATTATATGGGCTGCCCGCTGAAGTTCTACTACACGAAGGTCAAAGGGATAAAGGAGAGCGACAAGGTCGACGAAGGCTTCGAGTCGGGGCCTTTCGGAACGGCTTTCCACGGCATAATGGAGACCCTTTATGAGCCTTACCGCAATGAGATAGTCAGCGCTGACATCATCGGCAGCTTGCTGGGCCGGACAGAGGAACTTGACAAACTCATAGCTGCGAAGCTCGACGAGGCATTCAAGTACAACGGCCTGCCGATAACCGGCCGCAGGCGCGTCACCTTCGAGATGCTCAGGAAGATAGTGCTCAAGACCCTCGAGTATGACAAAAGCTATGCTCCGTTCACTTATCTGGACGGAGAGCGCAAGATATACGCCGACCTGGACGTGGCAGGGGTGAAGGTGAACCTGATGGGTATCATCGACCGTCTGGACAGCAAGGGAGGCCAGGTGAGGATAGTCGACTACAAGACCGGCTCCATCAAGCTGCACGCCACAAGGGACAGCGACTCGGCGATAATAGATAAAATCTTCGACACCGGCCTCGGCGGCAACCGGCCTTACTCATCTTTCCAGATGTATCTCTATGCCTACCTCATTGCCAGGCTCAGGACCGGAACTCTCTCGGCCGGAGGACTCGGCCCGAAGCCGGCGGACGACACGGAAATCTGCGTCTACCAGATGAAACAGATTTTCGACACGTCCCTAAGGACTTTCAGCAGCAATGATGCTATGCTGAGGGCCTTCGAGGACAAGCTCAAGGCTCTTATCGGCGAAATACTCTCCGAGGGCGAGTTCGTGGCCCGCCCTGCCGGCCCTTCTGAATCAAAGTGTGACTATTGCCCCGTCAGGGTTCTTTGCAGTTATTGATATGGCGGTGATTGACATATACAAAGCTTCGGCGGGCAGCGGCAAGACCCACACCCTCACTCAGAAGTACCTCCAGTATCTTCTGCAGTCGGACGATGCGGATGCATACAGGCATATCCTCGCGGTGACCTTCACCAACAAGGCTACGGACGAGATGAAGCAGCGTGTGCTGGACACCCTGTCCAAGGAGGCGCGCAAGGACAGCCCCGACGGCCGCAAGGCCCGCAGGGTGCTCATCAGCATCCTCCACGATTACTCAAATTTCTCGATAACTACCATCGACAAGTTCTTCCTCCAGATAATCCGGGCTTTCGCGCGTGAGATAGGACAGAACGGCTCGTCCCGCGTCGAACTGGACGAGCAGGGCGTGATAGCGTCGGCGGTGGACTCGATGCTGGATTCGCTTGACGAGGAGCAGAACGCCCCTCTGCTGGACTGGATGGTGGCCTACGCCCTGGAATCTGTGGAAAAAGGCGGCTCGTATGATATAGCCACAAGCCTGAAAGAGTTCAGCAAACTGTTCCTTCAGGAAGATTTCAGGATAAAGAAAGGTATGCCCGGTGTGTCCTTCGTCCAGGACAGGGAAACCATAGAAGAAGTCCGCAAACTGACCGCAGCCAGGATGAAGGCCTTCCGCGAGAAGTATCCTCCCAGAAGCAGGAATGTAGACGAATACGCCAAAAGGGTCAACGAGACCGACAAGATAATAATGGATTCGGTCGGCATAATGGGCATCTCCAGCGATATCTATGCCCGTATGACGGAGATCCTGCGGGAGAAGAACCTCGTGATGCTTTCGGAGTCGAAGGAGACGATACGCAAGCTTATCGACGATTCCGACGCTCCTTTCATTTACGAAAAGGTCGGCAACCGCTACGACCACCTGATGCTCGACGAATTCCAGGATACTTCCCGCGTGGAATGGAGCAATTTCCTGCCGCTCTATCGTGAAAGCCTCGCGAAGGGGAAGGACTGTATGATAGTAGGTGACATAAAGCAGAGCATATACCGTTTCAGGGGTTCGGACTGGGAGACCCTGAACTCCGGGCTCGCAAGGGACTTCGACTCGTCGCTCACGCATTTCGACACCCTCAAGGTCAACAGGCGCAGCGCGCGCAACATAATAGGGTTCAACAATCTGCTCTATAAGAATATCAAGCAATGGCTTCCGGACGAGTTCGCCCAGAAGATTTCTGACATTTACAAGGACGCGGAGCAGACAGAGTGGAAAGAGGCGGAAGGCTATGTGAAAGTACAGCTGGTGGATTATATGTCCAAACCGGAGTTCGTGGCTATGGCCCTGGACTGGATGATGCCTTCCATAAGGGAACTGCAGGCAAACGGCTTCCCGGCCGGCAGCATCACTGTCCTTGCGAGGGACAACAAGCAGGTGTCTGACATCGCAAAGCGGCTAATAGCGGAAGGCTACGCCGTCATTACGGACGAGTCGCTGCTTGTGTCCGGCTGTCCACAGGTGCAGAAACTTGTCGCAGTGCTCAAATATCTCAGCTCCGGAACCGACGACATCTGCAACGAACAGCTGCGGCAGCTGGGCGTAGACCTGAGCAGGACTGTGGCGGTCGAAGGCGCATTATACGACCTGTGCGAAAATATCATCAGGATATGGGTGGGTGAAGTAGCCAAAGGCGACATCCCTTACATCAACGCGTTCCTCGACATAGTGACTGAATATACGTCGGTCTACGGCTCCGACGTGGCCGCATTCGTGAGATGGTGGGAGGAGAGCGCCTCGAAGAACAGATATATATCCGTACCCGAAGGGCAGGATGCCGTAAGGGTGATGACTTACCACAAGTCGAAAGGACTTAGCCTGGAGGCCGTTGTGATACCTTTCTTCAATGAACCGTTCAGTTCGAGGAAAACTTCTTTCCTGTGGACGACTCCCCCGCCTGAGGTATGCAAGATAGGCTTGTTCCCCGTGAAGTGCGTCAAGGATCTTGACAAGACCTTCTTCAGCGAAGACTACCGCAAGGAGAGTTTCCTGAAGGCGGTTGATGCGATGAATGCAGCCTATGTGGCAACTACCAGAGCGAAGCAGGCTATGTATATCAACGCCGTGCGCTCCAAGGAAGGCATCGACGCAGTGTCGGAGAGCCTGGCGCAGATGCTTGAAAAAAGCTGCAAACCAGCCGAAGAAGGCGGAAACGTCTATGAATTCGGCACGCCTCAGCGCTATGTCCCTTCATCTGACGACGCTGATGCGAGGATCCAGGAGCCTGTGGACAGTTTCGTGTCCATACCGTATATGGTGACTGAAGGGAGCGGGGATGAAGACGTGCCGGTCAGGCCGAGGATCGAGATGGCATATTCCGGCGCCGATTTCTTCGCCGAGCCCGGTGCACGGCAGAAGGGAGTGGTGCTGCACGACATCCTGGCGGCCGTATCCGTGCCGGAGGACTTGCCGCAGGCCGTCGTCGCTGCTGTGGCTGACGGAGTGCTGCCTGCCGCAGAAGCCCCTCAGGTGGAAGCAGACTTGTCGCAGGCCATAGCTTCAGTGGCCGCCCTTCATTGGTTCGACAGCGGCAGCACAGTGTACAACGAACTGTCGATAATCAATACCGACGGAAACGTGGAACGTCCCGACAGGGTGATAATGCGGGATGGCGAAACCATAGTGGTTGACTACAAGTTCGGAGAAGAACGCAAGGGTTACCGCTGGCAGGTGGGCAGATATATGAAACTGCTCAAGCTGATGGGCCATTCCCGCGTCAAAGGATACATCTGGTATGTGAAAAACAATAAAGTTGAAGAAATATGAAAAGAATTCTGGTTTTATCGGTAACGGCCCTGCTGCTGTTATGTTCCTGCAAATCAGGAAAACAAGTTAATTATCAAAATCCTCTCGACGTCCAGTTCGGCGATCCTTATGTGCTGCTTGCATCCGACGGCAACTACTATATGTACGGCACCGGCGGTGTGCGGGACGGCTTCGGCTGCTATAAATCTGCAGACCTGGTCAACTGGGAGTATCAAGGTGCGATCTATCACGGCAACACTCCTGATTCCTGGGCTCTCGACTGTTTCTGGGCTCCTGAGGTGTACGAAAGAAACGGGAAGTTCTATATGTTCTTCAGCGCCAACACAAAGGCCGATCCTAACGGCGACGAGGAGCGCTTCAGCATCGGAGTGGCAGTGTCTGACTCGCCTGTCGGCCCGTTCGTCGAGATGAACGGCGGTCCGCTGTTCCAGCCCGGCTATCCTGCCATCGACGCCAATGTGCTGTTTGACGACAGCGGCAAGTGCTATCTCTATTTTTCACGCTGCTGCTACAAGCACCCTGTGGAGAGTGAAGTCGCAGACTGGGCCCGCGAAAAAGGCCTTTTCGATGAGATAGAAGAGAGCTGGGTGTATGGAGTGGAACTCAAGCCCGACTTCAGTGGAGTGATCGGGGAGCCGGTGCTGCTGCTCTGCCCTCCGAAGTCGATGTCCGACGCTCAGGCTGAATGGGAGAGCCGCTCAGTCACTTCCGGAGAAGTGAACCGCCGCTGGACCGAAGGCTCCTTCATCATCAAGCGTGACGGCATCTATTACATTATGTATTCTTCGAACTTCTATGCAGGCGAGAACTACGCTGTCGGCTACGCCACTTCCGACAGTCCCCTGGGACCTTTTACCAAGTCGGCCGACAATCCTGTCCTGCAGAAGAATACACAGGACGGAGGTATCGTCACGGGAGTGGGCCACAACAGCATAACCCGCTCGCACGACGGCAAGCACCTTTACTGTGTGTACCACGGCCGTACCGCAGCGACAGGAGCGGAGCGTGTGGTCTTCATCGACGAGATGGAGATCAAGGACGGGCATCTGAAGGTCTTCGGCCCGGATACCGACCCCCAGACGCTCACATATTGATAGCTTATCTGACTTGCGGCAGGTCGAAGTCCAGCATACTGCGCGGGCAGCCTGCGTTGAGGCGCATATAGCCTAATCCTTCTGGGCCGAACATCACGCCGCTGTTCAGACCTACCTTCACTTTGTTGATGAAGTAATCCTCCAGAAGTGCCTGGTCTTCAGGCTGCAGGTTGTCTTTGCCAGCCAGACGGCGGAGCAAATTCCGGCAGTCCAGCCATACCAGGTATGAGCACTGAGGCCTTATGGGGTTGATGAGCTGCACACCGTCTGCACGGAAAGCGGCGAACTTGTCCTCCAGATAGAGTATGTTCTTCTCAATGTACTTAATGGCTGCGTCACGCCAGGGTTTTCCTTCGGTGAAGGCTGTCATCATACCTACAGATGCAAACACTGAAGGGCAGTTGAGTTCGTTCGCCTCAAGCCAATCGTAGAACGGTTTGGCAAGCTTCTCATTCGGTATGACCGAGAATGAAGAAGCAAAACCGGGAATGTTGAATGTCTTTGACGGGGCGCCGAATGTTATGCTGTTCGCGGCCGCCTTGTCGCTGACCGATGCAAAACTGATGTTGCGGTTGCCCCAGAGGCAGAGGTCGGAGTGGATTTCGTCCGAGATGACGAGAGTCCCGTGCTTGTGGCAGATTTCTGCGAGTCGGATCAAGTCCTCGCGGCTCCAGAGGTATCCTCCGGGATTGTGCGGGCTGCAGAGGATCATCATCTTGACAGGAGCCTCGGCCGTCAGCAGGCTGTCCAGATGGTCGAGGTCCATCTTTCCGTCTTTCAGGGGGTTGCGCAGCACGATGCGGCCGTTTCCCTTAGGCACGTTGGTGAAAGGATGGTACACTGGAGACTGGATTACAACCTTGTCGCCAGGCTTTGTGAAGAAATTGACGGCCAGGCCGATACCCCTGACGATGCCGGGGATGAAGCTGATCCAGCTGCACTGCGTCTGCCAGCCGTGCTCTTCGAGCAGCCAGCGCTGTATCGCGGGTTTCATCTGGGGCGGCTCAGCGTCATATCCGTATACACCGGACTGCACATATTCCTCGAGTTTGGCGCGTATGCACTCGGGCGAGCGGAATTCCATATCGGCAACCCAGAGCGGGGTGATGTCCTCCCTGCCGAACAGTTCTTTGAGGGCCCTGTATTTGACTGAATAGGTGTTCCTGCGATCGATTATCTCGTCGAAATTGAATTGTTCCATTTCATATAAGTATTTAGGCATATAAAGATACGGATAAAAGTAGTATCTTAGTCATATGCAAGAACTGGAATCATACGCCCGCAAATATAATTCGCCTGAATTTTTCAAGACCGACCCCATCATCTTCCCGAAACATTTCGCTGAACTGATGAAAAAAGGGGAGGCCTGTCTGCAGGACGTGGAAATTGCTGCCGTGATCGCCGCCCACCTTGCCTGGGGGCGCCGCGATATGATAGTCAGGGATTGCAACCGTGCCTTTGACGAGATGGGATGGAAGCCCTACGACTATATCCGCCGGGGCTGTTTCCGGGATGACGACTGCAGCCTGCACCGCACCGTAAAGTGGAGTGAATTTGCAAGGATATGCCAGAATTTGAAACATTTCTATCAAGAAAATGAAACATTGGAGATTCTGAGTCAGGATGAAATGCGCACCCGCATATACGGCCAGAAAAGCGACCCTTCGGCAGCTAACAAGAAGATCAATATGCTGAGACGCTGGATGGTACGACGCGACGGCATCGTGGATCTGGGCCTGTGGAGGCATATCTCTCCTGCAGACCTGATAATCCCGCTTGACGTGCACGTCCACCGCGTCGCGCTCGAAACAGGCCTCACCTGCCGCAAGCAGGCAGACCTGCGCACTGCTCTTGAGATTACGGAAGGCCTTAAAAAAATCTTCCCAGGCGATCCTTGCCTGGGAGATTTTGCGCTGTTCGCCTATGGGGCGGAGCGTGCAGCCGGAAAAGCGGACTGATTACAGTATCCTGTCTTCCTCTTTGAAGTAAATCGTGGATTTTTCGTGGGAAGCCTGGTCGCCCATCAGGGCAAGGGCAGTTGCGTAGTATGCTTCCTTGACAATCTTGTCGGGCTGCTGTCCGGTAATCACTGCGTGGCAGAATGCGTGCGCAAGCTCTACGGAGCCGTCATTGGTAGCTCCAGTACTGCTTGAACCATCTGTAGTTATAATCTTGTCAGTGAAGCGGATGCCAGGGTCGGTAGAAGCGTCTTCCTGAGACCAGCTGCTGCCTGCGAAGGCGTTGTTGCTGAGGATTCCCTGCTTGATCTGCATAAGGAACTGCTCGATACCGCTGCGGTATGCCGGTTGTTCGCTGAACATTATGCCTTTGACAAGGTCGATGGTGCCCTCGCTGCCGAGGATGAACTCGCCCATTCCGAAGTGCTTGTTTGAAATGATGGATTCGAAGGTCATATGGACGCCGTTGGGATACTCATAGGTAACCGCTACGTTGTCGAACACTTCACGGCCGTCTTTCCAGAAACGGATGCTTCCCATTCCTGTCACGCACTCGGGATACTGGTCCATAGCCCAGGAGCCGTTCTGAAGCTGGTGGCAGGCAAGTTCGGTCATCAGACCCCTTGAACTCTCATTGTAGAGCCTCCAGTTGATGCGTCTCTCGAATTCGGGTGACGGAACTTCACGGCGCCAGTCGTTGTTGCGGTACCAGTAGTTGCGCACTCCGACGACCTCTCCGATGGCCCCTGAATGGATAAGTTCCATCGCCTTGATGTATTTGGGATCGAAAAGCCTTTGCTGGCCGACTACGAACACCTTGCCGCTGCGTTTCCACTCGGCGATGACATCCTTGCAGTCCTGGATGGAATATGCCATAGACTTCTCGCAGAACACGTGCTTGCCGGCCTTGAACGAATCAATCGTCATAGGGGCGTGAAGATTCAGTGGCGTGCAGATGATGACGCCGTCTACATCTTTGTCGTCCAGAAGTTTGTGATAGTCTTTATAAAGTTTTGCTCCAGGACACAGGGCTGCTGCTGCCTGCAGATGCGGCTCATAGTCGTCGCAGAGAGCTACGATTTTTGCGCTCTTGTCTACAAGCAGGTTTGCGATGTGGAACTGTCCGCGCGAACCGGTGCCGATAATACCCAGTTTGGCTGTCTGTCCTTCGATTTCCTTCTGACCCTTCTCGGTGCAGGAGGTGAGCCACGGGAACAGCGAGATGGCGGATCCCACTGCGAACATGCTGCCTAAGTTCGACAGAAACTCTTTACGGGTTAACATTTTATCCATAATGTATCAATATACTTTAATAACTTTCGTGGTGCCGTTCGTCAAGCAGTATACTTCGCTTGCCGAGTAACCCGCAAAGCGGGCCAATATATCGCTTCTCTTTTCCCTCGGGGCCACATAAAGTGCGGTGGAAAGGACTTCGCAGGCCATAGGAGAGGGGCCGGTCACGGCAATCATCTCGTCTTTGACCACGCGGTCGCCGGTCGCCGGGTCGATGATGTGCCCCAGGCCTCGTCCGTTCCTGCCCGAGATGGACAGAGCACAATCTTTCAATTCAAACGTGTGTGCGCATTTGCCCCTGAAGTACGGATGCTCGACCGATATCGGCCAGTAATCTCCGTAGGGGTGGGTCCCCAATGCAAAAATGGAACTGTTTCCAAAATTCAGCAGGGCGCAGGTAACATTTTCACGTTTCAAAATATTACAAGCATTCTCCAGCGCATATCCCTTGGCGAAACCTCCGAGATCAAGCTTGACCGTCGGGTCACAAAAGCGGACGGTGTGGGAGCTGCCGTCAAGTTCAAAATTCTTCACCCCATTTGAGGCTGAGCGGGAGGCACGGTTGGCAGTGATGTCGAAGTATCCGTCGGTGCTGTTGCAGAAAACCCTGCACATCTCGAGCACCATAAACAGCTCGTCGTCGACTGTTGCCGCCTCTTCCGCGGCCGTCTTGTTTACAAGGGCCAGGGGGCTGCCCTTGTCGAAGCGGTTGAACTTGTCGTTCGCTTCTTTTGTGCGGGCCCATATCTCGTCTATGATGGCCCGCGATTTTTCTTCGCTGTAGAACGGCAAAACAATCTCCGCAACGGAGTGCATCGTTTCGAATGCTGAGTAGGCTACCGGTGCGGAGACGTTTTCGTCGCTATACTTGAAGGATGTCATTTATTCCTCTTAGTGAAAATCTTTCTGCAGACAAGCACCAGAAGCCGGATCAGCAGCAGCAGTATATAAAAGATGACTGCCACCAGGACCGTGAAGCCTATCTGGGAAAAAAGTTCGTGCCATTGAGAATGGTAGACGATGATACAGACGATGTTGAGCAGGACTGCGCAGATAAAGCAGCCGAGCGCAATCAAAAGTTCTGTCTTCACCCTCTTGCCTGAAATGACCAGATCTTTCATTTAGTCTAATACTTTAATCTTTATGTTCTTGAAATAAACGTGGTCGGAGTGGTCCTGAAGCAGCAGATGACCGGCCTCGGCGTTGCCGAAGTTGGGATAGTTGCGGTATTTGCTGTATGCTACAAGAGCATTCCATTCCTGGGTGTTACGCTCGTATTCAACAACTTTGACACCGTTGAGCCAGTGCTCTACGTGATTGCCGTATACATAGACCATTGCGGTGTTGAAGTCATAAAGGTTGAAATTGGCGTTCTCCTTCTGGGCGGGGATCAGGTCATAGAGTGACGACAGGGTGCGGTTGCCCTTGACACCGGCTTTGGCGTCAGGATGGCGCTCGTCGTCAAGCATCTGGAATTCGCAACCGATCGATGCGCCTCCGGGGATGCTTTCCATCGCGGGGTCTACGAAATACTTCAGGCCGCTGTTGGCGCCCTCGGTGATTTTGAAATCGACTTTAACGATGAAATTCTTGAACAGCGCGTCAGTGACGATGTCACCGGCTCCGCGGGCGAAGGGTTTCCTCTTTTCAAGGACGATCTGTCCGTCGGCTACGTGCCATACGCTGTCCGGCTGGTGGTCTGTGCCGGCAATGTGCCAACCATCGAAAGATTTGCCGTCGAAGAGCAGCTGCCAGCCCTGGGCCTTTTCAGCCTTGGTGAGCACGTTGTCTTCGGTGACAACCTGGTCGAGGTTGAAATATTTGCTGTGGTCCGCCGGCCTGTCGCAGCTTTGTGCGAAGGCCAGCAGGACAACTGCAAATAATACAAGGAGAGAATTCTTCATAACTAGAGTTTGTAGAATTCTTCCCAACCCTTTCTCGGCGGCTGGTCGCAGAGCAGTGCAGTGGCTAACACATCCAACGGCTTGTGGCGGGACAATGCACCCCGCAAGTTGGTGCGGAATACAT
>JAFXPV010000089.1 GCA_017527625.1 Bacteroidales bacterium | reverse complement strand
GTTCGGCCCCGGGGGCGAAAATGGTCTCGGAAATCGGGCGAGTGTACTGGTATGTTTCCCAGAATGAAGTCTGTTCGTATTTGACAAGCAGGGTAGCGTTGTCGTCGTTCACGAAAGTATATTGCAGGCCGATGTGGAACTTGTCATTGAAGTCGGTTTCGCGGGAAGTCCCGGTCTTGTTGCTGTAGCCGGTCAGATAGTATTCCCCGCCATACACACCGAGGCCCAGGTTGTCGCCCAGACTGTAAATCTCCGCATATTCATCTTCATCGAAATCGTACAGTTCCGGTTCGTAAACTTCCTCGACGGAGGTCGTATCGGTCTGGGCCTGCACAGCCAGGCAGGCAGCGAAAAGTGCTGCCAATGTCAGGATACACCTTTTCATTTCAACATATTTGTAAGTTCTATGAACTGCTCCACGCTGAGCTGCTCGGAACGGAGCTGCGAATACTGCTCAGGCACGTTCTCAGAAATAGTGCGCAGGGAATTGCGCAGGGTCTTGCGGCGCTGGTTGAAGGCAGTCTTGACCACTGCCTTGAACTTGGCGGGGTCGCATCCGAGGTCCGAGCGCCTGTTGCGACGCAGCCTTATGACGGCCGATTTTACCTTGGGCGGCGGCACGAAGGCGCCTTCGCCGACGGTGAAGAGATATTCTATGTCGTACCAGGTCTGCAGCAGCACCGACAGGATGCCGTAGGTCTTGTTGCCGGCGGGAGCGGCGATGCGCTCCGCAACCTCCTTCTGCACCATACACACCACCTGTGGGACGCTGTCAACGCAGTCCAGCACCTTGAAGAATATCTGCGAAGAGATATTGTAGGGAAAATTGCCGATGATGCAGAACGGCTTCTCGGCGTAGAGTTTTCCCAGGTTCAGCGCAAGGAAATCTTCCTGGTAGAGAGATGGCGTGAAGCCCGGGAAATTCTGGCGGAGATAGTCCACCGACTCTTCGTCGATCTCCACGGCCCGCAGGCTGATGTCGCTGCGCTGGAGCAGATATTGCGTGAGCACTCCCATTCCCGGCCCGACTTCCAGAACTTCGGCGGGCAGCGCGAAGCCTGCGGTGTCGAGCGACGCCACTATGCGCTTCGCCACTTCCTGGTCTGTAAGGAAGTGCTGTCCCAGATATTTCTTGGCTCTGACTTGCATTATTATTTCCCGATAGGTGTTTGTAAAGATACGCTTTTTCTCCATTTTTCCGTACTTTTGCGTATATGGCAAGCACCAAATCCACGATGTCGCCGCTGATGCAGCAGTACTACCAGATCAAGGCCCAGCACCCTGACTGCGTAATGTTCTTCCGTGTCGGCGACTTCTACGAGACATTCGGAGAGGATGCCATCATCACCAGCAAAGTGCTGGGTCTGGTGCTCACCCGCAAGGCCAGCGGCGGCGGAGCTTTCACGGAGCTTGCCGGAGTGCCCCACCACGCCATCGACGTCTATCTCCCGAAAATGGTCAAGGCCGGCTACAAGGTGGCTGTCTGCGACCAGCTGGAAGACCCGAAACTCACCAAAACTCTTGTCAAGCGCGGCATCACCGAACTCGTGACTCCCGGAGTCAGCTTCAACGACGGGCTGCTCACCGGCGGCGAGAACAACTGGCTCGCTGCCTGCTACTTCGAGCAGCACAAGGCAGGAGTGGCTTTTCTGGACATCTCCACCGGCACCTTCAAAGTCGCTGAGGGAGACCGCCAGTACATCGACATCCTGCTCTCGGACTTCGCCCCCAAGGAAGTTCTGCTGCAGCAGGACATCATCCGCAATTCCGACAGCGAATTCGCACCTCTTGTGGAGCACATCCGCCACTCCCGCGCCTGCATAACGCCGATGCAGGAATGGGCCTTCAGCTACTCCAGCGCCCGTGCCCGTCTCCTTGCCCAGTTCAAGACCAGCAGCCTGAAAGGATTCGGCATTGAAGAACTGCAGTTCGCCACCGTGGCGGCATCGGCCATACTTTCATACCTTGAACTCACCGAGCACACCTCGCTCGACCATATACGCAGCATCTCCCGCATCGACCGCGACAATTTCGTGTGGATAGACCGTTTCACCTTCCGCAACCTCGAGATTTTTGCGCCGCTGGTGCAGGAAGGCACTTCGCTGCTTCAGGTGATGGACCGCAACTGCTCTCCGATGGGTTCGCGCCTGCTCAGGGAGTGGATTGCGATGCCTCTGAAGGACACTGCCGCCATCGCCCGCAGGCAGGATGTCGTCGAGAGCCTCCACGACAATCCCGACACGCTGTCAGCAGTCAGGGAAGCCCTCGCAGACGTAGGCGATCTGGAGAGGATGATTTCAAAGGCAGCCGTGGGCCGCATCAGCCCCCGCGAAGTTCTCGCCCTGTGCAACGGCCTTCGCAGGATCACCGAAATCACTGAGATCACCTGCCAGCTTGAGACAGAGGCCGCCCTCAGCTCCGGGATGGACGGATGTTTACCCCTGTGCGACCTTATCGAAAAGACCGTCTCCCCGCAGGCGGCAGCACAGCTCGGCAAGGGCGACGTGATTGCCGAAGGGGTTGACGAGGAACTGGACAACTACCGAAACACTCTCACCCACATCAAGGAGATACTGCTCGACATACAGCAGACCGAAAGGGAACGCACCGGCATCAGCAGCCTCAAGATAAGCTACAACAACGTCTTCGGCTATTACCTCGAAGTGCGCAACACC
>JAFXPV010000088.1 GCA_017527625.1 Bacteroidales bacterium | reverse complement strand
GGCACTCCGGTCCAGTCGATCATCGACACCGAAGACCGCGAACTTTTCAACAAGAGGATGGAAGAGATCGACATCAAGATCATCCGCAGTGAAGCAGTCGAAAGCATCGAAGACGCCCGCCGCGCAGCCGCTGAAGTCGGTTACCCCGTCATCCTGCGTGCAGCGTATGCTCTCGGTGGTCTGGGCAGCGGTTTCTGCGACAACGAGGATGAACTCAACGCGCTGGCCGAGAAGTCTTTCTCCTATTCTCCCCAGGTGCTTGTCGAAAAATCTCTCAAGGGATGGAAAGAAATTGAATTCGAAGTGGTCCGCGACTCCTACGGCAACGCCACGACCATCTGCGAGATGGAGAACTTCGACCCGCTGGGTATCCATACCGGCGAAAGCATCGTAGTTAGTCCCTGCCAGAGCCTCAACGACCACGACCGCGAGCTGCTTACCGGCCTCGCCCTCAAGATCGTCGAACATATCGGCATCGTCGGAGAGTGCAACATCCAGTTCGCATACGAGCCGGGCGGCGAAGACTACCGTGTCATCGAAATCAACGCCCGCCTGAGCCGTTCTTCTGCCCTCGCTTCGAAAGCCACCGGTTATCCGCTGGCCTTCGTTGCCGCAAAGATCGCCCTCGGCTACTCCCTCACCGACCTGAACAATCCCGCATCTGACAAGATATATCAGCCGTTCATCGACTACATAGTCTGCAAGATTCCCCGCTGGGACCTCAGCAAGTTCCACGGTGTCAGCCGCGAAATCGGCAGCAGTATGAAGTCCGTCGGCGAAGTGATGTCCATCGGCAAGAACTTCGAAGAGACCATACAGAAAGGTCTGCGAATGATCGGCCAGGGCGCCCACGGCTTCGTAGCCAACAAGGAAATCACCGTGCCGGACATCGACGAGGCCCTCAAGAACCCTACCGACAACCGTATCTTCGTCATCTCCAAGGCCTTCCAGAAAGGCTACACCATCGACCAGATATACGACCTCACCAAGATTGACAAATGGTTCCTGAACAAGCTCTACGGCATCGTCGAGACTTCCCGTGAGATTGAGAAATACGACCGTCCCGAGGACATTCCCGACGAGCTGATGCGCAAGGCAAAGCTCGACGGCTTCTCAGACTTCCAGATCGGAAGGCTCGTCTTCAAGGACAAAATCGATATGGACGAGGCTTCTGACAAGGTCCGTGCTAACCGCAAGGCCCGCGGTCTGCTGCCTTTCGTCAAGAGAATCACCACTTTCGCCTCCGACGACCCTGACAAGGCCAATTACCTCTATGTTACATACGGTTCCGACCACAGTGACATCCCCTTCGACAACGGCAGCAACTCCATCATCGTACTCGGTTCCGGCGCTTACCGCATCGGTTCGTCCGTAGAGTTCGACTGGTGCAGCGTGAACGCCCTGAACACCATCCGCAAGGCCGGCTACACGGGTATAATGATCAACTACAACCCCGAGACCGTCTCTACCGACTATGATATGTGCGACCGCCTCTACTTCGACGAACTCACGTTCGAGAGGGTGCTCGACATATACGAGCTCGAGAATCCGCACGGTGTCATCGTGTCAGTGGGCGGACAGATTCCCAACAACCTGGCTCTCAGGATGAAGAACGAAGGTCACGTCAAGATTCTCGGCACTTCGGCCGAAATGATTGACAACGCCGAGGACCGTCACAAGTTCTCTGCTATGCTTGACCGCATCGGCGTCGACCAGCCCGCCTGGAAAGAACTGTCGTCAATGGACGAACTCCACCAGTTTGTCAAGTCAGTCGGCTACCCTGTCCTCGTGCGTCCTTCATACGTGCTCTCCGGCGCCGCAATGAACGTTTGTTCGAACGACGGCGAGCTGATAGAGTTCCTCAAGCTGGCCAGCGAAGTGTCCAAGAAACACCCCGTAGTCGTAAGTTCGTTCATCCAGCACGCAAAGGAGATCGAGTTCGACGCGGTGGCATCAAAGGGCGAAGTGCTTGCATACGCCATCTCAGAACATATCGAATACGCCGGCGTTCACTCAGGTGACGCTACGATCCAGTTCCCGCCTCAGAAGCTTTACGTCGAGACTGCCCGCCGCATCAAGAAGATCGCCCGCAAGATCGCGGAGGCTCTCTGCATCAGCGGCCCGTTCAACATCCAGTTCCTCGCCCGCGACAACGAGATCAAGGTCATCGAGTGCAACCTGCGTGCGTCACGCAGCTTCCCGTTCGCTTCCAAGGTCCTCAAGATCAACCTCATCGAGCTGGCCACCAAGGTTATGATCGGCGAGAAAGTCGAGGCTCCGCTCAAGAGCGCCTTCGACCTCGACTATGTCGGCATCAAGGCTTCGCAGTTCTCATTCAACCGTCTTCAGAAGGCCGACCCCGTCCTCGGAGTCGATATGTCTTCTACCGGTGAAGTCGGCTGCATCGGCGACAACACTGACGAGGCCATCCTCAAGTCAATGCTGGCCGTAGGCTACACCATTCCCAAGAAGCGTATCCTCATCTCCAGCGGTACAGGCGAGCAGAAAGCCCAGCTGCTGAAGGCATCCCGCGACCTCATCGTCCACGGCTACGAGATCTACGCTACAGGCGGTACATACAAATACTGCATCGAGAACGGCATTCCGGCCCACAGGGTTCTTTGGCCCAGCGAGACCGGCGACTGCCCCGAGGCTCTGCAGATGATCCACGACAAGCAGATCGACCTTGTCATCAACATTCCGAAGAACCTCTCGCAGCACGAGCTGAGCAACGGCTACAAGATCCGCCGTGCAGCCATCGACTTCAACATTCCTCTGATCACCAACTCCAGGCTTGCATCTGCCTTCATCACCGCGTTCTGCAATATGACGATCGACGACATCCAGATCAAATCCTGGGACGAGTACAAATAGGACGTCGGGCAGATGGACATAGTTCTCTTCATAGCAGGCATCGCCCTGGTTGTCCTGGGAGCCGACTGGCTCGTAGACGGTTCTGTGTCCATTGCCAAACGAAGCGGCATTTCTGAATACGTCATCGGCGCTACCATCGTCGGCATCGGGACTTCA
This sequence comes from Bacteroidales bacterium, assembly GCA_017527625.1. The sequence continues at coordinate 13,928 of JAFXPV010000088.1, read as the reverse complement.
ATGCCGGAGCTTGCCGTCAGTTTCTTCGCCGCCCTGAAAGGCAACGCAGACATAGCCATCGGCAACGTGGCGGGCTCGAATATGGTCAATACGCTTCTTATCCTGGGCGTGACTGCTCTCATCTCCCCCATTGCCTTCACAAAACAGAACCTGCGCAGGGACATCCCCATCACTCTGGGGGTTTCCGTGCTGCTCGCCCTGTTCGCACTCGACACCTTCATCTGGAAAAGCGACACCAACCGGATAGTCAGGCCCGAGGCGATAGCCCTCCTGCTGCTTTTCATCGGCTATATGTGGCTCAACTTCAAGCAGGACAAGGCTGCTTCCGGCCCTTCGTGCGAGGTTCCGGAGGAGTCTCAGGAAAAGCCGATGAGCCTGTTCAAGTCCCTGGCCTTCATAGTCCTCGGGCTGGGTATGCTCGTGCTCGGAGGCAATCTGTTCGTTGATTCCGGGACCAACATTGCCAAGTCCCTTGGCGTTTCCGATTCGCTGATTGCCATCTCGATGATGGCTGTGGGCACATCCCTGCCCGAGCTCGCCACCTGCATCGTCGCGGCAGCGAAGAAGAACAACCAGCTGGCGCTCGGCAACATCCTCGGCTCGGACATCTCCAACATACTGCTGATCATCGGCCTCAGCGGCACCGTAGTGCCCCTGAACATCAATCCGCAGAGCTTCATCAGCCTGATGCTGCTGCCCGTCAGCGTCATCGTGCTCTGGATGACTTCCTTTATGTTCCGCAGGAAGACTCTCGACAGGGTCGACGGAGCCATCCTCATCGTGCTCTATGCGGCCTACATCGTGATGATTGGAAGAATGTAACGCTTTTGCTACCTTTATAGGCAACATAACCTAAAATCCTCCATAATGAAAAAGTTCACTCTTATAATTGCTGCTATAGCCGTGCTTATGCTCAGCGGCTGCAACGGCGGCAAATCTGCACCGGCTCCCTTCGACCCTGCCACCAGAGGTTCAAACGACATCAAACTCGGTGCTGCCGGTTACTCATATCTTTTCTATGACATTGAGACTACCCTGAAGTTCCTGCAGGATATGGGTGTCCACTATCTTTCAGTGAAAGACAAATGGCTGCCTCTCGACGCTTCTTACGAAGATATGGTTGCCTTCAAGGAGCTCTGCGCCAAATATGACGTCGAAGGCTACACCCTCGGCCCCATCTATATGCGCAGCGAAGAACAGGTAGACCAGGCTTTCGATTATGCGAAGCGTTACGGTGCCAAATGGTTCATCGGCGTTCCCAACTATGAGCTGCTCGATTATATGATCGCCAAGATTAAGGAGACGGGCATCAAGGTGGCCATCCACACCCACGGTCCTGACGGAATGGCTTTCCCTGACATCCGCACTATCGTTGAGAAAGTTGGCGACCCCAATCTCGGCGTAGGCTGCTGCATGGACCTCGGTCATACTTTCCGCTCGGGTTACGACGTTGCCGCCGACATCATCGAGTTCAAGGACTGGATTATGGACGTGCACATCAAGGATGAGACCGCCGCTTCAAAGGAAGGTCAGACCTGGGAATGTGGACGCGGCCAGATGGACCTCGTCGGCATCATCAAGGCCTTCCGCCAGATCGGCTATCAGGGCGTCCTGTCGATGGAATATGAGAAGAACCGCCGCAACCCCCAGCCCGGCGTAGCTGAATCAATCGGCTACCTGCGCGGAGTGCTGGACGCTACGAAATAATTTCATTCTCCTTCCGAATTGGGCAGCTGCTTGCGGGCGCTGGTGCGTGCGCCGAGTTTCACCAGGTTCTCGGCGGCCTTGACAATGCTCTGGCGGCCGGTGGAGAGTTTGTCGTAGGCCTGCCTGTATGCCCCGTCAGCTTTCTCGAGCGCCGAGCCTACCTCGCCCATATATTTGCTGAAGTCTGCCACGCGGTCGAGCAGCATACGGGCAGTGTCGATGATTTTCTCCTGGTTCTGGGCCTGCTGTGTCTGGGTCCAGGCTATCTGGATCATACGCAGTGCTGCTATGAGATTCTGTTCCGAAGTTATGAAGACGCCCTTGTTGAAGGCTTCTCGCCACAGCATCGGCTCTTCGGTCATCGCAAGCTGGAACGCAGTCTCGTTGGGCATAAACATTATGACATACGGAAGGCTCTTGTACGGTGCCTTGACATAGCCTGAGTAGTTCTTTGCGGCAAGCTCCTTGACGTGCTGGTTGACACTCTGCATATGCCTCTTGGTGGCATCATTACGGCTTGCATCGTCTTCGGCGTTGCAGTAGTCGATGAATGCCGTCAGGGACACCTTGCTGTCGATGATGACGCATTTGTCGTCGGGATAGTAGACGACGGCGTCGGGCCGCATATTCCTGCCGCTGTCTTCGTTGGTCAGGGATGCACCGTCACTGCCGCGGAGGGTGTACTGCAGGTCGTAGTGCTTGTGCTCCTCGAGGCCCTGGCTGTCGAGCAGTTCCTTGAGGATCATCTCACCCCAGTTGCCCTGGATCTTGGTCTTGGAGGTCATTGCGTTGGCCAGGCGGTTGGCTTCCTGCCCCAGCGACTGGGACTGCTTCATCATCTCCTCTATTGCTTTCTCGAGGGCTGCCTTGTTCTGGTTGCCCTGGTCGCGCGTCTTCTCAACGCTCTCACGCATATTCTTCAGGGCCTCGTTCAGGGGATTGACGATAGCGTCCATCTTCTCCTGGTTTATCTTCTGGAAGGCCTCGGACTTCTTGTCCAGGACTTCGCCGGCAAGGGCTGAGAACTGCTGCTCGACTACCCGCTTCTGCTCATCCCACGACTGTTTGGTCTCGGCTATCTGGTCCTCCAGGGCTTTCTGTATCTTCTCGTGGCTCTCCTTGAGGGCTGCTATCTGGGAAGCGTGGCTCTTCTCCATAGAGGCTGCAGTCGCTTCGAAAGCCCTTTGCTGTGCGGCAATTTCCGCATCGAAAGAGCTTTGGCGGGCAGCCTTCTCAGCCTCGAATGCTTCTTTCCTTGCGCTCATCTCGTGCTTGAGGGAACTGTTGCGGAAAATGAGGAAGATGACGGCTATGCAGGCTGCCAGAGCGATTGCGGCGGGTATGATGACTATCTCCATATAGCAGGTGGTTTCAATCAGTAAAATTAGCTATTTATTCGTACATTTGTTTAATCTTAACTAAAACTGAAAATAATGCGTAATTTTCTTTGGACCATCGCAGCGTCCTGCTGCGCTTTCTTATTTCTGAACTCGTGTGAACAGCAGCCTGTCGAATACGACTGGCAGCCTGCTGGTGACAAGATTATGACCGAATGGGGCGAAAACCTCAAGGTTGCCGACGTATACGGAGAATACCCCAGGCCTCAGATGGCCCGCGAAAAATGGACAAGTCTCAACGGCCTGTGGAACTATAAGACCGACAAGAGCGAAGGTATGATACTGGTGCCTTTCGCTATCGAATCCGCCCTGTCAGGCGTCGGAGAGACTCTCAATCCTAATGAGAAACTCATCTACACCAGAGAGTTCAAACTCAGCGGCAAGGATTTCAAAGGCAGGATCCTGCTTCACGCCGGAGCCATCGACCAGGAAGCTGTCATCTACATAAACGACAAGGAAGTGGCCCGTCACACCGGCGGCTACGCTTCATTCTCGGCTGATATAACAGATGCCGCCAAGAGGGGCAACAATACAATCCGCGTAGAAGTCATCGACAATACCAACGACGGCTATATGGCCACCGGCAAGCAGGTCCGCAGGCCCAGCGGCATCTGGTACACTCCGGTATCCGGCATCTGGCAGACCATCTGGCTCGAACCCGTTCCGGCCAGCTACATCAAGGATCTGACCATCATTCCCGACATCGACGCTTCGAAGCTTGCCGTAACAGTCACTCCCAACTCGGCTGAAGGCGAGATATACGTGGAAATGCTCGCTGACGGAAAGGTGGTCGCTTCGGCTTCGGCCCCCGCTTCTGCCCCCACAGTCAGCCTGGCCGTCGAGAATCAGCATCTGTGGAGCCCCGACGATCCCTACCTCTACGACTTGAAGGTTGAACTGCGCAAAGCAGGCAAGACCGTCGACAAGGTGGACAGCTACGCAGCGATGCGCAAGATTTCCAAGGCAGCCGACAAAGACGGCATCCTCAGGGCCCAGCTCAACAACAAGGACATCTTTATGATGGGTCCCCTCGACCAGGGCTGGTGGCCTGACGGTCTGTACACAGCTCCGACTGACGAGGCCCTCCTCTTCGACATCCAGCGCACAAAAGATCTCGGCTTCAACACTATCCGCAAGCACGTGAAGGTTGAGCCCGACCGCTGGTACTACTATTGCGACAAGCTCGGAATGCTGGTTTGGCAGGATATGCCCAGCGGCGACCGCGCCGGCACTGACTGGAGCGGCCAGTGGGTGTTCCTCGGCAGCGACCCCCAGGTCCGCAGCGAAGAGTCTATGAAGAACTATTACCACGAGTGGGGTGAAATAATGAGCCAGCTCAACAACCACCCGTCAGTAGTAGTATGGGTTCCCTACAACGAAGCCTGGGGCCAGTCCCGTTCAGTCGAAGTTGCAGAGTGGACCAGGAAAATGGATCCCTACCGCCTCGTGAACACAGCCAGCGGCGGAAACCACTTCCGTACAGGCGACATCATCGACCAGCACCACTATCCGGAGCCCAAGATGACTTTCTACGAGCCCGGCTACATCAACGTCCTCGGTGAGTACGGCGGCATCGGCTACCCCGTCTCCGGCCATCTCTGGAACGAGAACAGCAACCGCAACTGGGGCTACGTCAGCTTCAACGAGAGCGAAGTAGTCACCAACAGATACGTCGACTTCGCCAAGATGATGCTCGACCTCGTCCCGAAGGGCTTCTCTGCAGCCATCTACACCCAGACAACGGACGTCGAGTCAGAAGTCAACGGCCTGTTCACCTACGACCGCAAGATCCTCAAGATGGACGAAGCCAAGGTACGCGAGGCCAACCAGGCCCTCTGCCGCAGCCTCGACTAGCTCATCAATTATCTCAGACAAGAAAAGCCGGCTGAATCCCCAGCCGGCTTTTCTGTTTGACAACTCAGACCGAAAGCTCCTACTTCCCAGCGTAGGCTTTGGCTTCCTCCATATATTTTTCGAGGTTCTTGATGCGGTTGACGTCGCTCGGGTGGGTGCTCATAAACTCGGGAACGGCCTGGCCGTTCTGGGACATCTTGACCCAGAGCTTGGGAGCTTCCTCGACCTTGTAGCCGGCGACGGCCATCATAATCAGACCGATATGGTCAGCTTCGAGCTCCTGCTTGCGGGAGAACGGCAGGATCACACCGTACTGGCCGCCGAGACCGAGTGCGGTATTGAACACTGCCAGCTGGGAGTCAGTCACCTTGCCGGAAGCCTGGGCAGCCGCCAGGATAGTCCTGTGAAGGTTCTCGGTCAGAGTAGCGCGACTCATCCTCTCGTTGCTGTGATTGGCTATGGCGTGGGCGATTTCGTGACCTACCACGGCAGCCAGCTGGTCGTCGTTGTCGACGAAGTTGGCAAGTCCTTCATATACCACAATATTGCCGCTGGGCAGGCAGAAAGCATTGATTTCCTCAGACTTGACGAGGTCGATATGCCAGTTCAGCCCCTGCATCGGATTGTCCAGACCTGCAGTTATGAAATAATTGTTCATCGCGTTGAGCAGCTTGCTGCACACGACTCTCACCTTCTGCGTCATAGCCGCATTGGTAGAAGCCTTTGCAGTCTGGGCGAACTCCTTGTAGGACTGCTCGCTCAGAGCCATTATGTCGCTGTTGGAATAAAGAAGCACCTGCTTGCGTCCAGTGAGGGCCACGCTGCTGCACGCATAGATCATCGCCACCAGGACGACTGACAGGGCAATCCACAATAGTTTTTTCATAGTCGGAATAGTTATAGTTGTCAGATTATTTCAATGTCAGCAGCCGGAATCCAGCCCTCGCGGCCGTCAGCGATAGTGACACGATACCAGTCCCCCACGACATCCTTGACCTCCAGCACAGTCCCTTCGTGGATGATGAACAGCGACGTTCCGGACGTACCGGGGCTGCTCTTCACCGAAGACACGGGCGACATCACGACTGCACCCTTGTCACTTATTGCATCGGCCCTCTGGCTCAGAGAAAGGCTAAACGTACATAAAGTTAATACAAAAAGTACACACGCCAACACAAAAGAAGCCTTTCTTGCCGAAACCGACCCGAACTGGCGGAAACCGGTCAGCAGCAGGAGGACCAGCACGAAGAGAGCGACAGTAAGCCAGGCCCAGCCGTCTGAAGACATCGAGTATTTGAGCTTTTCCATCCACTCGGCGAGTATGAAGCGCGGCACGCTGTCGATGCGGTCCTGGACTGAAGCCTGCGCGATCTCAAGGTTGTTGACGGCATCGGCGTGGTGTGGATTCAGCTTCAGCGCCCTTTCATAATACAGCACAGCGTGCGGAATGTCGCTGAGTTTGTAGTAGCAGTTGCCGATATTGTAATAGAGGTCGGCACTTACCATATCCGACTGCTCTATTGCCAGATAACTGTCGAGAGCTGTAGTGTAATCTCCCTGGGCATACAGGTCGTTGGCTGCATCCCAGTCCTTTGCTGAAGCGGCAAAGCCGAGTGACAGCAGCAGCAACAGGGTCGTGGCAGCCTTGGCGGCAGCCCCCTTGCGGCCGGCTCCGCGGATAGAACTCTCTATGCGTGAAATGACTGACATAGCATTCTTGTATATGTTTTCCATCGCGTCGTGATTGCTTTCCGGAGCGTAGCGGGCCATTTCGCATTTGTCGATAATATCTACGAAACTGTCTGCAAGCGCCGCATCAACTCCGTCCTCCACCAGCCTTTCGCGCGCATTCTCCTTGTTGTAGTCGGCGGGAGCCATCATCAGTTTGTCGCAGACATAGCCGGTCACCGCCTTGTGCAACTCTTCATAGAACGCTGTGTCAAGCCCTTTGGCCAGATAGTCGCCAGCCTGGCGCAGCCTTGCCTTGGCCACCTTGTTGGCCTTGCGGTTCTTGCTGCCGACGACATCGGCACGTCTGGCCCTTGACACTGCAGTCACCTTGTCGACGATGAAGAACAGAGCCACCAGAATGGCAAGCAGTATGTAGAAAGCTGCAGAGCTGACGAAGAAGCGGCCCTGCCTGCGCAGGTTGTCGCGCCCTGTAGCGATATAGCGGATATCCTCCCCTATGCTGCGCACGCCCTGTCTTGCCACTCCGGGCACAAGTGTTCCGACAGACGCGTCTTCAGCGCTGGCCTCGACGCCCACGTGCATAACAGGCGCGGTAATCGTCACATAGCGGCCGAGAGAAACATCATAATATGAATAATTCACAGGGCCTATCTCATAGCCGCCATAGCTGCGGGGGATGAAGGGGTATTCGAAAGTCTTGGAGCCGGAAGCACCGTCGTTGGATACGTTTTCAGTGCTCTTCACGTCGTAGACCTCGAAGTCAGAGGGGAACGACACCTTGGGAGCCCCGAGCATCGAAATGTTGCCGTTGCCGGAGATGGTTACCCTGAGCGAGCCGGCGTCATTGGTCTTGAGAGAATCGCTGCTCATCGCAGCAGTAATCTTGAACTGGCCGACACCGCCCTCGAACGATGAAGGAGCACCGCCGGGAAGCGGAGTCACATTCACCACGACAGAGCCTGAAGACACCCTCTTGCGGATAGTCTGGTAGTTGTCGAAGAAATCGTCGAAAATCGAGCGGCCGAAGCCGGAAGAGGTTCTGACACGCACCAGGCAGATCAGCTCGGCGGGGTCTATGGACAGCCTTCCCTCCTGCTGAGGGATGAGCATATAGCGCTTGAGCAGAGCGACGTTGTAGATGGTCCCGTCGACGTTTTCACGGTTGGACTCGATGGTCTGGGCAGTGAACGTCTCCTTGTTCCAGAAGCCGTTGAAAGACGGGAAGGTTATATCCTCGATGCCGGAGATGTCCGAACGGTAATACAGCTTGAGCGTCGCAGTGATGGGTTCGCCCTTGACGACATTGGTCTTGCTCAGAGACAGTCTCAGGAAGATGTCGTCATTCGACACGGTGCCCGACTGCACGGCGTCGGAAGAGCCTTGCTGTGAAGAAGATGACGAAGACGAGGACTGCTGCTGGGCTTTCACCACCTCTATGGTAAAGGGAGATGTCGAGCACTCTTTCTTGTCCACTTTGGCAGTTGCGGCCGGCAGAGTGAACTTGCCTTCGGCTTTGGGCTGCAGAAGGTAGGTATACGTCTCCGTATGGCTTGACTCACGCTTGCCGTTGATGATGTTGGTGCTGCTCATAGAGCCTTTCTGAGGCCCCCACACGACATCGAAGTCGCCCGTGCCCGGCCAGTCGAAATCACTCATATTCCCGTTGGCCGTAAAGACGATCCTGAAAGTCTCGTTCATCGACACCACACCCGGCGCATCAAGAGTAAGGTTCTGGGCCGCAATGCTGCCGCAGAACATCATACAAAGCAATGCAACTATATGTCTTCTCATTTCTACCAGTTTTTATCTTTTTGTTTGCTCTTCACTTTGGCAGCCTTCTCCTTGCGGACCTTGTCCTGAGTCTGCTTCTCCTGATCCTGGATAGCCTGCAGCATCTGCTGGGCTGCCTGAGGGCTTATCTTGGGCTGCTCTCCGCTCTGGCCCTGCTGATTCTGCTGATCCTGGTTCCGGTCGTTATTGTTTTGGTTCTGATCCTGGTTCTGCTGATCCTGATTCTGGCCGTTGTCGCCCTGGTTCTGGTCCTGGTTCTGCTGATCCTGATTCTGGTCGTTGTTATCCTGGTTCTGGTCGTTGTTATCCTGGTTCTGGTCCTGGTTCTGATTCTGCTGGTCCTGCTGGTTCTGCTGGTCCTGGTTCTGGCCGCCTCCACCCTGTTGCTGCTGATTCTCCAGCATCTTCTGGGCGTATGCCAGATTGCTCTTGGCATCCATATCGTCGGGGTTGCGGCGCAGCGAATTCTTGAAAGCCTCGACGGCTGCCTGCCAGTTGCGCTGCTTCAGGTATGAATCGCCCTGGTTGAAGAAAGCCTGGGCTCCGTGACCGGCACGGTCCAGCGAGTCCATTACAGACGCGTAGTGCCTGTCAGCCTCGGAGTATTTCTCCATTCTGTAATAGGTGTTTCCTATATTGAAATTGGCGGCATTCGACAGAGAGTCCTTCATCAGGGCCTTCTTGTAGTCGATCTCCGCTTCCTGATAATTCTCCTTGCCGAACAGACGGTTGCCGTGGCGCACTTCCTTGCGGTCAGTCTGACCGAAGGCCGGAGCCAGCGCGGCAAACATCAGAATCGCTATGATAAAACTCTTTCTCATCACTTGAAAATGTTTTTGGCAGTCTTGCGCTCTCCTATCAGCATCTCGACGATGAAGAAGAACAGGGCTATCGCGAAGAAATACATATACTGCTCGTTGAAATCTTCGAAAACGACGCTGCTGAACTCCTGTTTGTCGATGGTCTTGATGTCCTCAATGATGGGATTCAGGCCGAATTCGCTGTTGCCGGCCTTGACGTACTCGCCGTTGCCTGCCGCAGCTATTTCCTTAAGAATCTGCTCATTGAGTCGCGTAACAACAATGTTACCCTCCTTGTCTCTGAGAAGGCTGCCGTTCACTGTTATCGGCTGGCCGGCAGTCGAGCCCACTCCGATGGTGTATATCCTGATGCCCTCGGCTGCCACTGCCTTCGCTGCATCCACGGCGTCACCTTCGTGGTCCTCACCGTCGGATATCACGATGATGGCACGGCTGTTCCCGCTCTGCGAACTGAAGCTGCGGGCAGACATCATTATCGCTTCCGAAAGGTCGGTGCCCTGGATCGGCACAGACTCGGTGCTGATACTGTTCAGGAAAACCTTGGCAGACACATAGTCGGTGGTGATGGGCAGCTGGACGAAACTCTCGCCCGCGAAAATCACCAGGCCGATGCGGTCGCCCTGAAGTTTGTCCACTATCCTGGAGATGGCCAGCTTGGCCCTTTCCAGACGGTTCGGAGAATAATCCTCCGCAAGCATCGAGTTCGACACGTCGAGCGCAATCATTATCTCCACGCCTTTGCTCTGTCTCTCCTTGAGCCTTGCGCCCATCTGGACGCGGCAGAGACCGAGAACGAAGAACAGGAAGGCAATGGAGAAGAAAGTAACCTTGAGCCAGCCACGGCCGTTGGAGACGGCTGGCATAAGCTGACTTACTATCTCAGGGTCGCCGAACTTCGCAATCCTTCTCTTCTTGAAGTTCAGGTAGGCCTTGTAGGCCACGAAGAACAGCGGGATGAGCAGCAGCAACAACAGATATTGGCTTTGTGCTATATATATCATTACGGCAGCCTCCTGATTATAAAGTATTTGAAGAGAACCTCAAGCAGCAGTGCGACCAGCGCCCATATCGCAAACTTCATAAAAAGTTCGGTGTATACGGGGAAGCTGTCCACCGTGACGCGGCTCTTTTCCATCTGGTTGATCTCATTGTAAATCTCGAGCAGCTTAGTGTTGTCCGTGGCGCGGAAATACTTGCCGCCCGTCTGCTCGGCAATGTTCCTGAGCAAGGGCTCATCGATCTCCACGTCGACATCCACAAGGCGGATGCCCATAGGAGTCATCATAGGGTACGGTGCCTTGCCCATAGCGCCCACGCCGATGGTGTAGACCCTGATGCCGTAGGTCTTGGCGATCTCGGCAGCCATTGCGGGGGTTATCTCTCCGGAGTTGTTGACGCCGTCGGTGAGCAGGATGACCACCTTGCTCTTTGCGTCGGAATCCTTGAGACGGGCCACTGCGGTGGCAAGGCCGTTTCCGATGGCGGTTCCGTCATCGATGAGGCCTGTTTCGATCTCCTTCATCATATTGATGAGGGCGGCACGGTCCGAAGTGACGGGGCACTGCGTGTAGCTCTCGCCGGCGAAGACCACGATGCCTATGCGGTCAGTCGGCCTTGAGGCTATGAACTCCATAGCAATGTTCTTGGCCGCCCCTATCCTGTCAGGATTGAAGTCCCTGGCAAGCATTGAGGTCGAAACGTCCATATCGAGAACTATGTCGATGCCCTCCGTGTCAGTCTGCTCGAAAGATTCCGAAGAGCGCGGCCTTGCGATGGCCAGGATTATCAGCGCCAGAGCGATGGTCCTCAGGATGAACGGGATATGTCTCAGCAAACGCTTGGCACTGCTCTCCTTCACCTGCCATCCGCCGAAGTTCGACACGGTCATCGAAGGCGACTTGCCCTTGACTTCCCTGTAGACGTAGAGCGCGATCAGCGGCAGGAGCAGGAACTCGAGATAAAGCAGGTTCGGATACTCGAAAAACATCACTCGTCCCCTCCTTCTTGCTCAAGTTGTGACACGTATGTCGTATTGACGAACTGCACGGCGTCGGGTATCGTCTCTTCGTTCTCCTCGGCGCTCGCTTCGTACTTGGCGAACTTGACGAGGTCGGCACGCCCGAAGAGGGCGGCTATCTTGTCGAAGGTCTTCGGCTCGACGTCCTGCTTTTTGAGGTCTTCAAGCATCTCGGTCGAAGGCCTCTCCATCGTCATAATTCCGAAGCGCTCCGAGATGTAGTACCTCAGGGTGTCTGTTACGGCGGTGTAGAACTGCTTCTGCTTGTTGTTCTGCCACAGCTTCTGCTTGCGGATCTTCTCGAGGTCGCGCAGAGCCACTATATGTGCGGGATCCTTCTGGACGGGTTTTCCGAACAGGGTGGTGTTTTCCCTGCGTGCCTTGACGAGCCTTACGATAAAGTATGCGAGAGCAGCTATGAGCAGGGCCAGCAGCAGCCAGGGCAGCACTTCCCTGAAGGTGACGGGGTAGCCTATCTGGCCTTTGATGTCCTTGATGACATAAGTCGCGGTATCAATCGGAACAGTATTTACATACAGCTGGGGGCCTCGGTAGATGAGGGAATCGGCCTTTCCCTGGGCATTGGCGATGACGGCCAGCAGCGGAGGCAGAGCGTAGCTGCCGCTGTCGAAGCTGGTCAGAGTCATACGGCCTTCTATCTCCAACTTGCCTTTCTTTATGGAAAGGGTGTCGAAAGTCATCCCCTTGATGGTCTCGACGCCGTATGCGAGGGGATCCGAAGGTGCGGCTATGACAAAGCCGTCACCCTCTTGCAGCTGCAGGTCGACAATCAGGTCAACCTGGTCGCCGATGAGGATGGAATCCCTGCTGAGGCGGGAAACCCGCGTAGTGTCGACCTGCGCCGACACTGCCGCCGTAGATATAATCAATATCGCAATAAACAGCAATCCTTTCTTCATAATCAAGCCCTGTGTTTGAATAACGATATCAGTCCTTTTACATAATCCTGGTCCGTGGCTATGTCGACGGAATCCACGCGATAGCGCAGCAGCACCTGCCGCGTCTTCTCGCGCACATCGGCGTTCCATTGCTCATATGAGCTGCGCATTGCCTTCGAAGAGGTGTCGACCCACATCTGACGGCCGGTCTCCGCATCCATAACATTCACAAGGCCGATCGAAGGAATCTCGCGCTCACGGCGGTCATAGATGTTTATGACTGAGATGTCGTGCCTGTCGGCTGCCACCTTCAGCGCGTCTTCGTAGCGCGGATTGCACTGCGAATCGACGTCTATCATATCTGAAAGCAGGAATGCGGTGCATTTCTTCTTGATGGCATTGGTAAGGAACTCCAGCGCTGCGGCGATGTCCGTACCCTTCTCCTCAGGCTCGAACTCGACCAGCTCACGGATGATGTGGAGCAGGTGGCTGCGGCCTTTCTTCGGCGGGATGAATTTCTCCACCTTGCTGCTGAAGAACAGGGCGCCGACCTTGTCGTTGTTGATGGAAGCTGAGAAGGACAGCACTGCTGCGATCTCGGCCATCAGGTCTCTCTTGAGCCTGGTGGTGGAGCCGAAGAAACGGGAGCCGCTCACATCGATGAGCAGCACTACCGTCAGTTCCCTCTCCTCCTCGAATATCTTGACGTACGGCGCGTTGTAGCGGGCTGTCACATTCCAGTCCATATTGCGCACGTCGTCGCCGTACTGGTATTCGCGAACCTCGCTGAAGGCCATACCGCGTCCCTTGAAGGCGCTGTGGTACTCGCCCGCAAATATCTGGTGCGACAGGGACTTCGTCTTGATCTCTATCTTCCGGACCTTCTTGAGTAATTCTGTTGAATCCATTACGGAACTTCTACTGCGTTAAGGATATCAGTGATTATCTGTTCTGAAGTGACATTTTCAGCCTCGGCTTCGTATGTGAGACCGATACGGTGGCGGAGCACATCATAGCATACGGCCCTGACATCCTCGGGGATGACGTAGCCGCGGCGATGGATGAAGGCGTAGGCCTTGGCCGCCAGCGACAGGCTGATGCTGGCCCTCGGAGAGCCTCCGAACGAAATCATACCTGCAAGCTTGGACAGGCCGTAGTCCGCAGGGGTACGGGTGGCGAAAACAATGTCAACTATATATTTCTCTATCTTTTCGTCCATATAGACGTCGCGGACTACCTTCCTCGCACGCATAATGTCATCGGTCTTGAGGACTGTCGACGGGCGCGGGAAGCTGCCGCTGTTGTTCATACGGATGATCTGTTTCTCTTCGTCCTTGCCGGGATATCCGACAACCACCTTGAGCATAAAACGGTCGACCTGGGCCTCGGGCAGAGGATAGGTACCTTCCTGCTCTATGGGGTTCTGGGTTGCCATCACCAGGAAGGGCTCCGGAAGCTTGAAGGTCTCCTCGCCGATGGTCACCTGACGCTCCTGCATTGCCTCGAGCAGCGCGCTCTGGACCTTTGCGGGGCTACGGTTGATCTCGTCGGCCAGCACGAAGTTGGCGAATACGGGACCTTTCTTTATCTGGAACTGCTCTGTCTTCTGGCTGTAGATCAAGGTACCTATGACGTCGGCCGGAAGCAGGTCGGGGGTGAACTGGATACGGCTGAACTGGGCGTCCATTATCTGCGCCAAGGTATTGATGGCCAAAGTCTTTGCCAGACCGGGGACTCCTTCGAGAAGGAT
>JAFXPV010000087.1 GCA_017527625.1 Bacteroidales bacterium | reverse complement strand
GGTGACAAGCGTAGAAACATCCTCGGGTTGGGGATTGATTTCGACCTTGTAGCGGCCCGCGCTCACGACAGCGCTTTCTATTGCCGACAGGGCAGGGATGCAGCTGCGGTTGATGCGGAAGAACCGGCCCGGATCGAGACCCTTCATTATATCGTCCATCGTCGAGTCCACAATATACTTCTGGCCGTCTGACGTCATCAGGTAGTTGCATTTGTCTTTGGAGTAGAAACAGGCGATCTGTGATGTCTGGACGGGGACGATGCGGTCTCCAAGCCTTACGATCCAGCGCTGGCGGTACTCTTTTGGGGGCGCTGCCGACAACTCGGGGCGGCGCATCATATTGCTGAAATGTCTGTTCTTCGAAAGGAAACGCAGGGCTATGAGCAAGGCGAAGCCGAGGACCAGCGTAGTCAGGGCTGTTGAAATCGCATTCACCCACATACTCTCCCCCACAAGCGGAATCAGCACCGCCGGGAGGGCATTACCAATCAGATAGGCTAGCACATTGACCAGGACAAGTGCCACCAGGATGAAAAAGATATTGAGTCCGAACTGGTAGCAAAGGATAAAGACCATCGCCAGCGTCAGCAAAGTCAGCGCCTGGGTGTCCTCAGTCCCCATCGCACGGCACGCGACGCAGGTCAGGGCGTGCAGAGCTGTAAAAACAATCACCAGCCAGAATGCAGTTTTTCTTGAAAGTCCTCCCATTTCTTTAATTCTGTCCCCCAAAGATAAAAATTCATCCTCAAAAACGCCAATTTCATCCTAATAATCTCCGAATTCCGTCGTGCGCGCGAGGGAATGCCGATTATCATTTTTAATTTAGAATTCGTTATAACATCTAAAACCGATGGCCACCAAACCTTCATTATCAACGGCGCAACTTTGGAATCTGAGCTTCGGATTCTTCGGCGTACAGATCGCCTATGCGCTCCAGAGCGCAAATATTTCGCGCATATTCGCCACTCTCGGTGCAGATCCGCACCAACTGAGCTTTTTCTGGGTCCTTCCCCCTCTGATGGGGATGATAGTGCAACCCCTCATCGGCAAATGGTCCGACCGCACCTGGTGCCGCCTCGGCCGCCGCAAACCCTACCTCCTTGTGGGAGCCATAATCGCAGTGCTGGTGATGGCCTTCCTGCCCAACGCAGGCAGCCTGAACTTCTCGACCCGCCTGCTGCTTGGCCTCAACGGAGCAATGTGGTTCGGCCTCTTCTCGCTCATCTTCCTCGACACCTCCATCAACGTTGCAATGCAGCCCTTCAAGATGATGGTGGGCGATATGGTCAATGAGGAGCAGAAAACCCGCGCCTACAGCATCCAGAGCCTGCTGTGCAACGCCGGCTCTCTCGTGGGCTACCTCCTCCCCATCTTCTTCACCTGGATAGGTATAGCCAATACAGCTCCCAAGGGTGTTATCCCCCCCTCAGTGGTCTGGAGTTTCTATGCCGGAGCAGCCATCCTCATCGCCTGCGTGCTTTACACCTTCGTGAAAGTCAAGGAATACAACCCTGAGGAATACCGCAGATACAACGGCACCGCCGCCCCCGAGGCAGAAGAGAAAGAAGGATTCGTCAAACTGCTGGCAAAGGCCCCCAAGACCTTCTGGACAGTGGGCCTCGTGCAGTTCTTCTGCTGGGCAGCCTTCCTCTTTATGTGGACCTACACCAACGGAGCCATAGCAGCCAACTGCTGGAACACCACCGACACTGCCTCTGCAGGCTACCAGGCCGCCGGCAACTGGGTGGGAGTACTCTTCGCCGTGCAGGCCGTAGGCTCAATCCTCTGGGCCATAATGATACCCAAGTTCAAAAATGTCAAGACCGCCTATGTCGTGAGCCTGCTCATCGGAGCAGCAGGTTTCGCCAGCGCAGCCTTTATGCATAACCAGTACGCCCTGTTCGCAAGCTATCTGCTCGTCGGAGCAGCCTGGGCGGCAATGCTTGCACTGCCCTTCACCCTGCTCACCAACGCTCTGCAGGGCACAACCCATATGGGCGCATACCTCGGCCTGTTCAACTGCACGATCTGCCTGCCGCAAATCATCGCCGCAGTGCTCGGAGGACTTCTGCTGAAGGCCCTCGGAGGCAACCAGGCTATGATGCTCTTCGCAGCCGGAGTCCTTCTCTGTCTGGGAGCCCTCGCCGTAAAACTTGTTAAAACCAAATAAACAACAACCATAACAAACCAAATAAACATCGTATGAAAAGAATCCTAACCATCCTCACGGCCATCACACTTTCAGCTGTGATGTCCGTAAGCGCATTTGCCCAGAACGGCAGATACGTGGTTAAGGGCGTGATTGTCGACGAGCTGGGTCCCGTCGCCGGTGCCGCTGTAGTAGAACAGGGCACGACCAACGGCGCAGTTTCCGACCTCGACGGTAATTACAGCCTGACGGTGAGCTCAGCCGATGCCATCATCGAAATAAGGATGATCGGCTACGCCACCCAGACCTTCAAGGCTTCTGACGTACCTGCAACCGTTACTCTCGCTGAGGACGCTGAGTTCCTCGACGAAGTAGTAGTCATCGGTTACGGTACCGTCAAGAAGAGCGACCTCACCGGTTCAGTATCAACCGTAAGAGGCGACGATATCAACAAGGGTGTCATCACGACTCCCGCCGACCTCCTCCGCGGCAAGACCGCGGGTGTAGTCGTTACTCAAGGTAACGGTATGCCTGGTTCCGGTGCGACAATCCGTATCCGCGGCGGTGCATCACTCAACGCATCCAACGACCCTCTCTACATCATCGACGGCCTGCCTGTCTCAAACGACGGCATTTCAGGTATGTCGGATCCTCTGTCGTCAATCAACCCTGAGGATATCGAGAGCTTCACTGTCCTGAAGGATGCTTCCGCAACTGCAATCTACGGTTCTCGCGCATCTAACGGCGTCATCGTCATCACCACCAAGAAAGGTACTAAGAACGGAAGCGCAGTGCCTCAGATCTCAATCGACGTGACTTCTTCGCTCAACACTCTCGCCAAGTATCAGGAAGTGCTGACCGGAGACCAGCTGCGTGACCTCATCGCTAAACGCGTTGCCAGCGGCAAGACCTCTGCTGCCGCCCTGGGCGCTCTCGGCAAAGAAAACACTGACTGGCAGAAGCAGATTTACCATATGGCTCCTACCATCGATGCCAACCTGAGCCTCAACGGCTATGCCTCTATGGGCGACGTCAACCTGCCTTACCGCGTATCTGGCGGCTACATCAACCAGAACGGTACCCTCAAAGGCTCCAAGATGGACAGCGGAACCGCAGGCGTCAACCTGTCTCCTTCTTTCTTGCAGAATCACCTCACCGTCAACCTCAACGGAAAGTATACCTACGCCAAGAACTGGTATGCTGACCAGGGCGCTATCGGAGCTGCCCTCCGCTATGACCCGACCCAGCCTATCTACGCAACAGATGCAGAAGGCGGCTTGAGAGGTTACAGGATCTGGAGAGGAACTGACGGCAACCCCAACGGTATGGCAACCCTCAACCCTGTGGCTCAGCTCAACGACAAACAGGATTATGCAACTGCCAACCGTTTCATCGGAAACGCACAGTTCGACTATAAGATCCACGGCTTCGAGGATCTCCGCCTCAACCTCAACCTCGGTATCGACTGGGCGAAGAGTTCAGGCGTGACTGAAGTCGCTCAGAACTCAGAGCTGTCTTATCACAACACTTCGCATCAATACAGCGACGCTGAAGGAAGACAGCTGGCAAGCGGTTCACATACCGACTACCACTACGGCCGCCAGAACACCACCCTCGAGTTCTACGCCGACTACAACAAAACCTTCGGCAAGCACAATGTAGACCTTATGGCCGGTTATTCTTGGCAGAGATTCTACACTGACAGCGATTCAAAGGAAACCCGCCTCAACAACGGAACCACCATCAAGGAATCCATCTACAAGGGTGAATATTTCCTGATTTCGTTCTTCGGCCGCGCCAACTACAGCTTCGGCGACAAATACCTCATCACTGCGACTGTCCGCCGTGACGGTACATCCCGTTTCCAGAACAACAAGTGGGGTCTGTTCCCCTCAGTCGCTTTGGGTTGGAATGTCAAGAATGAAGATTTCATGAAGGGTGTAAGTGCAGTGTCAACTCTTAAACTCCGTGCATCTTGGGGCCAGACCGGACAGCAGGATGTAGGTGGCTACTATGACACCTTCGCCAAGTTCTACACCAACCAGATCGGTTCATACTACCAGTTCGCAGGCAATACAATTGTCCCTATCACAGCACTCGGATACAATGCAGACCTCAAATGGGAGACTACAACAACTTATAATATAGGTCTCGACCTGGGTTTCTGGAATGATCGTCTCACTGCTACCGTCGATGTATACCAGCGCGACACCAAGGACCTTCTGTCATGGGTCCAGGTAGCCGCCCTGTCCAACCTTACCAACTACCTCAACACCAACATCGCTTCCCTTACCAACAAGGGTGTCGAACTGGATTTGAGAGGCATACTCATTGACACGAAGGATATGAGCTGGACAGCAGGCTTCAACATGGCTTACAACTACAACGAAATCACCAAGCTCAACGCTTCATCAGAGAATAAGGAAGGTGTCCGCACCGGCAGCATCTCCGGTGGTACCGACAACTGGGTGCAGAAGCACGACATCGGCCATCCGATGAACGCATTCTATGTATATCAGCAGGTTTATGACCAGAATGGTAAACCCGTATTCGGCCAGTATGTAGACCAGAACAATGACGGAGTCATCAACGAGAGCGACCGTCACTTCTTCCACAAGCCCGCTCCTGACTTCACGTTTGGTTTCAACACCAGCTTCATGTACAAGAACTGGACAGCCGCCCTCAGCGGCCACGCTTCTGTAGGCAACTACGTATACAACAACGTTGCCTCAAACAACGAAATGTACAAAGACCTCTGGGTCAACAACTTCGTCTCTAACAGAAACGCTTCGGCGCTCTACTCTGACTTCGACGATGCAATGTACATCTCTGACTACTATATTGAGAACGGATCTTTCCTCAAGCTGGACAACTTCACCCTTGGATATACATTCCCGAGGCTTTTCGAAATGGTGCCCGGACGTAACGCTACGCTCAACATTTTCGGAACCGTTCAGAATATCTGCACTCTTACTAAGTACTCAGGCATTGACCCGGAAGTCAACAATCCCGGAGCTCCCGGCATCGACGGTACGGTATATCCGCGCCCTCGTACCTATGTTCTCGGTCTCAAGTTCAACTTCTAAAACAAGGAGGAAACGAATATGAAATCATTTAAATATATCCTTGCTTCCCTCATCGTCGTTGCATCCCTCGCTTCTTGCGTAAACGACCTCAATGTAACGCCGATCGACCCGAACATAAACACTGCGGACAAGGCCTTCAATTCCGCTGCGGATTTCGACGCCTTCCTTGCAGGAATCTATACGGGCTATGCTACTTCAGGCTACAAGGGCCGTGACGACGATCCTTCAATCTCAGGCCTTGACGGCGGTATGAGCCAGTATATACGTGGACTTTTCCACCTCTGCGAACTTTCTACTGACGTGTATGTCTGCGGATGGAACGACGAAGGAGTTCCCGATGTCTGCAAGATGCAGTGGGATGCTTCGACAGGTCTTATCTATTCCATCTACTCACGTATGTTCTTCCAGATTGCACAGTGCAACGAGTTCATACGTCAGGCACGTTCATCCAACCTCGCTATGCCCAAGAAGGACGAGTGGATAGCCGAAGCCCGCACGCTGCGTGCCCTGAGCTACTACCACGCCATCGACAACTTCGGCAATGTCCCGTTCTCGGATGAGACTTCCGTGGTCGGCCAGATTCCCCAGCGCATAACCCGCATCGAGCTTTACAACTGGCTGGAGACTGAACTTCTCGACATCATCGACAACAGCGCCCTTGCAGACCGCTCTGCAACCGAGTACGGCCGCATCAACAAGACCGCTGCCAAGATGATCCTTGCCAAGCTCTACCTCAATGCCAAGGTTTACACCGGCACTGCCCAGTGGGACAAGTGCGCAAACGTCCTCAAAGACATTATGGACGACGGTTACAGCCTTCACACCACTTCAGTGGGCGGCGTATACAGCCCCTATCAGGAGCTTTTCCTCGCCGACAACGACAAGCGTACCGATGAGATTATCTTTGCCATCGAGCAGGACGGTATCGAGACTATGTCTTACGGCGTCACCGACTACCTCATCTTCGCTTTCGCAGGCGGAACTATGGACACAGCCACAGACCTTGGAACTTCTTCAGGCTGGTCAGGCTGCCGTATGACTCCTGAGTTCTACGCCAAGTTCTCTTCAAACGATGACCGCGCCATCTTCTGGACAGACGGCCAGACCGTGGATGTTGCAGATATGGGTGACTTCTCAAACGGCATCGCTTTCCAGAAGTACAAGAACCTCACTTCTACAAATGACCGCGGCAAGGCTGACGGCTGCCCCGACACAGACTTCCCTATGTTCCGTTATGCCGACGTCCTGCTTATGGCTGCCGAATGTGCAATGAACGGAGCTTCTTCGATTTCTCAAACCGAAGGCCTCGGCTACCTCAATGAGGTCAGGGAACGTGCCGGTCTGTTACCTGCAACCGCTCTCAACGTAGACCTTATTCTCGACGAGCGCGCACGCGAGCTTTACCTTGAGTTGTGGCGTCGCCAGGACCTCATCCGCTACAACCGCTTCACTACCGCCGACTACGTATGGCAGTGGAAGGGTGGCGTTCACGACGGCCAGGCTGTTGAAGATTACAAGAACCTCTATCCTATCCCTGTTTCAGATATGATGGTCAACCCCAATCTGGTACAGAATGACGGATACAAGAAATAATGACCGACCATGAAGAAATTACTATCTATCATAGCTGCAGGATTGATAGCCCTTACGGCCATCTCCTGTGTCAAGCAAGAGGATATGGCGGTTGTTGACTTTTCCAACGCCACACCTCCTACCCTCGTAAGTTATGAGGTGGGTAACGATATCGTTGCTCAGTACAACCCTGCTGTCTTCAAGATGGGTTTCAACCAGAAAATGAAGACATACCACACATTCGCCGTCGTTTCTATCGACGGAAACTCTTCCGATATGACCCTGTCTGCAAAGGACGACGGTTCCAAACTGACTCTTTCAGGCAAATCTTTGTCAAACCTCCTCAAGAACCGCGGCTATCAGCCCTTTGACGAGGTAGCTGTCGAACTTGTTGTCCGTGGTTCAATCCAGGATCCCGCCCGCGGCATCACCAACGGATTTGTTGATTCCAAAGAGAAAATCGCCATCAACTGGACCGTTCCCGAAGATCAGCAGGGAAGTCCTTACGATGGATATGACAATGACAGCGAATGGACCCTCATCGGTGCTATGGCTGCCTACGAAATCAACTGGGACGGCGATCTGAATATGTGGACCGACGGTGACGGCAACCACGTTGCAGCACACGTCACCCTCAAGGCTGGTGATGAGGTGAAATTCCGCAAGAATCTCGGCTGGACCGACAACTACGGCGGTGATTTCGGCTCTGTCGGCAGCGAATTCAGCGTAAGCCAGGATGGTCCGAACATCAAGATCGCAGTCGACGGTGTTTACGATCTCTTCCTCTATGAAGGCTCTCAGACCGCACTCGTGGCTGAAGCATACGATCCTTATCCTGAATATACCGAAGCAAGCAACTGGAGCGTCATCGGTGCTCTTGCAGAGCAAGGCATCAACTGGGACGGCGATATCGCAATGATATCCGACGGTTCTAACCACGTCGCTCTCGGAGTGGCCCTCGCTGCTGACGACGAATTCAAGTTCCGTCAGGACAAGGGCTGGGCTGTCAATCTCGGTGGAGAATTCGGCGGCCTCGATGCAGATTTCTCCGTTACACAGGATGGTCCCAACATCAAGGTTGGTGCGGCAGGCGTCTTCGACCTGTTCGTCAATCCGGATGCCGGCACTGCCAGGGTTGCAACCGCAAGCGGCGCCAAAGTCAGCTCTGTAGTAGGCGGTGACGAACCCGAACCCGAACCGGAACCCGTAGTTGTTAAAGGCTGGAATATCATCGGCCTCAACGGTGACTGGGAGAACGATGTTCTCGCTACCGAGGATTCAGGTGTATGGACAGCTTACATAACCGCCAACGAAGCTACTGAGTTCAAGTGGCGCAAGGATGGCGCCTGGGATGAGAACTACGGCGGCACGCTCGTCAGCCTTGGAACTCCTTTCGCAGCTGTTGCAGGTGGTGACAATATCGCTGTCGGAGCCGGCTTCTACAAAGTTGTGCTCGATCTCAGCGATGAAGCCAACCCTACCATCACCGTTTATGACGACTTTGAAGTGTGGAGCCTTATCGGCGACTTCAACGGCTGGGGCGGCGACGTGGATATGACCCTCGTCGACGGACTCTGGATAGTTGAGGACGTTGAACTGACTCCTGGCTGGAAGATCCGCAAGAACCACGGCTGGGATGAAAACCGTGGCGGTACATTTGTCAACTTCGGCGAACCTTTCGCAGCTGTCGCAGGCGGTGACAACATTGACTGCGGCACAGGCAAATTCACCGTTATCTACGATCCTGAACAGGAAGCCATCACCATCAACGAAGGTACTGTCTGGAGCCTTATCGGCAATTTCAACGAATGGGGCGGCGACGTGGATATGGTTGAAAAAGACGGCGTCTGGGTTGCAGAATCCGTCGACCTCACACCCGGCTGGAAGATCCGCAAGAACCACGACTGGACAGAGAACCGCGGCGGTACATTCGTCAGCTTCGGCGAGCCCTTCGAGGCTGTTGCAGGCGGTGACAACATTGACTGCGGCACAGGTATGTTCAACGTTGTATACGACCCTGCCAACGAGACCATCACCGTCTCTGCTTCATCTTACGGCTGGAGCGTCATCGGCGCCAACGGCGACTGGAACACAGACATCGATATGACCGAAGTTATGCCCGGAGTCTGGATGAGTGCAACTATCACCACAGATACCGACTGGAAGATCCGTTTCAACCACGACTGGGAAATCAACCGCGGCGGTGACACACCTTCAGCAGAGGGTGAGTTCGTGAAGGCCGTGCCCGGTGGCAGCAACATCGGCCAGACCGGAACCTTCAAGGTTGTCTACAACGCCAACAACGAAACCATCGGCACCATTGTATGGGGCGTAGTCGGCAGCATTGCTTCAATCCCCGGATTCAGCTGGAACAACGATGTCCCGATGAACCTCGCTTCTGACGGCAAGTGGTACAGCATCCCCGTGAAACTCACCACCACCGACGAGATCAAGATCCGTCAGTATGCCGGTTGGGACAACAACCGTGGCGGTGACTGCGTAAGCGCGAATGAAGCTTTCGAAGTGACCAACGGCGGCAATAACATCAAGGCTCCCGAAGACGGCACATATATGCTTGTCTACGACCCTGAAGCTGAAACCATCACCCTCAGCACTGAATTCTGGGGACTGATCGGCGACTTCAACGAATGGGGAGCAGACCTCTTTATGATGTACACCGGCAGCAGCTGGGAGGCATACGGTCTGACCCTTGCAGGCGGATGGAAGATCCGTCAGGGTGCCGGCTGGGATGTCAACCGCGGCGGTACGTTCGTCGAGCAGGGTACTGCATTTGAGGCAGTTCCCGGTGGTGACAACATCAATGTCGGTGAACTCGCCGGCTTCGATGTAATCTATGATCCGGAAAACGAAACTATTACTGTGAAGTAATATTCGGATATTTTGACCGGGAGCCCCTGACCGGACTCCCGGTTACTAATAATAATTAACTAACGGGACACATGAAAAGGTATCTCCACTTCGCCCTTGCGGCCCTGATATGTTTATGCATTTTCTCCTGTGGAGAGAAGAACGAGCCTGAAAAACAACAGGAAGTTCAACTCTCTGTCAGCCCTGAGACCCTGTCATTCGATTCGGCTGATAAAGCCAACAAGATAGTCTCTGTCACTGCAGACGGAGCATGGACTGCCAAGGCATCCGCAGACTGGATACATGTATCCCCTGCAAGCGGCAACGGCAAGGGTTCGGTTACTGTCAGTGTCGCTGAAAACACCGGATCAGAGAGGTCCGGTTCCATCACAATTGCCGACAGCAAAAGCAACAAGACTGTATCGATAACCCAAGAGAGTTCCGGCGTCAACTGGATTACTCCCAAGCCTGCCGCTTTCGACGGAACCAAGCGCGCTTCGACGACCTACCAGCTGCTGATATACAGTTTTGCTGACAGCGACGGAGACGGCATAGGCGATTTCAAGGGCATACAGAGCAAGCTGGACTACCTCGACGCTCTCGGAGTGTCGGCTCTCTGGCTGTCTCCGGCACATCCCACGGGCAGCTATCACGCCTACGACGTAAATGATTACTCTACCGTGAATCCTCTCTACGGCACTGAGGATGACTTCAAGGCTCTCGTTGACGCCGCTCACGCAAAGGGAATCTTGATATACATGGATTATGTCCTGAATCACAGCGGCAGCGGCAACGAATGGTTCAAGAGCGTAAAAGCAGACCCTGTCAACAGTCCATACAGGGACTATTACGTCCTCAGCAAGAATCCGACGGCTGATGTGGCCTCTGGAGCCATCGACAACTATGCCGGAGCCAAGCAGCCAGGCATGGGATCATGGCATTCTCTGGGAGATGGTAATATCGGTTACAAGGGACGCCTTCATTTTAAGGTGGATTGGTCCGGCAACACAAAGTATGTCACCGTCACTGAGACTAAAGACCCTGTTACTGCCCCGCTCACAAGCGGAGCCAAGCGCTGGATACATATCGGAAGCAAGGGTAGTCTCGGAATGCATGAAACCTCTGCAAACATTTTTGAGCTGACGCTGGATGTCGACACCGACTGGGGCTTCCTCGTACGCACTTCCAATGACGACAGTTGGCCGGCAGGCACAAAATACGGAGGAAAGGAAGGGCAGAACGTCATCAAATTCGGTGTACCTTTCGCACTGGACAATTCTACTGCTGCAGACATAGTCTTTGGCGAGACTACATACTATTTTGCAAGTTTCTCAAGCAGTATGCCTGACCTCAACTACGGCAAATACACCGACTGCGAGAACTCTCCTGCCTTCAAGGCCATCGCTGCAACAGCTGACCGATGGATCAAAGAATTCGGAGTTGACGGTTTCAGGCTTGACGCTGTGCTATGGATATACCAGAACCAGACTGACGCCAACTTGCGTTTCCTGAAGCAATGGTACGACCACTGCAACGCCACCTACCATGCTGCCGGCCATGCCGCAGACGAGCTTTTCATGGTAGCAGAAGCATGGGAAAGCCACAACAAGGAAAAACTCTATTATCAAAGCCTTCCTTCCTGCTTCGAATTCGACTATTGGGGAGTGCTCAAGAACGCCTTGAATGGCAATGCCGCCAACTATGCTTCAACTGTTAATAGTTTCCTCTTTGACCACGCTACCCAGGCACAAGGATATAAAGTCACTTCCCTGCATCTGACTAACCACGACCAGGACCGCGCAGCGAGCGACCTGGGCAAGAATCTGGCCAAGGAAAAGCAGGCCGCTGCCATGCTGCTTACCACTGGCGGCAAGCCTTTCATCTATCAGGGAGAAGAACTCGGCTACTGGGGTACGAAAGCTAACGGCGACGAATATGTCCGCACCCCTATGATGTGGGACAAGGCCGGAAAGGACTGCGCAAAGAAGGGCGTAAACAACAAAGTTGACAACAACATGCTTACGGCAGCCATATCAGTCGAGGCCCAGGATACCGATGCAGAAAGCCTGCTGAACGTTTACAGGACTTGGAGCCGCCTCAGAAATACTTATCCGGAGTTTTATGAAGGGAGTATGGGAACCACTAAAGCCGTCACCGGAGGTGGCAATTCCATCGCTGCCTGGACTATGACCCTTGACTGGGAACAGATGCTGATAATCCACAACTGCTCCGCTTCCGAAAAGACCGTAAATATTGCCGAATCGTTTAATTTGGACAAACCCGTAGCCCTGCTGGGCACGGCCACTCTCAAAGGACACGCCCTCACCCTCGGCGCCTACTCTTCTGTAGTGTTTGAATTAAGATAGTGATTACAATAATGAAAAGATTCTTTCTTCTCGCAGGTATTGCAGCTCTGCTGGCTTCCTGCAGCCAGGTTGATTACTCAGGAGTTCCTGAAGCATCCTACGACCAGGTCCAGAGGGTGGAACCCCTCAGCTGGTGGACCGGAATGACGACCGACCTGCAGCTGATGGTTCAAGGTCCGGCCATCTCTGAATATGATGTAGCAATCGAAGGCAAAGGCCTGGCAGTCAAGGCCGTCCACAAGGCCGACAGTCCCAACTTCGTATTCATCGACCTGTCTGTCAAGACGGCAGGTACCTTCAACATCGTGTTCACCCGCGGCGAAGAGAGTTTCAAATACCCTTATATAATACGCGAGCGCAGCAAAGGCAGCCGTGAGCGCGGCAGCTTCACGACGGCCGATATGATATACCTCATAATGCCCGACCGCTTCTCATCTGCATTTAGCGACAATGACGAGCAGTGGCAGGGCGGAGAGTACTTCGACGGTTCTGCCCGTCCCTGGACGGTGCCCGCCACTCCTGACGAAGTGAACCGCGCCGACGCCGTCGCCCGCCACGGAGGTGACATCCAGGGTATGATGAACCATCTGGACTACATCGCCGGCCTCGGAGCCACCGCCATCTGGTGCACCCCTCTGCTCCTCGACAACCAGGAAAGGGAGTCATACCACGGCTATGCCTGCGCAGACTACTACCATATCGACCCCCGCTTCGGCGACAACGAGCACTACAAGGCCTTCGTAGAGGCCGCTCACGCCAAGGGCATCAAGATCATTATGGACATCGTGACGAACCACTGCGGCACTGCCCACTGGTGGATGCAGGACGCTCCCTTCAAGGACTGGTACCACAATTCCGAGCCTTATATGCAGATGAACGCGCTGTTCTCGGTATATATGGATCCCAACGCATCAGTCCGCGACCGCGAACGCCAGGAAAGCGGCTGGTTCGTGCCTTCGATGCCCGATATGAACCTCGACAACCCCTATGTGCTGAAGTATTTCCAGCAGTGGGCGGTGTGGTGGATAGAATATGCAGGGCTGGACGGCCTGCGCGTCGACACCTACCCCTACAATGAGCCTGAACCTATGTCGAAGTGGTGCAAGGCCGTGACCGACGAATATCCCAATATGAACATTGTCGGCGAGTGCTGGGACACCAAGATTCCCCAGCTTGCCTACTGGCAGAAGGACAACCCCAATGTCGACGGCTTCAACTCCAACCTGCCCTCGATTATGGACTTCCCCCTCGAGAGCGCCATCAAGCAGGCCCTCAACGAGGACTATGTCAACTGGGACGAGGGTATGACCCGCATCTACACCGTCATCGCACAGGACTTTGCATACAAGGATCTCAGCCATATGATGACCTTCTTCGCCAACCACGACCACGCCCGCACCGGTGACGTGCTCCGCGAAGACCCCGCCCGGATGAAGCTGGCCATCACCCTGCTTGCGACCCTGCGCGGCATCCCGCAGCTCTACTACGGCGACGAGATGATGTTCCTCGAGCGCAAGGACGTGCCGAGCCACGACGGAGCCAAGCGCATCGACTTTCCGGGAGGCTGGGAAGATGACACGATAAACCTCTTCGACGAGGAAGGCCGCCAGCTGGCGCCGCGCATCTACGAGTACGCCGACGACCTTCACGACTACACTGCGAAACTCTTCAACTGGCGCAAGGGCTGCAAGGCTGTCCAGGACGGCAAGACCCTGCACTTTTTGTCACGCGCCAACATCGGAGCCAGCAACATAACCGACAATACCTACGCGTATTTCCGCTACACGGACACAGACGCTGTGTTCGTATACATCAACAACAGCTTCGAGCCTCACGCCCTCGACTGGAACCATTATCGTGAATTCGTCGAAGGCCCCGTCAACGGCCGTGACGTGCTGACAGGAGAGAACATAACCCTCAAGGACGGCCTCACCATCGCTCCCAAGAACGCCCTCGTAGTAGAATTCAAACGCTGATGAAAAGATTATCCGCCATACTTGCCATCGTCCTCATCTCTACGGGCGCGTTTGCCCAGAGGAATGAAACATTGCTGAGGGAGTGGACCTTCAACGGAACCCAGAAGGTACGCATACCTCACGACTGGGCTATCGCCGGCCCCTTCGCCAGCAGCTTCGACCTGCAGAATGTGGCAGTCGTCCAGAACGGGGAGACTGAAGCTTCCGAGAAGACCGGACGCACCGGAGGCCTTCCCTGGATGGGCAAAGGAGTCTATGAATGTTCCGTAAACATCGACGGCAAGGCCGGCAGCGACTGGACCCTTCTCTTCGACGGAGCGATGTCGCACGCCAAAGTCTATGTCAACGACGCTTTCGCCGGCGAATGGCCTTACGGCTACAATGCCTTCCATTTCGACATAACAGAGCTGCTCAACGACGGCGCCAACGCCATCCGCGTCGAGCTTGAAAACTATCCCGAGAGCTCCCGCTGGTATCCCGGCGCCGGTCTTTACCGCAAGGTCCGTCTCATCGAGACGCCCAAGGTACACGTCCCCGTCTGGGGAGTATTCGTCACCACGCCCTATGTGAGCCGCGACGAAGCTGTCGTCAGCGTCAGCACCGAGGTCGACGGCCTTGAGGAGAACGCCCTCGTGACCTTCGAAACCGTCATTTTCGACGCCTCAGGCCGCGAGGTGGCCCGTGACACTTACAGCCGCAAGCTCTGGAAGGGCGTGCCGGCCACTCAGCGCTTCACGATCAAGAATCCGTCACTCTGGAGTCCGGACAGCCCGGTCCTCTACACAGCCCGCACCACCGTGATGACAGGTGCCCAGATGACAACCACCAACATCGGCACCTGGCGCAACCGCTACGAAATTACCGGCGGAAGTGATGTCGCCGACGTCGTCGAGACCCGCTTCGGCATCCGCTCGATAGAGTTCCGTCCCGAGAAAGGCTTCTTCCTGAACTCAGAGCGCACGATGTTCAAGGGTGTCTGCAACCACCACGACCTCGGCCCCCTCGGAGCAGCCGTCAACCGCTCCGCCCTGCGCCGCCAGCTTGGAATACTCAAGGATATGGGCTGCAACGCCATCCGCACCTCCCACAATATGCCGGCCGAAGAGCTGGTGGAGCTCTGTGACGAGATGGGCTTTATGCTGATGGTGGAGCCGTTCGACGAATGGGATGCGGCTAAATGCCGCAACGGCTACCATACCATCTGGGATGGCTGGGCCGAGAAAGATATGGTCAATATGATCCGGCACTTCCGCAACAATCCTTCAGTGGTGATGTGGAGCATCGGCAACGAAGTGCCCGGACAAGGCGACGCCCACGGTGCTGCGGTAGCAAGCTGGCTCAGCTCGATATGCCACCGCGAGGACCCCACACGCCCCACTACCTGCGGAATGGACCAGTTCGACGGAGTGTTCGACAGCGGCTTCATAGCTGCAGTCGACATCCCCGGCTTCAACTACAAGCCCTACCGCTACCTCCAGGCCCGGGAGCTGCTGCCTCAGGGCTTCATCCTCGGCAGTGAGACTGCTTCTACGGTGTCCAGCCGCGGCGTTTACAATTTCCCCCTGTCGAGCGGAATGAATGTCAGGCATCCTGACCACCAGAGCGACTCCTACGACCTGGAATACTGCATCTGGTCGAATGTCCCCGACGATGATTTCGCGGCAGACGAAGACTGGCCGTGGATGCTGGGGCAGTTCGTATGGACAGGTTTCGACTATCTTGGCGAACCTACCCCCTACGACACCAACGACTGGCCGAACCACTCTTCTATGTTCGGCATCGTAGACCTCGCCGGCCTGCCCAAGGACCGCTTCTGGCTCTACCGCAGCGTCTGGAACGAGACAGAGAACACCCTGCACGTGCTGCCGCACTGGACCTGGCCAGGCCGCGAAGGGCAGACCACTCCAGTGTTCGTGTACACATCATACCCTTCGGCCGAGCTTTTCATCAACGGAGTCAGCCAGGGCCGCAGGGAGTTCAGCAACGAGAGCAACCTGACCCGCTACCGCCTGATGTGGAACGACGTGGCCTATCAGCCGGGCGAGCTGAAAGTCGTGGCTTATGACAAGGCCGGGAAAGTGGCTGAAGAGAAGACCGTCCGCACCGCCGGCAAGCCCTATGCCCTGCAATGCAGCGTCGACCGCAGCGTCCTGACGGCTGACGGCGACGATATGGCCTTCGTCACAGTGACTGTGGTCGACAAGGCCGGCAATCCCGTGCCGACGGCGGCGAACCTTGTGAACATCAGCGTCAGCGGCTCAGCAACCTTCGAAGCTGTGGCGAACGGCGACCCGACCTGCCTGGAAAGCTTCCGGCAGCCGGCAATGCACCTTTTCAGCGGAGCGCTGTGCTTCATCGTCCGCAGCGGCGAAACACCCGGCAGCGCGACCTACACCGTCAGCTCCCGCGGCCTCAAGAAATATACTGGAACGATAAACATTGAATAGATATGAAACGGATCCTTACTGCTCTTGCCCTGATCCTTGCTCTGACTGCGTGCAAGAAGAGCACACCTGCCCCACTTCACCCCGAATGGACCTACAACACAGTGGTGTATGAGGTCAACATCCGCCAGTTCTCCCCTGAGGGGACGTTCAAAGGCGTGGAAGCCCAGCTGCCCAGGCTCAAGGACCTCGGCGTGGACATCCTCTGGCTTATGCCTATGTACCAGATAGGCGAAGTTGAACGCAAGGGAACCCTCGGCTCTTATTATGCGATTTCCGACTACACTGCCGTCAATCCTGAGTTCGGCACCCTGGAGGACTTCGACAGCCTTATAGCCGCAGCCCACGAGGCCGGGTTCAAGGTGATTCTCGACTGGGTGGCCAACCAGACCGCTCCGGACAATGTGTGGATGGACAGCAAACCCGCCGATTTCTACGAGAGGGACAAGGACGGCAATGCTATATGGGAATACGACTGGACCGACACCCGCAGCCTCAACTACGAGAACGAAGCCGTATGGACGGCTCAGGACGAATGTATGCGCTACTGGCTGAACCGCGGTGTGGACGGCTTCCGCTGCGACGCAGCTGCCGAAGTGCCTGCCAAGTTCTGGAAAGCGATCCTTCCCGGCATCAAGAGGGATTACCCCGACATCTATCTCCTTGCCGAGGCTGAGAACGACGCCCTCACCGATCCCAGGGAGACCTTCGACGCCTCATACGCCTGGGAGCTCCACCACATTATGAACGATGTGGCCCAGGGCACCAAGACTGTCAAGGACATAAAGACATATCTGGCCAAGGACGATGCCTGGATGGGTGCAGCCAACTTCCGCCTGATGTTCACATCGAACCACGACGAGAACTCCTGGGCAGGCAGCGAATTTGAGCGTATGGGCGACGCCGCCAAAGTGATGGAGGTGCTCTGCTTCACCCTTCCCAAAGGCCAGCCGCTGGTCTACACCGGACAGGAGATCGGCCTGACGCGCCGCCTGGAATTCTTCGAGAAAGACCCCATTATGGACTGGTCTTCCAATGAATATACCTCGTTCATCCGCGACCTCGTGGCCTTCCGCCACGCCCACCCCTGCCTTGCAGCCGGCGAGAAGGGAGCCCCTGCCGAGATGATCG
Organism: Bacteroidales bacterium; assembly: GCA_017527625.1. The sequence goes on along the minus strand of JAFXPV010000087.1, from coordinate 15,652 downwards.
ACGACGTGCCGGACGGCGTGCTTGCCTTCACCCGCAAGGACGGCAAAGACTCTGTCACTGTCTACGCCAATCTCACTGCCGCTCCTGCTGAAGTGACCATCGGCAAAGAAAAAGTAACCCTCGAGCCCTGGGGCTGGAAACTGTTCTGATTATGCGCAAACGTCATTATTTATACTTAGCAGCCTGTATTGCTTCAGCTGCCTGCTCTAACGGCACTGCTCCCGTCGCAACCGAGACTCTCTCGTCTCCCGACGGAAAACTCTCAATGACTTTCACCATCGACGCCAAAGGCACGCCCCGCTATGCGCTTGAATGCGACGGCACCGCCGTGCTTACGCCCTCACAGCTCGGTTTCGAGATGAGGGGGACCGTCAAGGCCGAGGAAATCACCTACGACGGCTCCCGTCCCGGCAAGGTCGACAACCGCCCGCCTTATTCGCTCCACGACGGATTCACTGTCACCGGAGTTGAAAGGGACAGCTTCGATGAGGTATGGGAGCCGGTATGGGGCGAAGAATCCCAGATCCGCAACCACTACAACGAGCTGCTCGTCCACCTTTCAAAAGACGGCGGAGACAGGCTGCTCGACATCCGCTTCCGCCTGTTCGACGACGGACTCGGACTGCGCTATGAATTCCCCGGCGGTCAGAAGGACTCATACCTCTGCATCAAGGAGGAACTCACCGAGTTCGCAGTGGCCGACGACGCCACCTGCTGGTGGATTCCCGGCGACTATGACACCCAGGAATACGAGTATAACGAGTGCCGCATCTCCGAAATAGCCAGCCATCTGCGCGACAAGATGCGCGGCAACTCGTCCCAGACCCTCTTCAGCCACAGCGGCATCCAGACTTCCGTCCAGATGCATATGCAGAACGGCCTTTGGGTCAACATCCACGAAGCCGCCCTGGTGGACTTCCCCTGTATGCATCTCGAGGCCGACTGCGCACGGCATTCGTTCCGCGCCTGGCTGACCCCCGATGCCCAAGGGTACAAGGGCAACGTGCAGACTCCGGCCGTTTCGCCGTGGAGGACCGTGCAGGTGGCCCGCAGTGCCACCGACCAGCTCGCCAGCCGTCTGGTGCTCAACCTCAACGAGCCCTGCGCCATCGAAGACGTCAGCTGGATCCATCCTGTCAAGTATATGGGCGTATGGTGGGAGATGATTGCCGGCGCCTCAAGCTGGAACTACACCGACGACTTCCAGTCAGTCAAGCTCGGCATCACCGATTACTCCTCAGCCAAGCCCAACGGCCGCCACGGAGCCAACAACGAGAAGGTGCGCAGCTACATCGATTTCGCAGCCGCCAACGGCTTTGACGCCGTGCTCGTCGAAGGATGGAACATCGGGTGGGAAGACTGGGCCAACTGCGACAAGGACTATGTGTTCGACTTCCTGACTCCCTATCCCGACTTCGACATCGAGGCTCTCAACAACTACGCCCACTCCAAGGGCATCCGTCTCGTGATGCACCACGAGACTTCGTCCAGCCCCCGCAACTACGAGAGACATCTTGAGGCCGCATACAGCCTTATGAACCGCTACGGCTACGACGCCGTCAAGTCCGGCTATGTGGGAGACATCCTGCCGCAGGGAATGTACCACTACAACCAGTGGATGGTCAACCACTATCTCTACTGCGTGACCGAGGCCGCCCGCCATCACATAATGGTGAACGCCCACGAGGCTGTGCGTCCGACCGGTCTCAGCCGCACCTGGCCGAACCTCATCGGCAACGAGTCTGCGATGGGCACCGAATACCAGGCCTTCGGCGGCATCACTCCGGGCCATACCGCCATCCTGCCTTTCACCCGTCTCAACGGCGGCCCGATGGACTACACTCCCGGCATCTTCGAGCCGAACCTCAAGGAATGGTGCGGCAACGACTCCTGGGTCAACTCCACCATCTGCGGCCAGCTGGCGCTCTATGTCACTATGTATTCGCCGCTCCAGATGGCAGCCGACACTCCCGAGCACTACAGCCGCTTCCCCGACGCCTTCCAGTTCATCAAGGATGTGGCCGTCGACTGGCAGCAGAGCCGCTACCTGTTCGCCGAGCCTATGCACTATCTGGTAATCGCCCGCAAGGCCAAGGCTGACGGCCAGTGGTTCTGCGGCGGCGTGACCGACGGCGTCAAGCGCACTTTCAAAGTGCCGCTGGACTTCCTGGAGGACGGCCGCTACGAGGCGACTATATATACAGACGCCCCCGACGCACATTTCAGAGACAATCCCAAAGCATATAACATAACCAAACTTGACGTTTCAGCCGCCAGCACCATCGAAGTCACGATGGCTCCCGGCGGAGGATTCGCAATAAGTTTCAAAAAGAAATAATCCGCAATGAAAGTAACATTCAAGATAGAATACCGCACCGAGTGGGGTGAGAGTCTCGCCCTCGTGCTCCAGGACCGCAAGCATCCCCTGAGCTGGGGTGAAGGCGCAGTTTGGAGCGCCACCGTCGACTGCCCTGCCGCAGCCCTCAATGACTATACTTATGTAGTGATGCGCGACGGTCTTGTAACCCGCCCCGAATGGTCACATCACCACGCCAAGGCTCCCAAGGGTGCCAGGACTCTTGAAATCGCCGACAAATGGATCGACTGCCCCATCCCCGGCTGTCCTTTCATTATGGAACACCAGGCGGCAAGGTTCGACCAGCCCGGCTTCCGCGGCGCCGGCACTGCCATCCCCGTATTCTCGCTGCGCACAGCCGACGATTTCGGAATAGGTGAGTTCCGCGACCTGCATCCGCTCGTGGACTGGGCTGCCGCCACCGGCCAGTGCATCATCCAGCTGCTCCCTGTCAACGACACTACCCGCAAAGGCGGCTGGCAGGATTCCTATCCCTACAGCCCCATATCCACCTTCGCACTGCATCCGCTGTATATGCGTCTGCAGGAGATCGGGGTGCCCGTCGACAAGGCCTTCCTGAAGGAGCAGGCTGCTCTCAACGCCCTGCCCGAGCTGGATTATCCGAGAGTGTTCAAGGCCAAGATGAAACGCATCCGCGCGGCCTTCGTAGCCCACGGTGCAGCCGACCTCGCCAAGCCCGCCTGCAAGAAATTCATCAAGGAAAACGCCGGCTGGCTGCCCGAATATGCCGAATTCTGCGCCAAGAGGGACAATCTCGAGCCTGAGTATTATGTCTGGATGCAGTACCATCTGGACCGCCAGTTCTCGGAAGAAGTGGCCTACGCCCGCAGCAAGGACGTCCACTTCAAGGGTGACCTGCCCATCGGCGTAAGCGCCGACAGCGCCGAGGCCTACTGGCATCCCGAACTCTTCAATCTTGACTCATCCACCGGTGCTCCCCCGGATTATTTCTCTACAGACGGACAGAACTGGGGCTTCCCTACCTACAACTGGGAAGAGATGGCCAAGGACGACTATGCCTGGTGGAAGGCCCGCCTGCGCAAGATGAGCCAGTATTTCGACGCATTCCGCATCGACCATATCCTCGGCTTCTTCCGCATCTGGGAAATCCCGACAGAGTTTACCAGCGGAATGATGGGCCACTTCAACCCCGCCCTGCCTTACTCGCTCCGCGAGATCCAGGATATGGGTCTGCCCCTCGACGGCCTGTTCCATCCGGATCCCCGCCATCCGGGTATGTTCCAGCCTCTGATCGCTCCCGCGTCTGCAAATCTTCCGCAGTGGCAGCAGGAACGCTTCGGTGCCCTCTACAACGACTTTTTCTACCATCGCCACGACGAATTCTGGCGCCGCAACGCCGAGCACAAGCTTCCCGAACTGCTGGGAGCCACAGGTATGCTGGCCTGCGGTGAAGACCTCGGAATGGTGCCCGACTGCGTGCCGGGCGTGATGGACCATTGGCGCATCCTCTCTCTCAAGATGCGCGGAATGGAGCAGAAAGGCCCCTGGAAAGTGCTGAGCGTCTGCGCAACATCCAGCCACGATATGGAGACTCTCCGTATGCAGAGCCCTGCCGATCCGTCGGTCGACGAGTGCCGCGACGCGCTGCTGGAGTTCCTGCATTCGCCTTCGATGCTCGCCATCTTCCCGCTGCAGGACTGGCTGTCAATAGACACCGGCCTGCGCAGAGCAGAACGCAACGAGGAGCGCATCAACGAGCCTGCAGACAGCCACCACCACTGGCGTTTCCGCATCCACTTCGACCTGCGCCGGCTCGCCACCGAAGACGCCTTCACCTACGCCGTGCGCGACCTGGTCAAGGCCAGCGGCAGGTAACAGAAAATTTTTGAAGATTTTCCCAACCTTTCGGTTCGTTTTTGCGTTATAGTATTGTCAACATCCTCGAAAAGGACTAAGTTTAACAATATAAATAATTGCAAAAATGGAATCAGAATTTTGGGTATCATTTGTACTTCCGGTTTTTATCTGTGTTGTACTCCCTGTAATGGTAGTTTTATTAGTCGGTATTGTCAAAAAAAATGAGACAAACCGCAAAGCTGAAGTCATGCTGAAAGCTATTGAGAACGGAGCGTCTATCGATCCGGAATTCTTCAAAAGCACTACTAAACAAAAGAAACAAAGGACTATCAAAGAGAGGCTGCTTGACCGCCTCACCGGAGCCTGCGTCACCGGCCTTATCGGCGCTGCTGCCCTCGGCTACGGCATCTGGAAAGGCAATCTGGGCGGATGGGACGACGGAGACAAACTCTTCATACTGATTGCCGGAGTCCTTATCGCCATCGGCATATCCAATCTCGTGCTTTTCTTCACAGGAAAGAAGATGCTTGAGAAGGAGATCCAGGCCGAAGAGGAACAGAAAGAGATTAAACAAGATTAAATAGAAGACGACCAGAAGATGACGCGCGAGAAGTTCATCTCCGAAGTCAGAGCTTGCCAGGGACAGTTGCGACGGTTCCTGGCATCGCTGTGCGGCGATGCGGCCCTCGCCGACGACATAGCCCAGGAAGCCTTGACCAGAGCCTATGTCACTTCTGAACGCTTCATCGGCAACTTCAAGGCCTGGCTCTTCCGCATCGCCTACAACTGCTTCATCGACAATCTCAGAAGGAGTCCCGACGGGGCTGTCGACATTGATTCCAGAGAAGCTATGCGCCTGGGCGGCGGCGCTGCATCGGACGCCTCGTTCGAACACGAGGAACTGCGGCGGGCCCTTACCCTCATTCCTGAAAAGGAACGCACGGCCATCGTGCTGTTTTATTTCGAAGACCTTCCGATAAAGGAAATCTCCACCATAATGGGAGCCCCCGCCGGAACGGTCAAATATTATCTGTCAGTGGGACGCAACCACCTCAAAGAACACATCAACTTATGAAAGACATAGAACAATTCCTGCGAGACAACAAGCCTCAGCTTCCGGACGAAGGAGCATTCCTCATCGAAACCAATGCCCGCCTGAGCAAAGTGGAAGGCATCAAGAAGACAGTTGATGCGGAGCACCGCCGCTACCGGCGCGCTCTTATAATCGCCTTTGCCGCCGGTCTTGCCATAAGTTGCGCCGTCTCGCTGTTCGCTACTTTCTATCCCGTCCCGTCTGCAATCGTCGACGACCTGTCGGCTCTCGAAAAGGCTGCATCCACCCTCCACGAGTACAGACAGTACCTGCTCCTGCCGATAGCAGGATGTGCCGTGGCGCTCGCTATGCTGCTTATGAAAAAAAAGCAGGAAGCGTGGTAGTGTCTATTCCGTCCCGGCCTGTTTCTGCTTTTCCGCCCGTTCTCTCCTGATATTGCGCAGCTCGTCGAGGTAACTTGCGGTAATGACACCTGAAGGAAGGGCGATGATTGCAACACCGAACAACGATGAGACCATACTCACAAGATGGCCCAGGTCGGTGACCGGAACCATATCGCCGTAGCCGACAGTCGTCAGCGTGACAGTGGCCCAGTACAGCGCGTCGAGAAATCCGTCGAAAGTGTATTCACCGGTGTTGGGGTTGATGCGCGGCTCCACATTATACATTATCAGCGCAGTCAGGAAAACGTAGAACACAGCTAACAGGAAGACTGCCCACAGGACCCTTCTCTCCTTATAGATAACTTTACCGAGCAGCTGGAACTGGTTGGAATAGCGGGCGAGTTTCAGCACCCGGACTATCCTCATCAACCTCGTAATCCTGAAAATCTTGAATCCGTTGCCGAGCAGATGAAGGCCTGGAAGGATGGACAGCAGGTCGATGATCGCCCATCCGGTGAGAGGATAGAGAGCGAACGAAAGGCCTTTCTTTCCGAGCTTGTAATCGGCAGTCATCCAGCGCAGGGCATAATCAACGATGAAAATGCAGACCGTAACCGTTTCTATGATATCGAAAACCGGTTTTCCCTTCATAAACATAAGCGGGACGATGCTGGCAAGGATTACGATGAACATAAATATGTCATACACAAGGCTCGCGATGTCCTTGTTGTCGCTCAGTTCTATTATCTCGAAAATACGTTTTCTCATATTTGACGTGGTTACAGACTAAGATACTGCGGTCCCTGCGACCAGTCGCCCAGCACGACCAGTTCGCCTCCGCTGGGGACGCTCACGCGGGAGGGAGTGTGGATATGCCCGAAAATATAGAGGTCAATGGCCGGCTGCGAAGCAGCAGCGCGCCTGCGGCCGAAATCGTCGGCGAAGCGGAAAAGTCCTGTCTTGACAATGTCATTCCCGAACCTCTTCACATATTTGGAATGCTTTGAGCGACTGCTTGCCGTCCACTTCCTTGCAAGCCAGAAGACAAAGCGGGGATGCAGCGTCTTCAGCCCCCCTATAAGGAAGCGGTTGCGGAAAAGACGGAAAAAGAAGCGCGAACGGAAATCCGCAGCCCCGGGCATATCCCCGTGTCCGACGCATATCCGGCGGCCGTCAAGCTCCATCACTGACCAGCAGCTGCGGACAATCTTGACGCCCAGTTCCTTCTCGAAATAATCCGTCACCCACCAGTCGTGGTTGCCGGGATAGAAGAAAACCTTGACTCCACGCTCCACCAGGTCGGCCAGTGCGGCCAGGACCCTCACATATCCGCGGGGCGCCACATCCTTATAGTCAATCCAGAAATCGAAAATGTCGCCAAGCAGGTGGAGTTCCCGGGCCTCCGCTGGCAGAGAATGCAGGAAATCCACAAAAGACTGCTGCCGCAGCCCCTGCGGATCTTCCGACATACCCAGATGGACATCAGCCGTGAAATAATATCTTCCTTTCGCTATGTCCATCCCGGAGAATTATACGAGAGTTGAGATGATGCAGGCCAGGCCTACAAGCACGCAGTAGAGGGCGAACCAGCGAAGGCGCGCCTTCTTCACCATAGCGATCATCACCTTGCAGGCGAACAGGCCCGAAATGAATGCAGCTATGAAACCGACCGCGAGCTGCAGGCCGCCGACGCTGCTGGCTGCGAAATCGCCGCCCACGACATCGAGGAACGCCTCGCCGAGGATCGGAACCAGCACCATAAGGAAAGAGAAACGGGTAACCTCCTCGCGCTTGACTCCGCAGAGCAGACCGGTGGCGATGGTCGAGCCGCTGCGGGACAGGCCGGGAAGCACAGCGACAGACTGGGCAAGACCCATCCACAGGGCGGACTTGTAGCTCATATCCTTGCCGGCGGCAGCACCCGTCTCAGCCTCCCTGGCCGCACGGCGTGCAGACAGAGTCTCCGACAGGTAGAGCAGGGCGGCAGTGACGACGAGGCAGCAACCGACAACCAGAAGCCCGCTGCCGAAGATGTCCTCGACATAATCCTTGAAGAACATTCCGACGATGAAGACAGGAATCATAGACACAAGGATCATAAGGATATATTTCGTGCCGTCGTTCATCTTGAACTTGAAAAGGTCCTGCAACAGCTTGAGGATATCCTTCCAGAACACCACGATAGTCGCCAGAACAGTGGCGGCGTGCACTACAACCTCGAAGCTGAGGTCTGCGGTCTCGATGCCGAAAAGAGCCTTGCCGATGGCGAGGTGGCCGCTGCTGCTGACTGGCAGGAACTCGGTCAGGCCCTGTACCAGGCCGAGTATCAATGCTTCAAACCAACTCATAGGCTGCTATTGTTTGTCGCCCTTGTCAGAGGGACGGCTCATAATTGCAACGATGACTATGACGATGCCGAGCACCACAAGGACGGGAGAAGCCACCATACGGCGGAAGTCAAACATTGCATCGTTGAACACTGCGGGGTCGTTCGAGCCGCCGCCCAGCATAAGGATATATCCCGACACCATCAGGACCAATCCTATGAGAATCGTTTTCACCCCTGCGGGTGATACTGAGAAATTATCTTTCATAACTAATAATATAGATCATCTTTGGTCGTATAGGCCAGGCGGCCGACGACATACCACGCTGCTGCGATGCAGAGCGCGATGCCCACGACGAATACTATGGCGAACACTATCGGAATGGTACCTTCATAAATTGACTGCAACACAGGCCCTATTTTCCCCTTGGCGTAAATCAGCAGGCCGGAGAACATCGCACACGCAATTGCGGCCGATGCCGCGCCCTGCCAGAAAGCCTGCCATACGAACGGCTTGCGGATGAAGCCCCTGTTGGCGCCGACCAGCATCATCGTGTGGATCGTGAAACGCTTGGCATATATGTTCAGCCGCACCGTCGTGCAGATAAGCGCAAAGGAGATGAACATCAGCAGGAGGATGGCCACTCCCATAACTATCGCAATCTTGCGCAGGTTTTCGTTGAGGCTCTCTATCAGGGACTCCTGATACGTCACCTCGCGGACCTTGGGCAGCTGCTGGAGCATCGCAGACACTTTCTGTAGGGAATCCTTGCTGAAATACTCGCTGCGGACATTTACATCGACCGAGAAGGGAATCGGGTTGACCTCGAAAACCCTCAGGAAATCCTCGCCTAGGAGCTCCTGCATCTGACGTGTGCCTTCTTCCTTGGAGATATATTTGGTCTGGAGCACGAAGTCCATCCCGTCGAGTTTCTCCTGAAGGGCCAGCGCGTCGGCCTCGGTGGCGTTCTGATGCATTATCACCGAAATGACTGCATTTTCTTTGAAATAGTCGGAAACTTTGGTGGCGTTGATGACCAGGAAAGACGCGATCGCTATCAGCAGAAGCACCAGACTGATGCTGACCACAGACGATAAGTAGGACTGAACCAGTCGCTTGGCTATAATGTTTTTTTCCCTGGAAGCCATGACATTTTTTTCAGCGTCAAAGATAATCAAAAAAATATTATTACCTTTGTAGAGAATTTGCCCTTAATATTTTATATTAAAAATGAGCGATCCAGTAAGAGTTTTATATGTCAGTTCAGAGATATATCCATACTCTCCTGAGTCCTCTATATCATTAGTGGGCAGGTTCCTCCCGCAGGGCGTCCAGGAAAGAGGCCGCGAAATCCGCTCGTTTATGCCCCGCTACGGCACGGTCAACGAGCGCCGTCATCAGCTCCACGAAGTCATCCGCCTTTCCGGTATGAACATCATCGTCAATGACGTCGACAGGCCGCTGATCATCAAGGTCGCCTCCATTTCCTCAGCCAGGATGCAGGTTTATTTCATCGACAACGAAGATTTCTTCCACCGCAAGGCTGTTTTCTGCGATGCGGACGGCAACTTCTTCGAAGACAACGACGAAAGGGCCATATTTTTCGCCAGGGGAGTCCTCGAGACTGTCAAGAAGCTCCGCTGGAAACCCGACATCGTCCATTGCCAGGGATGGATATCCCACATCCTGCCGCTCTACCTCAAGAAAGCATACGACAACGACCCCATTTTCACCGACAGCAAAATCGTCCTGTCGCTGTATGACGAGCCGAACTACACCTTCAAGACCGACCTTGCGGCGAAGATTCCTTTCGCAGGCATCAGCGCCGGGGACGTGGACGTAGTCAAGGCCCCCGATGGCATAAATCTTGCACGGCTCGCCATCCGTTATGCCGACGGTGTGATTTTCGGTTCGGAGGATGTCGACGGGGAGTTGAAGCAATATATCGCTGAGCGCAAGCTGCCTGTCCTGCAGAGTCCCGCCATAAGTCTCGAAGACACCGGGTACATACAAGAATACAATGATTTTTACGAACAAATACTGCAGGCAAATGTCACTGAGTAAGATTGAGTCGGCGCTGGGGTTCCTGGTTTTGCTGCTGTCCGTTTTCGTTTTTCCTTCCTGTATAGATACTAATTACACGTTAGGTGACGCGCTGGTTCCTACGTCCAACAACCTTTACGTCGAGACGGCCTCCATCGACCTTAAGATCGGAATGAAGTCTTCGGCCGACATCCAGTCGTCTTCTTACTTTTACGTCGTCGGAAGCGTTGCCAGCGAGCAGTTCGGCCTGACGACCGTAGACCTCGCAGCCACCGTCACTCCCAGCGACACCGGCATCAAGTTCGGCACCGACCCCCGTCTGGTCGACGCATACATATTCCTCGAACTCGACGACACCGATACATTCACACCCGGCCAGGAAAACATCACCCAGAACCTGTACGTATACCCTATGGCCCGCGCTATGGATTCTACTATGGTGACCTGCTCAAGCGTGTCCGACAAAGACTATATCCACGAGCCCATCGGCAAGGCGCTGCTGACCTCCAGGGACACTGTCATAGTCCCGTTGGATATGGACTGGGCCCGCAAGCTGATGTCTTCCACCAAGGCTGAGCTGGACAGTATGCCGCTGTTCATCAAGAACCACTACGGAGTGTACCTGACCACCGACACCCCCATCGAAGGCACCATCGGCGGCAGGCTCAACAACTTCGTGACCGCAAATGTCATCCTGAAAGTCAATTCTGTCAACAAGCAGAACCTGCGAAGGGATACCACCATAACTTTCAATATCGGCAGCATCTACAACGGAGTTTCCACCCAGGTGTTCAAGCACAGTTCCAAGGCTCTGGAAATCGGTCCCGACAACAACGCAGAAGTGCTGTACTATGAAGGTCTTGCTGGTATCAAGCCTTTTATCGACGCCGGAGTGCTCCGCAATTCCATCGAAGACTGGGCTGATGAGAATGACATCGATATGGACAAGATCATCATCACCAGGGCCACCTTCGAGCTCCCGTTCGAGTTCCCCGATGATTACCGCACAGTCGACAATTACTATCCTCAGGGCCTCTACCCGGCCGTATACAGCGCGGACAGTACCGACGACATCAAGCGATACACCCTGCTCGGATCGATTTACGACGACACCTACAACAAGGGCGACATCAACCGCTCGCTGCTGTGCTACCGCCCTGACGTGACCTACTACATCCATTCGATCATCACCAAGGACGAGATCGTGGAAGAGGACAACATCTGGCTCATCGCCCCGTTCGAATATGTGGAGAAAAGCAGTTCGTCGATGAGCGATTCGTACTACAATCCGTATATGTACAACTCGTACTACAACCCGTACTCATACTACGGCGGATATGGCTACTACGGCTACAACAGCTACAATAATTACTACAACAATATGTATTATTACCAGTCGTTGTACAATATGGCCAACACCACATCGACCACCTATTACTACGTAGACTATATGAACTACGCGATAGGCCAGATCAACGGCAACGGCGCCAAGCGCCATCCCAAACTGAATCTCACTTACGTAGTGCTGGACAAATAGCCTTGAGAGAGGCTATTTTTTCTTTTTCCTCTCTTCCTTGGCCGCCCTGCGGGCGTCCTTCTTGTTCTGCTTGGTATCCACAGTCAGATAGAACGGCTGCTGGAATTTCTTGGGGATATAGATAGTCGGCTTTGCCTTGCCGAAGATGAAATCATAGAGGTCGTCGAACTCTCCGTCGTGCCAGTATTTGACCAGCTCTTCCAGGTCCTTGTCCTCCCCTTGCGGCTCGTACTGACGCTTGATGTCGCCTTTGAGGACCTTGGCTACGCCCTGCCAGAAGCCGGCGTTGACGTTGCCCAGATATTTCTGAATGATTTCGTAGGGCGTCATACCGACCTCGCGGTCGATCAGCCTGATCATCATCATACCCTGCTTGAGGGTAAGCTGCCTGAATATTGGATCGAAGCTCTTCAAAAGTTCTTCCTTCATCGTGTCCAGATATCTGTCCTGCTCGCGCTTGGTATAGCCTCTGACCACGAAGATGCTGTCGGTCTCCCGGATGGTCTTGGCCACGAAGAGGGCGTAGGGATAGGCCTTGCTGAAATTATGCACCCGCTGGTAGTACTGGATCCACTGGGCGCGGTTCATATACTCCCTAGGATGCACGCGGGCCGGAGGAAGCACATCGACATAGACTGTGTCTGTTCCGATTATGACATACTCCATCAGCGACCCTTTCTGCCTCTGTGTCTGGGCCTGAAGGGGGGACGCTGAGAGAGCGGCCAAAACCGCCAGCATTATCAGTCTTGTTGCTTTCATCCGTCTAAAAATTGGCGCTCAGATAGTCGTCGACCACCTCTGGGAAGTGTGCCTGCTCAAGAAGATGGATCTTGGCGGCGACATCGTGGGCGGTGTCGCAGGGCAGCACTTCGCACTTGGCCTGGAACAGCGTCTTGCCGTGGTCGTACTGCTCATCGACAAGATGTATCGTTATGCCGCTTTCAACTTCTTTCGCTGCGACGACAGCTTCGTGCACGTGCATTCCGTGCATCCCCTTGCCGCCGTACTTGGGAAGCAGCGCCGGGTGAATGTTTATGATCCTCCGGGGCCAGGCGTCTATCAGATGCGAGGGTATCTTCATCAAAAACCCGGCCAGAATGAGAGCGAACGCGTCGTACTCTTTCAGAATGGACACGACCGAAGGCTTCCCTTCCGGCGTTGTGTCTTCGCTGCACAGCAGCTGGCTCTTGTCGAACACTACTGAAGGAACTCCGAGCCGCTGCGCGCGCTGGAGTACGAAGGCGTCGGGCTTGTTGCAGAGGACCACTGCCACGCGGTAGTCTTCGCGGCCTGAAAAATACTGTATAAGGTTCTCAGCGTTAGTTCCACTACCTGAGGCGAATATAGCCAGATTCCTCATAGTCTTGAAGTTTGGCGCGAAGGTAGACAAATTTGGTAAAATGAAGAAATATTACTTACTTTGCAACTCGTTACTAAAAACTAATTAAAAATGGAAGACGTTACTGCAAAAGTAAAAGCCATCATTGTCGACAAGCTTGGTGTTGAAGAAAGCGAAGTTCAGGAGAGTGCAAGTTTTACCAATGACCTCGGCGCAGATTCTCTGGATACAGTAGAACTGATTATGGAATTCGAAAAGGTATTCGGTATTTCTATTTCTGATGAAGCTGCTGAAAAGATCACTACTGTTGGTGATGCAATCGCTTACATCGAGCAGAATACGAATGCTAAATAATTTCGAAATTTCTTACTAACAAGAGTAAAATAAAGGCCGTCGGTTCCAATAGGGACCGACGGTTCTTTTTATTCGCTGATACCCATCACTTTGCGGATATCTTTCTTGGCTTCGCGCCAGCGGGGGACGTCGAGTTTCGTGCCGATGACTTCGACGACCTTGGAGGATATTATCGAGGCGACCTTGCCGCAGATGTCCAGAGGCTGGCCGAGGGAATGAGCGTAGAGGAAGCCGGCGGCGTAGAGGTCTCCGGCGCCGGTGGCGTCAGTGGCAACGGCCTTGCGGGGGCGGATCTTGTGATACTCGCTGCCCGAGCGCACCATCGAGCCTTTCTCGCCCACCTTGACGACCGCTATGTCGCACATCTTAGCTATTTCTGTCAGCGCCCCGGCGGGTTCCTTGCCGGTGAAGGCACGGGCTTCGTGCTCGTTTGCGAAAACGATGTCCACGTAATTCTCCACGATGTCGTGCAGGAATGCGCTGTTGGACTCGACGATGTTGTAGCTGGCCAGGTCCACCGAGATAATCATATTTTTCTCACGGCCGATCTCCACCGCCCTGCGGAAGAGTCTCTGGTTCTGCACCAGATATCCTTCCAGATGGAGGTAGTCATAGCCGTCGAAATTGGCGGGGTCGAGGTCTTCCGGCTCCAACTCAAGGGCGGCGCCGAGATATGTGGCGAAGGTCCGCTCGTAGTTCGGCTCGGTGATGATGACGATCGCTCGGCCGCTGGGCGCCTTGCCGCGCAGCACCATAGAGTCGATACCGTCCCTGCGTTGCTCCGACTTGAAGAGCGAGCCGATGTCATCCTTGCCGACCTTGCCGATGAAGCCAGCCTTCATACCGAAGATAGCGGCGGCGGAAAGGGTGTTGGCTGCGCTGCCGCCTGCGACATATTTGATGCCCATATCTTTGATGGCCTCCCATATCTTGTTGCCGGCTTCAGCATCTACGTGCTGCATACTGCCCTTGGGAAGGTTGAACTGTTGGAGTATCGAGTCGTCCGGCAGGATGGCCAGGATGTCGGTGAGGGCATTGCCTATTCCGAGGATGGATTTAACGCTTTTCGATGTCATCGCTGTTTTGTGTGCAGATGTGCTTTCTTACAAAGTTAATAAAAAATGCTACCTTTGAGGGTTGTAACGCAACTAATCTTATGAAGCAGAAGCTCAAGGATATCCTGAAATATACGGCAGCGTTCGCACTGACGGTGTTCCTGCTCTATTTTGCCTTCAGGGGCCTGGACTGGGACGCCTTTGTCGACGGTCTGCGTAGCTGCAACTACTGGTGGATATTCGCCGCTATGGCCGCGGGCGTGCTGGGCACGGTGATGCGCGGACTGAGGTGGCGTCTGCTGCTGCTTCCCATCGACCCGTCGGTACGCAGGGTTGACTGCTTCAACGCCTATGCGGTGTGCTACCTTTCGAACATCGCCGTTCTCCGGAGCGGAGAACTGGTGCGCTGCGGTATGATAGCGAGCAGCAGCAAGGTGCCCTTCAAGGACAGCCTCGGCAGCGTGATGGTGGAGCGTGCCTGGGACGTAGCCGTGTCGGCGGCCATCATTCTCTGGATGGTGCTGTTCACGCGCTTCGGCGGCTATCTCAACGAGATTGTCTGGAAGCCTTTTCTGGACTCCCTGTCGTTCAATTCATTGAGACTGCTGCTTGCCGGCATCGTCCTCCTGTCTGCCGGCGTGTGGCTCATCGTCCATTTCAAGGAGAAAATCAAGAGCAGCCGTCTGGGACAGAAGGTCATCTCTTTCTGCCGCGGCATATTCAATGGCATCAAGGCCGCCTTCAAGATGAAGCACGGCTTTCTGTTCATAGCGTTTACCATCATTGTCCAGGTGCTTTACTGGCTTGAGATAGTCTTTGTGATAAAGGCCTTCCCGGCAGTGTCGCACCTCAGCGGAATGGATGCAATGTTCATAATGTCACTGGCCCTCATCGGCTGGGCAGTCCCTGTCCAGGGTGGCTTCGGTGCATATCACGTCATCGTGTCGATGGCCCTCGTTCCGATCTACGGCATCGACCAGAGCACAGCTCTCGTGTTCGCCACCATCTCCCACGAGGCCCAGATAGTCCAGATGATAGTAGTCGGCTTCGCAGCCCTCGCGCTGGCTCTGTCCCTCAAGAAGAAAAGACAAAACAAAACACAAACTATATGAAACCTACATTATTGATATTAGCTGCAGGAATGGGCTCAAGATACGGCTCATTGAAACAGATGGACGGCCTCGGCCCCAACGGTGAAGCCATTATCGACTACTCAATCTTCGACGCCATCCGCGCCGGCTTCGGCAAGGTTGTCTTCGTGATCCGCCATTCTTTCGCAGACACCTTCAAGGAGCATTTCCGCGCCGAGAAATTCAGCGACGACGTCAAGTTCGAGTTCGTATACCAGGAGCTCGACTGCCTGCC
>JAFXPV010000086.1 GCA_017527625.1 Bacteroidales bacterium | reverse complement strand
GCTGCCATCGCGCCGCTGGCACCTCCGGCTAAGGTGGCCATCTCGATGGCGCAGCATCTCGGAGCCCCTGCCACACCTGTCGTGGCCAAGGGTGACAAGGTGCTCGTAGGCCAGGTGATAGGAGAGCCCTCAGGATTCATCTCAGGCTTCGTGCACTCTTCAGTTTCCGGAACCGTCGCAGCAGTCGAGCCCAGGGCCGACATCGCAGGCAATATGGTGCCTCACGTCGTGATCGACGTAGAAGGTGACGAGTGGGATCCTGCGATCGACCGCAGCGAAACGATAGTAAAGGAGATAAAGGGTACCCGCGAAGAAATCCTTGACAAGATCAAGGCCTGCGGCATAGTAGGTATGGGTGGAGCTACATTCCCCACACACGTCAAGCTCAACCCTCCTGCAGGCAAGACAGCCGAGTTCCTCATCATCAACGGCGCAGAGTGCGAGCCTTATGTCACTGCCGACGACCGCCTGATGCGAGAGAAACCGGAAGGCATCGTCATCGGTGCCGCCATTATGGCGAAAGTGCTCGGCGGCGGCAAGTGCGTCATCTGCATCGAGGAGAACAAGCCCGAGGCTATTGCAGCAATGCAGAAAGCCTGCTCAGGCTACCCCGGCATCGAGGTGCTCAAGCTCAAGAAGAAATATCCGCAGGGAGGTGAGAAACAGCTGATCGATGCTGTAACCCACCGGCAGGTGCCTTCAGGTGCGCTGCCCATCGACACGGGCTGCGTGGTGCAGAACGTAGCTACTTCATACGCTGTCTACGAAGCTGTCCAGAAGAACAAGCCGCTCTTCGAGCGTGCGATGACCGTAACAGGACAATGCGTGCCCGAGCCCCGCAACTTCCAGGTCCGTCTCGGCACACCCCTGTCGTTCGTGCTCGAAGCTGCCGGAGGAGTTCCCGCCGATGCTGCCAAGTTCATCAGCGGCGGCCCTATGATGGGCAAGGCCGTGGCCAATATGGACGCCACAACCCAGAAGGGTTCGTCCTGCCTGCTGCTGCTCACCGAAGAGCAGACCCGCCGCAAGCCTGAGAGCAACTGTATCCGCTGCGGCAAATGCACGGACGCCTGCCCTATGGGTCTGGAACCCTGGTTGCTCAACAAGCTTTCACGTGCCGGCGGCCAGTATGAGGCCCTGGAAGAGAACAAGATTTTCGACTGCATCGAATGTGGCTGCTGCCTTTACACCTGCCCGGCCAACATTCCTCTGCTTGATATGATACGAATCAACAAGGCCGAGGTGATGAAGATCATCCGCAGTCGCGCTAAAAAATAGGAGGCAAGAGATATGGCAAAAACAATAGTTTCTCCCGCTCCGCACGTACACAGCGAATTCTCCACTGTCCGCCTGATGCGAGACGTGCTGATCGCCCTTGCGCCCGCGGTGCTTGTTTCCCTGTATTTCTATGGATGGAACGCCCTTCTGCTGCTGGTATGCTGCGTTGCTACCTGTATGCTGGTGCAGTTCCTCATCGAGAAATATATGATGAAATGTCCTGTCACGGTTATGGACTGCAGCTGCATCGTCACCGGTGTGCTGCTGGCCCTCAACCTTCCGCCTGCAGCTCCCTGGTGGGTTGCAGTCATAGGTTCCGTAGTGGCCATCGGCATCGCCAAGATGACTTTCGGAGGCCTTGGACAGAACGTTTTCAACCCGGCTCTCTTAGGCCGTGTGTTCCTTCTGATATCATTCCCCGTAGCTATGACTACCTGGACGGCTCCCCAGAGCTGGTTCGGCGGCGTTGACGCATTCAGCGGCGCGACTCCGCTCGCCCTCATCAACGAAGGCGTGCGCAACGGCCAGACAGTCCAGGAAATCCTCGCGGCCAATCCGGGGCTTACTCCCGCCCAGATGCTTTTCGCAAGGGCCGGAGGTTCCGCTGGTGAGGCTTCGGTCATCGCCCTGCTGATAGGCTTCGTCTATCTGCTCTGCCGCAAGGTCATCAAACCGCACATCCCCGTCGCCATCTGGGTTACGGTTGCGGTAATGACCGGCATCTTCTCGCTCTGCAACCCTGCAGAGTACACCGGCCCGCTGTTCAACCTGTTCACCGGCGGTCTGATGCTCGGCTCGATATTCATGGCCACTGACTACGTCACTTCGCCTATGACCGACAAGGGTATGATCATCTTCGGCGTCGGCATCGGCGTTCTGACAGTGCTGATACGTTATTTCGGTTCTTATCCCGAGGGCGTTTCGTTCGCCATCCTGATTATGAACCTCACCGTTCCGCTTTTGAACAAATATTGCAAACCGGTACGTTACGGTTATGGGAGGAGGAAATAGAATATGGCAGCTAAATCATCATTCTTGAATATGGTTCTGGCACTCGGGTGCATCTGTCTGGTGTGCTCAGCGCTGCTCGGCCTGGTCAACCACGTGACCGCCGAGCCGATTGCCGCAGCCAACTTGGCCAAGACCAACAATGCCATCAAGGCGGTTGTCCCCGAGTTCGACAATATCCCGAGCGAGGACAGCTGGAACGTTGAGGTCGACGGCAAGCAATACAAAGTCTATCCTGCCACTTATCAGGGCAAGGTAATGGGCTACGCCATCGAAGTGCTTCCGACCGGTTTCGGCGGAACCATCGATATGCTGGTGGGCTTCGATGCCGAAACAGGCAAAATCTACAACACTTCGGTGATTTCCCACTCCGAGACTCCCGGTCTCGGCGCCAAGATCACTGAGACCGGCGAAGGGAGCTTCAGGGCCCAGTTCGACGGTATGGACCCTGCAGCGACGAAGTTTATGGTCCGCAAGGACGGCGGCGACATCGACGCCATCACTGCTTCCACCATCACTTCGAGAGCTTTCACCTCAGGCGTGGCAGAGGCCTACAAAGTTTATCTGACCATAAAAGGCGAGGATGCGACTGACGTTGTGACCGGCGCTTCCAAAGCTAAGGAGGAATAAGATATGGCCAACAGATGGAAACTTATCACCAAGGGCTTTATCAAGGATAACCCTACTTTCGCACTGGTGCTGGGTATGTGCCCCACTTTGGGAACCACGACTTCAGCCATCAACGGTATGGGTATGGGCGTGGCTACGATG
>JAFXPV010000085.1 GCA_017527625.1 Bacteroidales bacterium | reverse complement strand
ACGCCCGCAGAATGGTCATTACCGATGACGACTACCTCAAGGCAAACCCGAGGATGGAAATTCTTGAAGAATATGCCCCTGTAGTTGTCAGGGAAGCATATGACAAGGTTTCCACGATCATCACCCAGGGCTTCATCGGAGCCACTGAGGATGGAAAACCCACCCTTCTGGGCCGCGGAGGATCTGACTATACCGCATCGCTGATTGGAATGGCCATCGACGCCGACCGCATCGAAATATGGACCGACGTGGACGGCGTGAGGACCGCCGATCCCCGCATCGTCAGCAACACCAAGGGCCTCAACAAGCTCTCATACGAGGAAGCCACCGAAATGGCACGTTTCGGCGCCAAGGTGCTTCACCCGCTGACCCTCGAGCCCGCGCAGAAGAAGAACATTCCGGTGTATGTGCTCAACTCGATGAATCCCCAGAACGAGGGTACGTCCGTGCTGAGCCGCGCCTGCGTGTTCGACGGCATAAAGACCTTGTCCTACAAGGAGAATATCCGCGTGATCAACATCTACTCTATGAAGATGATCAATACGGTCGGCTTTATGGAGAAAGTGTTCAAGACCTTCGCGAAACACAACGTATCGGTCGACCTGCTGAGTTCTTCGGAGGCCAGCATCACTGTCACCGTGGATGCCAACCAGAACGTGGATGGCGCCGTCAAGGGTCTTTCGACTTTCGCAGACGTCACCGTGGACCGCGACAAGGCCCAGATATCGATTATAGGCAAGAACATCATCGGAGTGCGCGGCCTGCTGGCCACAGTATTCAATGCCGTGATCGACAGCAAGATATATATGATATCCCAGGATACCACATATCTGAACCTCAGCATCGTCGTAGACCGTCCCGAGATGGCCGACGTGCTCAAGAAACTTCACAGGAAAATATTCGAAGATGGAAATTTTAGTTAGCGGATACGGAAAGATGGGCCACATCATCGAGAGGATGGTGCTGGAGAGAGGCCTGCCCTATGCCGGCTGGAGCGAGGCTGTGACCGAGACTCCCGCCGCAGTGGCGAAGAACTGCGTGTGCATTGATTTCACCACCCCTGACGCCATCAGGGCCAACTACCGTTTCATCGCCGAGAATTTCGGCGCAGCGGTGATAGGCACTACCGGATGGAACGACATCGAGGCGGATGTTAAGCAGTATTTCGCAGTGCAGGGCACTACGCTCATCTATGCATCAAACTTCTCGATAGGAGTGAACCTGCTGTTCGCCGCTGCTGACAACCTTGCCAAGATGGCAGCCCGCTTCGGCGGATACAAGCCCGCCATCGAGGAGATCCACCATATCCACAAGCTGGATGCACCGAGCGGCACTGCCAAGAGCCTTGCCGCCATAGTCGACGCCCAGATGGGATGCCAGACTCCCATTGAGTCGAAGCGCATCGGAGAGGTGCCCGGCACCCATATCCTCACGCTGGAGAGCGCCTGTGACAGGATTACCCTCAGCCACGAAGCGTTCTCGCGCGAAGGCCTGGCTGCCGGAGCCATCGAGGCCGCCCTTATGGCCCAGAAAGTGAAAGGCGTATACGAATTCAAGGAACTTATGTTCTCCGACAAAATATGAAAAGACTTGACATAAAAGGCTGCGGCACCGCGTTGATCACTCCGTTCAAGGACGGAAAGGTGGATTATGAGGCGCTTGCGGCATTGGTAGACAGGCAGGTTGCAGCAGGCATCCACTTCCTGGTGCCGCTCGGGACCACGGCGGAGACGCCGTGCCTCAGCGACGAGGAAAAAGTGGAGATCCTCAAGCTTGTCCGCGCCCACGCTCCCGAACTCACGCTGCTCGTCGGGGCAGGAACCAACTCGCTCACAGGCACGCTGCGCAACATCGACCTGCTTGCTCCCCACGGAGCCGACGCTTTCCTGATCGTGGCGCCCTACTATAACAAGCCCACCCAGAACGGCCTTTATGAATATTTCAGCGAAGTGGCATCACTCTCACCCAAGCCGGTTGTTCTCTATAACGTTCCCGGCCGCACCGGAGTGAACATCACCGACGCCACTACGCTCAGGATAGCCGCCAACGGCAAGGTCGCTGCCATCAAGGAGGCCAGCGGCACCTACGCCCAGATCTCCCGCATCCTTGCAGGGGCTTCCGAGGGCTTCCAGGTGTTCAGCGGCAATGACGACGAGACGCTCTCGCTTATGGCTTCCGGAGCTTCCGGAGTCATCAGCGTGGTTTCCAACATCGTCCCCGACAAGATGGCCGCACTTTGCAACGCCATCATCGACAATGACTATACGACAGCCAGAGAGTTGTACCGTACCCTGCTTCCCCTCTGCAAGAACTGCTTTGCAGAGAGCAATCCCATCCCCGTGAAAGAGGCTCTTGCACAGATGGGACTCATTCACAACGAACTCAGGCTTCCTCTGACCAAAGCGACAGAAGCGACAGCCGAACTAATGAGAAAAACATTGAAAGACTTGAACCTTATATGAAAAAGATTCGCGCTGCCGTAGTTGGCTATGGCAATATCGGAAAATTTGCGCTCGAAGCGCTCCAGGCTGCAGATGATTTTGAAATCGCCGGCGTAGTGCGCCGCAATGCCTCTGACGTTCCGGCTTCCCTTGCAGGGATTCCCGTAGTTTCATCACTCAAAGATCTCAAGGACGTTGAGGTGGCGATCCTTGCTACTCCCACCCGCAAGGTCGAGCAATATGCCCTCGAGGCCCTGTCTCTCGGTATAAACACCGTCGACAGCTTCGACATACACACCAAGGTTCCCGCTCTGCGCAAGACCCTCGGCGAGGCCGCACGCAAGGCCGGCAAGGTGTCTGTCATCTCCGCAGGCTGGGATCCGGGTTCAGACTCGATGGTCCGCGCCATCCTTCAGGCCGCAGCTCCCAAGGGCATCACCTACACCAACTTCGGCCCGGGAATGAGTATGGGCCATTCGGTTGCCTGCAAGGCGATCGAAGGAGTGAAGGACGCCCTGTCGATGACCATCCCTATGGGAACAGGCGTACACCGCCGTATGGTGTATGTGGAACTGCTCTCCGGCGCTGATTTCAGCAAGGTTGCAGCCGCCATCAAGGCAGACCCGTACTTCGTAAACGACGAAACCTATGTCAACGAAGTGCCGTCTGTCGATGCCCTCAAGGATATGGGCCACGGAGTGAATCTCGTGCGCAAGGGTGTCAGCGGAAAGACCCACGACCAGCTCTTCGAGTTCAATATGCACATCAACAACCCCGCCCTGACCGGCCAGATTCTCGTGGCCGCCGCCCGCGCCGCCACAAGGCAGGCTCCCGGCTGCTACACTATGATCGAGCTCGCTCCGGTGGATATGCTTCCGGGCGAAAGGGACGAATGGGTTGCAAAACTCGTATAATCACGCAAGATATATGAAGCGCGTAGCCATTCAGGGACATTTCGGAAGTTTCCACGACCAGGCAGCCCAGACGTTCTACCTGAACACTCTGGGTTATGTGCCGCAGATCATCGAGTGTCCCAATTTCGCATCTCTGTATACCGCGATGGAGGAAGACAAGGCAGACTCGGCCATTATGGCCATCGAAAACACCATCTCCGGCGGACTCCTCCCCAACTTCGAACTGCTGCGCCAGCACGAAGTGCGCATCAAGGGCGAGGTCTATCTGGCCATCCACCAGAACCTGATGGCCCTTCCCGGCCAGAAGATCGAGGACATCCGCGAGATCCGCACCCACTATATGGCCATTAACCAGACCCGAAAATTCTTCGAGGAGAACTGTCCGTGGATACAGCTGGTAGAGTCGGAAGACACGGCCGCGAGTGCGATAGAGATTGCGAAGAAACAGCTGCGCGGTGTAGGTGCGGTTGCATCGACGGTGGCTGCACAACAGAACAATTTGGAAATACTTGCCGCAGGCATCGAGACATACAAGGACAATTTCACGAGGTTCCTGATTCTGGATGACCAGATGGAGTTGGCGGAAGACCAGATCGACAAGGCTTCGATCTGCTTCACGCTGCCTCACAAGCCCGGTTCGCTGGCGCACATCCTCGCGATAATGTCATT
>JAFXPV010000084.1 GCA_017527625.1 Bacteroidales bacterium | reverse complement strand
TGGCGGGTAGCGGTCTGATACTCGATGTGGGCAGTGTTGATGGTGATACCACGCTCTTTCTCTTCAGGAGCGTTGTCGATTGAGTCGAATGAACGTACTTCAGAAAGACCTTTCTTTGCCAATACCTGAGTGATGGCGGCGGTCAGAGTAGTTTTACCGTGGTCAACGTGACCGATGGTACCGATGTTTACGTGGGGTTTATCCCTTTTGAACGTTTCTTTTGCCATAATTTAAAGCTTTAATATGTAAAATATCAATTATTCTTTATTGGAGCTGGTGGTGAGAATTGAACTCACGACCTCTTCCTTACCAAGGAAGCGCTCTACCCCTGAGCTACACCAGCATTTTATACCGGGGCGCTGCCCCGAACCCCGCTATCGCCTGATGGCGACAGGGAGCTATTACTGGAGCGGAAGACGAGGTTCGAACCCGCGACCCTCAGCTTGGAAGGCTGATGCTCTACCGACTGAGCTACTTCCGCAAAAAACCAAGCTTTCAATTCACTTTTATAAAAAAAGCGGTAATGCTGCAATAGCAATTATGTCACAACATTTCCGCCTGATTTATATATGTGGGGAGAGATGGATTCGAACCACCGTAGGCGTGCGCCAGCAGATTTACAGTCTGCCCCATTTGGCCACTCTGGTATCTCCCCAGTATTTCAAACATCAGAGCCGATAGACGGATTCGAACCCCCGACCTGCTGTTTACAAAACAGCTGCTCTACCGACTGAGCTATATCGGCAATATCCTGCGCTCTTTTTCGGGACTGCAAATATAGACCATTTAGATTAATTACCAAAAAAAAGTCATTTATTTTTTTCGAATGACATTATAGCTTCGAATATGCCGGCGGTGTTGTAGCCGCAATAGTCGAACAACTGCTCCCTTGATCCCTGCGAAATAAACTCATCGGGGACGCCGAGGCTATTCACGAGGCACCCGGGCTTGTGGGCGGCAGCATATTCGGCAACTGCTCCGTGCAGTCCTCCCTGCGTGCATCCGTCTTCGACGGTGATGACGGCGTCGACCTTCGAGAGTACGCGGTCGAGGGCGTCAGTGTCGAGGGGCTTGAGGAAACGCATATCGTAGTGGATCGCTCCAACGCCTCTGTCGCCGGCCATCCTGACGGCTTCTGCACACTTCTCGGCCACCGGGCCGATGGACAGTACCGCAACGGAAGCATTCTCATCTTCGTGAAGCAGCTCGGCCTTGCCGAACGGCAGTTTGCTGAAAGGCTCGTCTTTCCAGGCTATGCCTGTGCCGCGTCCGCGTGGATAGCGGATGACGGTGGCAGGGTAGTCGTCAGTCGTCGCGCTGTAAAGCAGGTTGGCCAGCTCCAGCTCGTTTCGGGGCGAAGCTATGGCCAGGTTGGGCACCGGCCTGAATGCGGCCAGGTCGAACACACCGTGGTGGGTCGCGCCGTCTTCGCCGACGAGACCGGCCCTGTCCAGGCAGAAGACTACTTTCAGATTCTGAAGGGCTACGTCGTGGATGACGTTGTCGTAGGCCCTCTGCATAAACGACGAGTATATGCTGCAGAAGGGCAGCAGGCCGCCTGCGGCCAGTCCGGCCGAGAAGGTCACCGCGTGTCCTTCGGCGATGCCGACATCGAATACGCGGTCGGGCATTGCTTCGTTCATTATGCTGAGTCCGCTGCCGCTGAGCATTGCGGGGGTGATGCCGACTATACGGCTGTCCTCGCGGGCCAGCCTTGTGACCGTGGTACCGAATACGTCCTGATAGCGGGCCCTCTTGTCATCCTGCTTGATGGTCCTGCCGGTGGCAGGGTCGTACTGCCCGGGAGCGTGCCATACGGTAGGGTTGTCCTCGGCCGGCTTGTAGCCCGCGCCCTTCGTGGTGATTACGTGCAGCAGCTTGGGGCCCTTGATCTCCCTGAGCCTGGTCAGATAGGTGACCAGGGCTTCGACGTCGTTGCCGTCGATGGGACCGAAATACCTGAAGCCGAGGGAATCGAACAGGGAGTTGATCTCCGACGTCTTGATGAAGGCCCGCTTGGCGTTCTTGACCATCTTCTGGATGCTGCGGCGCAGCTTGGTGGCTCCAAGGGCGCTCCATACATTGTCCTTGAGCTTGTTGTAGCGGCGGCCGGTGGTAATCTTTATAAGAGTGTTGTGCAGTCCGCCGGTGCCCTTGTCGATGGATATCTGGTTGTCGTTGAGGATGACGAGGATGTCGGCCTTGAGCCCTCCGGCGTTGTTGAGCCCTTCGAAAGCAAGACCTCCCGTCAGGGCGCCGTCTCCGATGACGGCGATGTGCTTGGCCTGCGAGCCGAGGCGGGCGTCAGCGACAGCCAGTCCCAGGGCGGCTGAGATCGATGTCGAGGCGTGGCCCACTCCGAAAGCGTCGTAGGGACTTTCGCTCATCTTGGGGAAGCCGGACAGGCCGCCCATCTCGCGGTTGTGGATGAAGGCCTCGCGGCGGCCGGTGAGTATCTTGTGCGCATAGGCCTGATGCCCCACGTCCCAGACAATCTTGTCCAGCGGAGTGTCGTAGACCTTGTGCAGGGCGACGGCAATCTCGATCGCACCGAGGCTCGACCCGATATGGCCGGGGTGCTCGGCGCAACACCTTATTATATATTGTCTGAGTTCTTCGCACAACTGCTCGAGCTCCTCTATCGAGAGGGACTTGAGGTCAGCCGGGGAGTTGATATGCTCGAGTATGTTTCCCAACTGTCTATCTGAATATGGTCTGATCTCTGTCCGGACCTACTGAAAGGATGGTGACAGGTACTCCTAGGTAATCTTCGATGAACTTGATGTATGACTTGAAAGCTGCCGGAAGCTCTTCTTCGCCGGTGGCTGAGGTGATGTCGGCCTTCCAGCCCTTGAACTCCTTGTAGACAGGGGTGATTTCTGCGTATGTGTCGAAAGGAACCTCTGCGGTGCGCTTGCCGTCCACTTCATATTCCACTGCGGCCTTGATGACGTCGAAGTCGTCAAGCACGTCTGACTTCATCATTATGAGGTTTGTGACGCCGTTGATCATCACGGTGTATTTCAGGGCCACGAGGTCGAGCCAGCCTGTGCGGCGGGGACGGCCGGTGACAGCGCCGAATTCATAGCCCTTCTTGCGGAGTTCTTCGCCGGTGGCATCGAACAGTTCGGTGGGGAAGGGACCGCTGCCCACGCGGGTGCAGTATGCCTTGAAGATGCCGTAGACTGAGCCGACTCTGGCGGGAGCCAGGCCGAGGCCCGTGCACGCTCCTGCGCAGACTGTGTTTGATGAGGTCACGAAGGGATATGAGCCGTAGTCGATGTCGAGCATACTGCCCTGAGCGCCTTCGGCAAGGATGGCCTGGTCTTCTTTCAGGCAGTTGTCGGTATAATATTCCGCGCTGATGAGCTTGAAGCTCTTGAGGTATTCGATGGCGTCGAACCAGGCGGCTTCCATCTCGGTCACGTCACAGCTGTAATTGAGCTGGCGCAGCATCTCGAAATGCTTCTCGCGGAGCTTCTCATAGCGGCTGCGGAAGTCGGCGGTGAGGATGTCGCCCACGCGGAGGCCGTTGCGGGCTATCTTGTCGGTGTAGGTCGGGCCGATGCCCTTGAGCGTAGAACCGATCTTGGACGCTCCCTTGGCCGCTTCCTGGGCAGCGTCGAGCATACGGTGGGTCGGGAGGATGAGGTGAGCCTTCCTGGCTACTACCAGACGGCTGCGGATGTCGATGCCGGATGCGCTGATATTCTCGCACTCCTCGCGGAAAGTGACGGGGTCGAGCACCACGCCGTTACCTATTATATTGATGGTATCCTTGCGGAACACTCCCGAAGGAATGCTGCGCAGAACGAATTTCTTGCCTTCGAAATGGATCGAGTGCCCTGCGTTGGGGCCGCCCTGGAAACGGGCGATTACCGGATAGGAGCCGGCAAGGACGTCCACGACTTTACCCTTGCCTTCGTCGCCCCATTGCAATCCGAGAACTACGTCGAGTTTCTTCATATATGGTTGTTTTACCTGAAAATGTCTTCTTTGTCTTTAATGTCCTTGATGCGGAGCTGGATATTGGCCAGGCCACGGTAGTAATTCTCCGCGATTGAGTAGCAGATGTCCACCGGATTTCCGGAGTGCAGATGCTCGAAGTGATTGGACTTGTTGAATGCGATTGCCGAAATCGGCAGGTATGCGGAATCTTCCTGGATAAGCTCGAGCTTGAGGTGGCCGTTGTCGGAACCGACTTTGCGGCCGTTGCCGTTGTCGTACACGTTCTCGGATATGAACACCGGAGACTGGTTGCCCGGACCGAACGGTTGGAACTGTTTGAGCACTCGGAAGAACTTGGGGGTTATCTGCTTGAAGTCGAGGTAGGTGTCGATGTTGACGATAGGGGTGAGCATATCGTCGTCGATCATCTTCTCGACGGTGTCTTCGAAGCGGCGGCAGAACTCCGGCAGATTCTCTTCCCTCATCGTGAGGCCTGCGGCATACATATGGCCTCCGAAGTTCTCCAGCAGGTCGGAGCACGACTCGATGGCTTCGTAAAGGTCGAACCCGGTGATGGAACGGGCCGAGCCGGTGATGTATCCGTTGGACTTGGTGAGGACGATGGTGGGGCGGTAGTAGGCTTCCACAAGTCTGGAAGCTACGATGCCCACGACGCCTTTGTGCCAGGACGGGTTGTAGACTATGGTGGATTTCTTGCCGTCGAAGGCGGGGTTGTTGCGCACCATATTCACGGCTTCGTAGGTGATCTCCCGGTCGATGCTCTTGCGCTCGTTGTTGTGTTCGTTGATTTCGTCACCGATCTTGCGGGCGTCTTCGTCGTTGCGGCATATCAGCAGGTCGACGGCGGTCCTTCCGGACTCCATACGGCCGGCCGCGTTGATGCGGGGACCGATCTTGAAGACTATCTCGTCGATGGTGATGACGTGCTTGTCGAGCCCTGAGAGCTTGATTATCGACTGCAGGCCCTTGCGGGGGTTGGAGTTGAGCCTCTTGAGGCCGTAGTAAGCCAGGATGCGGTTCTCGCCGGTTATGGACACAAGGTCGGAGGCGATGCTGACGGCCAGCAGGTCGAGCAGCTCCAGGACGCTCTCCTTGGAGATGTCGTATTTCGATGCGTAGGCCTGCGCCAGCTTGAATCCGACGCCGCAGCCTGAAAGGTCGTCGAAGGGGTAGGTGCTGTCGGTCCTCTTGGGGTCGAGCACAGCTACTGCCGGCGGAAGTTCGGCATCGGGCAGGTGATGGTCGCAGATTATGAAGTCGATGCCGCGGTCGGCAGCATATTTCACTTTCTCGATGGCCTTGATGCCGCAGTCGAGGCAGATGATCAGGCTGCATTTCTTCTTGACAGCCCAGTCGATGCCCTTGTACGAGACGCCGTAGCCCTCGTCGTAGCGGTCGGGTATGTAGTATTCCAGATTGCCGGTCACCTGGCTGAGGAAGGTGTACATCAGGGCGACGGCGGTGGTTCCGTCCACGTCGTAGTCGCCGTAGATGAGGATCCGCTCTTTCTTGGCGACTGCCTCGTGGATCCTTTCCACGGCTTTGTCCATATCGAGCATCAGGAACGGGTCGTGAAGCATCGACAGGTCGGGGCGGAAGAACTCCATCGCATCTTCGTAAGTCGTGATACCGCGCTGTACGAGCAGATTGGCCAGAACCTGGTCTATGCCCAGCTCCTGCGCGAGCTGACGCACAAGCGCCGGGTTGCCGGGCTCCTTGACTATCCACTTCTTTTCAGCTATCGGTGTCATACTGCACTTTCTGTCACAGTTTGCAAATATATCCATTATTTATTTCAAAAAAAAGGACTATTTTTGCCCAAATCAGATAAATAGCTAAAAAACATACCGATTATGGAAAATATCACACTCAACGAGCAGGAACAGAACAGGCGTGATTCCCTCCTGAAACTCAGGGAACTTGGCATTGAACCCTATCCTGCCGCGGAGTATCCGGTCAATACATCCAGCGCAGCCATCAAGGCCGGCTATGACGCAGACAAAGGCAATTTCAACGACGTGGTTATCGCCGGACGCATTATGAGCCGCCGCATAATGGGCGCTGCTTCGTTCATCGAGCTGCAGGACGCCGAAGGCCGCATCCAGGTCTACGTCAAGAGGGACGAGATCTGCCCCGGCGAGGACAAGACCCTGTACAATACAGTTTTCAAGAAACTGCTCGATATCGGCGACGTAAGCGGTATCACCGGCTATGCCTTCATCACGCAGACCGGCCAGCTTTCAATCCACGCAAAGACTCTCACCGTCCTGAGCAAGAGCCTGCGCGTGCTTCCGATAGTTAAGACCGACGCCGACGGAACAGTGCACGACGGTTTCACCGATCCCGAGCAGCGCTACCGTATGCGTTATGTAGACCTCATCGTCAATCCCCAGGTGAAGGAAACCTTCGTGAAAAGGGCCAAGATAATCGCTACGATGCGCGAGTATTTCAACGAGAACGGCTGCCTCGAGGTCGAGACCCCGATCCTTCAGCCGATTCCCGGAGGCGCCACCGCGAGACCCTTCATCACCCACCACAACACCCTCGACATACCGCTCTACCTGAGGATCGCCAATGAGCTTTACCTCAAGAGGCTTATCGTCGGAGGCTTCAGCGGCGTCTACGAGTTCGCGAAAGATTTCCGCAACGAAGGAATGGACCGCACCCACAACCCTGAGTTCACCTGTATGGAGATTTACGTCGCCTACAAGGACTACAAGTGGATGATGCGCTTCGTCGAGACTATGCTTGAGAAGATTGCAGTGGCTACCAACGGCTGCACCCGCTTCGACGTCTGGGGCAACGAGATCGAGTTCAAGGCTCCGTACCGCCGTCTGCCTATGCTCGAGGCCATCAAGGAATACGCCGGCGTAGATATCGCGGGAATGAGCGAGGATGAGCTCCGCCAGGTGTGCAAGGACAAGAAAGTGCCCATCGACGAGACCTTCGGCTACGGCAAGCTGGTCGACGCTCTCTTCGGTGAATATTGCGAAAAGAACCTCATACAGCCTACTTTCATCACCGACTATCCGGTGGAGATGTCTCCGCTGACCAAGCGTCACCGCGAGAATCCTGCCCTCACCGAGCGTTTCGAGCTCTTCGTGAACGGCAAGGAGCTGGCCAATGCATACAGCGAACTCAACGACCCCATCGACCAGTTCGAGCGTTTCGAGGCCCAGGCCCGTCTCAAGGCCAAAGGCGACGACGAGGCTATGTACATCGATATGGATTTCGTACGCGCCCTCGAATACGGTATGCCTCCGACTTCCGGACTGGGTATGGGTATCGACCGCCTCACTATGTTTATGACCAATTCGCAGACCATCCAGGACGTTCTGTTCTTCCCCCAGATGAGGCCTGAGAAGACCCAGAGCCAGCAGAGCGAAGAGGATTCGGCGCAGAAAGCGTAGGTCCGGATCCATCCTGACAATGGATATCACTTCCACATCCAATCCCCGCATCAAAGAGCTCGTGATGCTTGGCGAGAAATCCCGCTACAGACGCGAGAAGGGGCTCTTTACGGTGGAAGGACGCCGCGAGGCCGCTGCCTGTCTTGCAGGCGGGTTCACTCCGCGCACGGTGTTTTACTGTCCGCAGATCATCTCTGCCGGAGGGGTGGAGGGGCTGTTCGCCGCTTCCCGTGTCGAGTTCGTCTCCATATCCGAAAACGTCTATTCCAAGATTGCCTACCGCGGCACCACAGAAGGTCTTGTTGCCGTCTTCAAGGCGAAGGAGCGCGGCCTGAGGGACATCCGTCTGTCAAACTCCTCTCCGTTCGTGATAGTGCTCGAGTCAGTAGAGAAGCCCGGCAACCTTGGCGCGGTGCTCCGTACGGCCGATGCCTCGGGCGCGGCTGCGGTGATAGTTTGCGACCCTCTGACTGACCTGTATAACCCTAATCTCATAAGGGCGTCGATAGGGGGGATATTCACCGTGCCAGTGGCCGCGTGCACTTCGCAACAGGCTTATGATTGGCTCCACGCCCTCGGCTTCCAGATCCTCACCGCCCAGCTTCAGGATTCGTCGCCGTACTACGACATAGATTTCAGACGGCCTACCGCAGTCGTGTTCGGCACGGAGTCCACCGGCCTTACAGAGTTCTGGCGGGAGCGCTCCGACCGCAAGATAATAATACCGATGCTCGGAAAGCTCGATTCGCTGAACGTATCCACGTCGGTGGCGATACTCAGCTACGAGGCTGTCCGTCAAAAACAAGCACTGTAATGAAATTCGGTCTCATAGGTCATCCCATCAACCACAGCCAGAGCCCTGCGCTCTTCGCTGCAGCGTATCCCGGCAGGGAGCACAGCTACGAACTAATCGAAGAGCCTGACTTCGACAAGGCATATGCCCGCTTCGTCGATGGTTATGATGCGGTCAATGTGACGACTCCTTTCAAGGAACTCGCGGCTGCCAGGGCTGACATCGTCAATGACGTGGTCAAGGCCTGCGGCGCGTCGAACCTTCTCAAGAAAGAAGGAGGGAAGGTGTATGCTTACAATACTGATTATCTCGGCGTGCGCCGTGTGATAGAGGAGCGGGACTTCAAGGGCGACGTGCTGGTCGTCGGCTGCGGAGGCGCTGCTAAAGCTGCCGCCCTCGCCGCTGCTGATGCCGGTCACAACGTCTTCGTCGCCAATCGCGACGAGCAGCGTGCCGTCAGCTTCGTGGCCGCGAATATCGGCCGCGGTGGTTCAGCCCTCCTGCTGGCGGCCGGGCTTGCGATGATTCCGGCGGTGCTGCCGTCAGTCAGCTTCATAATCTACTGCATCCCCGTCACCCTGCCGCAGCTCAACGACGCATCCCTCGCCGGCAAGACCCTTTTCGAGGCCAACTACCGCTCGCCCCAGTACTCTGCCGGACACGGCTATGAGTACATCCCCGGCGAAGTATGGCTCGCAGCCCAGGGCGACGAAAGTTTTCGTCTGATGCTGCGCTAGCCACTCCCGTTTTTCACGGTCGGCTGTTCAAAAAAAAAGTTGCTACTTTGGCCGCTTCGCCTTACCTTTAGAAAAAATTAATACACGATTACCAATGGCACTCAACAAAGTATTTTTGATCGGCAATGTTGGGAGGGATCCCGATGTGAGACATCTGGAGGGAGGTGCTTCTGTGGCCAGTTTTACCCTCGCTACTACTGAAAGATACAGAGAACGCGGAAGCGGCGAAGCAAAAGAAATAACCGAATGGCACAATATCGTGGCGTGGAGACAGCTCGCCGACCTGGCGGAGAATTTCATCCGCAAGGGCAGCCAGATTTTCGTAGAGGGTCGTATCCGTTCCCGCAGCTGGGACGACCAGAACGGTCAGAAACGCTACATCACCGAAATCCTTGCCGACAGCATCCAGCTCCTCGGCCGCAAGGGTGACGCGCCGATTCCCACCGGTGGAGCTTACACCGACCCGGGCGCTCCCGCCCAGGCGCCGGCTCCCGCTCCCGCCCAGGCGCCGGCTCCCGCTCCCCGTGCTGCCGCTCCGGCTTATCCCAAGCCCCAGCCTCAGCAGCCCGTCACGCTCGACAGCCTGGAAGGCGACGACAGCGACGACCTTCCGTTCTAGCGTGCTTGCCGGCAGGACACAAAAAAACCTCCGTTTTTTCCGGAGGTTTTTTATTGCCTTACGTCGAGGTCTATTTCTGGATGTTCGGCTTTTCAAGTCCGTAGCCCTTCTTGCGGTCTTCGACTTTCAGCAGCATACTGAAGATGAAGGCCAGAACTCCGAAGCTTGAGAACACGATCATAGGCACCAGATAGCCTCCGGTAGACTCAACGAGCTTGCCGATGAGCAGCGGCACGAGGCAAAGACCGATGTTCTGCACCCAGAAGATGAGGCAGTAGGCGCTGCCGAGCACTTTCTCGTCGATAATCTTCGGTACGCTGGGCCACAGGGCTGCGGGCACGAGCGAGAAGCTGACTCCGAGGATGACAATCAGTGTGAGAGCGAGCCATTTGTAAGGGAATGCCGGAAGCAGGAACGCGAAACTCAGGTGGCAGACAATCATAATGATGGCGCCGATCATAAGCATTGAGGCTCCCTTGCCCTTGGTGTCCAGGAAGATGCCCAGCAGGGGAGTGAGGCACATAGCCAGGATCGGGAAGCAGCTGAACAGGCGGGAAGCCGCAGTCGCGTCGATGCCGAGAGTCACTTCGAGGAAGTTCGGGGCATATCTCTGGAACGGGAAGATAGCTGAGTAATAGAGCACGCAGAGCAGAGCCACCAGCCAGAACATCTTGCTTGAGAAGATCTGTCCGAGGTCTGACACGTGGAATTCATCTTCAGGAGATTTCTCTTCGGTCGCCAGGCCGGCTGCCACGAGCTGATTGTCCAGCTTGCGGTCCATAAAGGTGAATATGATGAAGTTGATGAGTCCGATGAGGAGCAGGGCTGCGCAGAAGCCGAGAGATGCGACAGCGCTGTCGCCGGCATTCACTATGCCGTTGGCATTGCCGAAGCGGTCGGCGATGATGGGGGAGATCCACATCACTGCGAACACTCCGAGTCGTGCGATAGCCATCTCGAGTCCCATAGCCAGGGCCATTTCCTTGCCTTTGAACCATTTAGCGATAGCCTTGGAAACGGTAGTTCCGGCCATTTCGCAGCCGCAGCCGAAAATCATAAATCCGAGCGCTGCCATCTTGGCGCTGCCGGGCATAGTCACCCACCAGCTGTTGAGCCAGTTGCAGAAGCCGGTCGTCTGGAACCAGTCGCTGATGCCGATGAACTTGATGAGCGCTCCGACTACCATTATGGAAGCGGAGAGAACGCCGGTGAAGCGGGTGCCCATCTTGTCGAGGATGATACCTGCGATGATAAGGAAGCCGAATACGTTGAGGATGTACTCAGCGGATGCGTAGGTGCCGAACACCCCGCTGTCCCAGCCGTGTGAGCTTTCGATAAGAGACTTGAGCGGAGACATCACGTCTACGAACATATAGGCGAAGAACATCATCAGCGCGATGAGTATCAGCGCCGCCCATCTCGCTGCGGGGTAATCGTTAAGTAGTTTTTGTACTTTTTCTGCCATTATTGTGAGATTGATTAGTTCTGTGCGGAAAATCAGACACCAAATTTAAGCTATATTTTGCTTTCCGCCAAAGTGTGCGCGCAGGCCCCCCTCCGGAGCCTACTCCAGGGCATATAACGAGCGCACACCACCCTTCCGAGGGGGTGGTGTGCGCCATCAATCGCGTCTGTGAGCTCCACAGGGCACCTGCCCGGCGCACATCAGATATATTTGCAGACTTCGGTATACTTGAGTTGCACGAGTGAGGCGATCTGTCTCGCATTGATATGCCATTTTCTGCGCAGTTCCTGAGCGAGTTGAATTCTTTGGCTGGAATTAAGAATGTGTACGTTTTTGGTTCCGAAATGCTGTTCCGAAATCTCGTGGCAGAGTTTTCTTGCTTCTGAATCTTCGATAGCCACGCCCCGGACAGTTGCTATACGTTTCAGAATCTCCTGATCTCTGTTCCGGTTGCTGGCCAGAAAGACCCTGAAACAGTTAGCTGTCGAATAGATGCTTTCATAGTGTGCGACATCTACGTAGTTGTCTGGGAGGAGGATATCGTTGCAAATAACCCAATCTTTGGGAACAGGCCGCCGGGATCCAAGAATACTGCAGAGTCGTTTATTTGGAATTTCTCCAGCCCTGATCGTATCACGTTTTTCTCCCTTATCGTCAATAGTCCATAAAGAGATATAACCTGACCTTCGAAAGTACATAGAACCTGTTCCCCATCGATAGTCATATGGCATCACTTGCTTGCCATCCTTCGTCGGCTGGACAATTGTGTATGTGCCTACACTCATCAGGTATTCCTGACTATCTACCGGGATTATGTCCAAGTCTATCACTGCCCCCTTCCTCGAGCCACGTGTTCCCGCGATATGATGAGCCCAACTGCCTTCATACATTGACTTGAATAGGATGCAGCTATCCTTGCTCCCATATGCCAATATGTGCAGATGCGTATCTTCTAGAGAGAAAGAAAGGATTGTCGCCGCGCAATTTGCCGCGCATACGCCAACCAGGTTGAACGCGTATCTGAAATCATCTTCGCAGATAAGGAAGTGCGGCGACAGGGCGCCATCAGAGCACAAGTGAAAATAGCCGGAACGGTCGGCGCCGTAAGAATATTGCGTCATCATAGTATAATTCTACCCCCTCGACCGTACGCCACCAACACGATGACTCGACGAGTAGTCCTGTTCCAAAGTTGGGAATAATCTTTCTTTCTTGCAACTGTTTTTTTATACTTAAAGTGTGCGCGCAGGACCCCCTCCGGAGCCTACTCCAGGGCATATAACGAGCGCACACCACCCTTCCGAGGGGGTGGTGT
This sequence comes from Bacteroidales bacterium, assembly GCA_017527625.1. The sequence goes on along the minus strand of JAFXPV010000084.1, from coordinate 7,199 downwards.
GCGCCATCAATCGCGTCTGTGCGCTCTGCAGGGCGTCCGCCCGGCGCACACTATTTATATTTCTCTACGCGGGCGTCTTTGATGACTCCTTTCCAGTTGAGACCGAAGGCGAAGTCGTAGGTGTTGCCGTCAGCGTCGACGAAGCATTCCATATCGCGGGGAACGTCCTCGAACTGCTTCTCGACCGTTTCCATATTGGCAGGCATCTGCATAGGAAGCAGGCCTGAAGGCTCGGCCTTGCCGCTCACCAGGTCGAGGACCGCCTGGTTCTGCACGCCCATAGTTACCAGTATGGCGTCAGCATAGGGTTCAACTTCGCTCATAACGACCGGCCTTGATACTGACATACAGACAATCACGGGACGGTTGCCCATCTGGCGTTTTGTGTTGATGACTATTTCCAGGTCGGTCATATTGTCGCAGGTGACGGTCTTGCCGCGGTAGCTTCTGTTGGTAAAGCTCTCCTTGGGGTCGCCGCCGGCTATCGAAACTTCGCGGGCTGCGGTAGCAGTGTAAGGCCTGTACTGCAGACTGATGGGTACATATCCGTTGCCACCCTTCTCAGCATCCTCACGGCTGTAGCCGCTGCCGCCCGAAGGCTGCTGGATGAACACGAGTGCGAAGTCAGCCTTGCGCGGATCGTCGGTCCACTCGTAGTACTTCTCGACCAGCTCCTTGCTGACGGGGTAATCCCAGCGGGCCTGGCTGGTGCCGCCGAAGCCGAACATTCCGCCTCTGGCCGGATACAGGCGCTTGGGAACATATACTTTGAGCTTCTGGGTCTTGGGCAGAACCGAGCCGTGATTCTTGAGCATCACGACTGATTTGAGCTGCGCTTCGTAGCCTTTGGCCATAAACTCCGGATTGCCGACAACCTGCGCAGTCTTCGCGGGGTCGAGATAGGGATTCTCGAACAGACCTGTGCGGAAACTGTTCAGCAGAAGACGGACAGCGCTCTGCTCGAAACGGGCGCGTGCGCTCTTTTCGCCGGAGTCCTTCACCCACATCTGATAAGCTTCCAGCACCGGTCCCTTGTCGTTGTTGCCGCCGAACTGGTCGACGCCCGCCTTCAGCACTTCATAATGGCGCTCGGCTATGCTGAGAGTCTCGACTCCCCAGCATTTGCCGTCGAACGAATAGATTGTGGAGTTGTTGTTGGTGATGCCCCAGTCGGTGCAGACAACGCCGTCGAAGCCGTACTTGTCACGCAGCAGGTCGGTAATGATATAGTGGTTGTAGCTGTTGCCGACATTCTTGCCTGAAGGGTCGATGCCGTATGAAATCGTGTAGTAGGGCATCACTGCCGTGGCCTTGCCGGTGCCGCCCTTGAGCTGGAAGGCACCTTCGACGAAGGCCCTGATATGGTCGGAGATGTTGTTGCCGGGGTAGACGGCATACTTTCCGTAGTTGTAGTGTGCGTCACGGCCGCCCTCTTCCGGACCGCCGCTCGGCCAGTGCTTGATCATTGCGTTGACGCTCTCAGCGCCCCATCCGTCCTTGGAGCCCTCGGTGGTCTGGAAGCCGTCGACATAGGCGCGGGCCATATCCACGTCAAGGTCGGGATCCTCGCCGAAAGTGCCGTTGAAACGGGACCAGCGGGGTTCGGTCGCCAGGTCGATCTGGGGAGACAGAGCCGTCGCGATGCCGAGCGCCCTGTACTCCTTGGAAGCAATCCGGCCGAACTCCTCCACGAGATCCGGGTCGAAGGTGGCGGCCATTCCGAGAGTCGTCGGCCACTGTGAGATGCGTCCGCCCGAGCCGGCGTTGAACTCGGCAGTGGCGGAAGTCTCGTTGCGGGGGTCGGAAGAGTTGTTGGAAGGAACGCCGTGTCCGAGACCTTCGACAAATGCCTGCACGTTATTGTTCCATTTGGCTGCTACTTCAGGAGAAGCGACGCTCGTCACAAGCACGGCTCTCAGGTTGTCCTCCGAGAGGAACTTTTTCTGGGCATCCGTGATATTCTCGGAAGGTACTGACTGGTGACCGCTGTAAAGCATAAGTCCGGCAATCTCTTCGATGGACAGCTGGCTGGCAAGGTCCGCAGCCCTGCGCTCAGGGCTCTTGCGCCAGTCCTCATAGATATCCAGTTTGCCGTTGCGGTTGAGATCCTTGAAGGCATAGCCTCCGGATGTAATGAGTTGTACACCCGACGCAGGTGAGTAACCGAGCGAAGGACCGTCCTTCTGGGTTACGAGATTATATCCGTCAGGGGTCGCCGTCTCCTCCCATTTGGGAGAGCAGCCGGCTGAAAGCAGCAATAATGCCGCAGCAAGTATGCAAATTGAGTTTTTCATCTTGAAAACAAATATGATTTTGACAATAAAATTAGTAAATTTGAATTTATGATTATAGAAAACACCAACAAAGAATACGATGTCATCATCATCGGCGGCGGAATAACCGGAGCCGCCACCGCAAGAGACTGCGCATTGCGCGGGCTCAAGACCCTGCTTGTCGAGAGAGGCGATTTGTGCGACGGCGCTTCGGGCCGTAACCACGGCCTGCTTCACAGCGGCGCCAGATATGCCGTCACGGACCCCGAAGGAGCAAGGGAGTGTATCTCGGAAAACAAGATTCTGCGCAGGATAGCCTCGTCGTGCATCGACCCGACGGGCGGACTGTTCATCACCCTGCCGGAAGACAGCCTCGAGTATCAGGCTAAATTCATCCAGGCCTGTCTGGACTGCGGCATCGAGGCCGAAGCCATAAGCCCCGAAGAAGCTCTCAGGCTGGAACCGGCGGTAAATCCGGCCCTTATCGGTGCGGTGAAGGTTCCTGACGCGTCCGTCGACCCTTTCCGCCTAGTGGACGCCAACATCCTTGATGCAGTGCGCCACGGCGCCGACGTCATCAAGTTCCGCGAGGTCACCGGCCTCGTGAAGGAGGACGGTTGCGTGAAAGGCGTAATGCTCGGCGACAGTGAAATCCGCTCGAAGCAGGTAGTCATCGCAGCCGGTATATGGAGCGCACATCTCGCTGAAATGGGAGGCGCCCAGATCGGTATGATGCCCAGCAAAGGTTCCCTTCTCATCTTCGGACACCGCCTCACCAGGATGGTGATCAACCGCTGCCGCAAGCCCGGCAATGCCGACATCCTCGTCCCCGGCGACGTAGTCAGCGTGCTCGGCACGACTTCCGATAAGGTTCCTTTCGAAGACTGCGAGGATATGAAGGCCACCGGCGACGAAGTGTCCGTGCTGCTCCAGGAGGGTATCCATCTGGTGCCTGCACTGTCCACAACCAGGATTATCAGAGCCTACGCAGGAGTCCGTCCCCTCGTTGTTGCCGACAGCTCGGCCAACGGCAGAAATGTCAGCCGCGGCATCGTCCTGCTCGACCACGAGAAGCGCGACGGCGTCAAGGGACTTATCACCATAACAGGCGGCAAGCTCACCACCTGCCGTCTGATGGCAGAAATGGCCACCGACCTGGTGTGCGAGAAACTCGGGCTCAAGATTCCTTGCACAACAGCTGTCAAGCAGCTGCCCGGCTCCCACAAGCGCAAAGGCGGCAAGGATCCGGTGCATAAACGTGCGGCCGTGGGCCGTCACGGCAGCGAGGCCGATATGATGGATTTCAGCGGCAAAGGCGCCGGCGAGATTATATGCGAATGCGAGCAGGTGACGCGCGCCGAGATAGAATACGCAGTCAAGAATCTGGGCGTGAGGACGATCTCCGACCTCAGACGTCACACCAGGGTGGGTATGGGCACTTGCCAGGGTTCATTCTGCATCAGCAGGGTAGCGAAGGTGCTGGCCGAAGTGCTCGGAACTCCCGAAAAGGCGCAGGAGCTGGTGGACGGATATCTGCAGGAGCGTTGGAAAGGTATGACTCCCGTGTTGTGGGGAGACACCCTCAGGGAGGCTGAATATATGCATAAGGTACACAGGAAATGAAATATGACGTTATAATAATCGGCGGAGGCCTGGCCGGTTGCACCGCGGCCTCTGAACTGGCTGCAGCGGGCAGGAAGGTTGCTCTGTTCTCCGAGGGGCTGTCGCTCCACGACGCCACGGTGGGGCCTGCATCCCCGAAGGCCCAGGAACATTCTCCCTACGCCGCGCTGTCGGCCCTTGCGGCTGAAGGCGTCACGGTGTTCAGGGGTGACAGCATAATAAATGCCTGTCTGAGCGAAGACGGCACATCGGTAAAAATGGTATTCAGCCGCAATCTCGGAAGCGAGCCGCTGGAGGCCGGGGCATATCTGCTCGCCACCGGCAAATTCTTCTCCCGCGGCATTATGTCCAATATGGAAAAGGTGTTCGAGCCGGTGTTCGATGCCGATGTGGAGTTCGAGGAAGACCACGAAAAGTGGTTCGACCCCGATTTCTTCGCTCCCCAGCCCTACGAGAAGTTCGGAGTGAAGACCGATGCCGAAGGCCACGTCATCAAAGGAGGCAGGAGCATCTGCAACCTCTTTGCTGCCGGGCAGGTGATGGCCGGCGGACCTATGTCAGAAAGTGAGATTGAGGCCAGCGGCAAGGCTGCTGCCGGCAAGATATTGAAAAAACAGTAAGAAATATGCAGGAAACAAGCATAAGCACAGCCAATCTCGAACAGTGCCTGAAGTGCAACCTCTGCACGCTGGTATGCCCGATGCTGGCGGTGAACGAACAATATCCGGGGCCTAAGAAGGCTGGTCCCGACGGCGAGAGATACAGGATCAAAGACCCTGAGTATTACGACTATGCCCTCAAATACTGCCTCAACTGCAAGCGCTGCGAGGTGGCTTGTCCTTCCGGAGTCAAGATCGGCGATATGATCCAGACCGCCCGCATCAAATACGGCTCGCAATCGAAGGTGCGCAGCCTTCACGGTCTGCGTGACTGGACTCTGGCGTCCACGGATTTCGTAGGCGGTATGGCGGCGACCCCCATAGCTCCGATAGCCAACGGCATCCTCAAGACCGGAGTGGCCAAAGCCGTGCTTCACGGCACTCTTGGCGTCGACAAGCACCGCACCTTCCCTGCATATTCATCCCAGAAATTCGAGACTTGGTTCCGCAAGGAGGCCCAGGACGCCCAGGCCGGCTTCGCAAAGACGGTCAGCTTCTACCACGGCTGCTACGCCAATTACAATTATTCCCAGCTCGGCAAAGACTTCGTCAAGGTAGTCAACGCCGCCGGCTACGGAGTCAAGTTGCTGGAGAAAGAGAAATGTTGCGGCATTGCTCTGATGAGCAACGGCTTCGCAGCGAAGGCCACCCGACAGGGACGCATCAACCTCGATTCCATCCGCAAGGCCGAAGGCCCCGTCCTTACGGTGTCGTCGTCCTGCACGCATATGATGAGGGAAGAATATCCCGAAGTGCTCGGCCTTCCCAACGAAGATGTCAAGGACCGCATAATGCTGCTCACCCGCTGGCTCTATCCCAAGCTGCAGTCCGGCGAGATTAAGCTCAACTTCCGCAAGGATTTCCGCCTGAAGCTGGCCTACCACACCGCCTGCCATATGCAGAGGCTGGGCTGGCAGCAGTTCACCATCGAAATACTCCGTATGATTCCCGGAGTGGAATTGACAGTGCTTGAGCCCAACTGCTGCGGCATTTCGGGCACCTTCGGCTTCAAGAAAGAAAACTACGGGTACTCCCAGGCCATCGGCGAAACCCTCTTCGCCGAGATCCGCGAAGCCAAGGCGCAGGCTGACGATTCAGCGCCCTTCGCAGTCGTCACCGAATGCGAGACCTGCAAGTGGCAGATAGAGATGTCCACCGGCATTCCGGTGATGAATCCCGTCTCCGTCCTGGCCCAGGCCCTCGAAGACCGCTGATTCCGGAGTTCCCTTGCGCGAGTGTGCTCCGGGCAGGTGCCCTGCAGAGCGCACAGACGCGATTGATGGCGCACACCACCCCCTCGGAAGGGTGGTGTGCGCTCGTTATATGCCCTGGAGTAGGCTCCGGAGGGGGTCCTGCGCGCACACTTTGGCGGGGCTAGACGTCCAGCAGGTGTTCGTAGCCGGGACGGTAGGGGTAATGGAGCAAGGCGTTGGCTTCGGGGTCGTCCATAAACTTCTGGACTATAGGGTTCCAGGTGAGAGGACGGCCAAGCTCGCCGGCGATGATGCCGATGTTGCACATCGTGCAGGATGAGTGGCCGACTTCGACGGGCACATTCGGGTCGATGCGGCTCTTGATGCTTTCGATGAACACGCGGTGATGGCCGGCACGGGCTTCGAAGGGCACGTCGTTGTCACCCACCTTCATTTCGAACTTGGGATCGGAAGCATAGAGCTTGCCGCGGTGTACTGCGATCCAGCCTTTCTCGCCGTAAATCTTGAGACCCTGGCCGGAATCGTCGAAAGTAGTCTCTTCCACCACGATACCGTTATCATATTTGTAAGTCAGATTCTTGTAGAAACTGTATCCGGGAGGTATGATCTCGGTGGGGCCGGAGAGGTCTTTGCCGACAGCCCACTGGGCAATGTCGAACATATGTGCTCCCCAGTCCGTCATATATCCGCCTCCGGTGGGCTTGTACCAGCGCCAGGCACCCCAGCAAGTGTCACTGCCGTCTTCCTTGAGCAGAGGATCGATGTCCGGGAAATATGTCGCCTTGTCGGTCATAGGACCGAGCCACTTGTCCCAGTTAAGGCCGGCAGGCGGAGTCTGGGCGGGAAAATGATGAGGCACGGGGAACGGCTGCCCGTCCCAGCGGCCTACATAGACGTCCATCTTTTGGATCCGGCCAAGGTCTCCTTCGCGGGCCACGTTGGCAGCGTGTATGAATTCCTCGCTCGAACGCTGCTGGCTGCCGACCTGGAGTATGCGGTTGTATTTGCGCACGGCCTTCACCAGCTGCTGGCCTTCATAGACGGTCAGGGTCATCGGTTTTTCGAGGTATATGTCCTTGCCGGCCTTGCAGGCGGCTATCGCTATGCCTGCGTGCCAGTGGTCCGGAGTGGCTATGACCACGGCGTCGATGTCCTTGCGGGCTAGGAGGTCTTCATAGTTTTCGTACATTGCAGGAGCGGTAACCTTCTTGACGCCCTGCCCTTTGTAATAATCAGTCACCCTCTTGACGAAGCGGTTTCGCTTGATGTCATATACGTCGCATCCGGCAACGACTTGCACGTCGTCCATCTTGATGAAGCTGCTGAGCAGATACATAGCCTGCTGCCCGAGGCCGATGAAGCCGAAGCGTATCTTGTCGCTGGCTGCAGCCTTGACTGCGGCAGGTGAGCCGGCCAGTTCAAATGCCGGG
>JAFXPV010000083.1 GCA_017527625.1 Bacteroidales bacterium | reverse complement strand
TGTACTTCTTGGCATTGTCCCAGGCACCGCCGGCATTGGCCATATAGACCGCGAGTACTATCGCCGTGCTCAGGCCGCCGACGAGAAGGCCGACAACGCCGGCTACGCCGAAGATGATTCCTATCACGATGGGGATGATTATGGCAAGCAATGCCGGAACTGTCATTTCTTTCTGCGCACCTTTGGTGGAAATCTGTACGCAGCGCTGATAATCGGGAACAGCCTCACCGGTGAGGATGCCCTTTATCTCGCGGAACTGGCGACGGACTTCAGTGACCATATTCTCAGCAGCACGGCCCACCGCATTGATGGTAAGGCCGCTGAAGAAGAATGCCACCATAGCGCCGAGGAAGATGCACACCAGGACGATGGGATTCATCAGACTGATGTCATAGTACTTGACAATGTCTATGATGGATGCGTCGCTCAAAGCCACTGAGGTGCCGTCTGCAAACTCAAGGACGTTCTGCCCGATGTGACTGAAAGCAATCTTGATTTCCTCGAGGTAAGACGCCACAAGCGCAAGGGCGGTCATTGACGCGGAGCCGATGGCGAAGCCCTTTCCTGTAGCAGCCGTGGTGTTTCCCAGGGCATCGAGGCTGTCTGTGCGGTGACGGACTTCTTCGGGAAGGCCTGACATCTCTGCTATACCGCCGGCATTGTCGGCTACAGGACCGTAAGCATCGGTAGCCAGCGTGATGCCGAGGGTTGACAGCATACCGACAGAAGCGATCGCGATACCATAAAGACCGTGCTGCACATTGGTAGCGGTAAGCAGATTATGGATATCGAAATTGATGGCGCACAGGTATGACAGAATGATTGAGACACCGATGACGGTCACAGGAATCGCCGTAGAGATCATTCCGGTTCCTATACCGTTTATAATAACGGTTGCAGATCCGCCTGTACCAGCACTCTTGGCGATAGCCCTGGTCGGCTTGTAAGAATGTGAAGTGTAATATTCGGTGACTTTTCCGATGATGACGCCGGCGAGAAGACCGATTACCACTGCGGTAGCAAGCAGATACCAGTTAGGGATGCCGAGCAGATAGAGGATGACGAACGAGCAGGCGGCAATGAGGACGGCACTGAAATTCACTCCGCGGCTGATTGAGCCGAGAAGGTCCTTCATCGATGCATTCTCTTTGGTCTTGACCAGGAATATTCCGATGATTGAAAGGAAGACTCCGATTGCTGCTATGAGCATAGGAGCCATCACAGCCTTCACTTGCATCCCTTCCCCCTGGGGGGCAAAGGCTGCCGCACCGAGAGAGACGGCGGCAAGGACAGAACCGACGTAACTTTCGTAAAGGTCTGCTCCCAGACCGGCGACGTCGCCGACATTGTCACCCACATTATCGGCTATGGTTGCAGGGTTTCGGGGGTCATCTTCCGGGATTCCGGCTTCGACCTTGCCCACAAGGTCGGCTCCGACATCAGCCGCTTTTGTGTAAATACCTCCGCCGACACGGGCGAACAATGCCTGGGTAGAAGCTCCCATACCGAATGTCAGCATAGTGGTGGTGATGACAATCAGTTTCTGCGTTCCGTCTATATCGACGAAACGGTTGAGAATGAGATACCACAGAGCGATATCGAGCATTCCCAGGCCGACTACTGTGAGTCCCATCACTGCCCCGCTCCTGAAAGCGACGGTGAGGGCTTTGTTAAGAGATTTCGTCGCCGCGTGTGCGGTACGTGATGACGCATAGGTCGCCGACTTCATACCGAAGAAACCGGCCAGACCGGAGAATATACCACCGGTGAGGAAAGCGAAAGGAACCCAGTTGTTCTGAACGTGGAGTCCATACGCCAGAAAGGCGAAGAAGACCGCAAGACATATAAACACGATGATTACGACTTTATACTGCTGACGCAGATAAGCCATTGCACCTTGTCTTATGTACATTGCAACTTGTTTGATACGGTCAGTACCCTCATCTTCACGCTTCATCGACCTGTAGAAGAAAAAGGCGAAACAAAGCGCAATGATGGAAGCAGCAGGTACAAACCAGAAAATGGCTGGAACGTGTTGCATATTGTTTAGTATTATGAAAGAAGGGTTGAAAAACGAAAAATTCGCTTTGCAATTTAACAACAAAAATCGGCATTTCCTATAGTATGGGGCATAAAAAAACCGGCTGGATGCCGGTTCTTCCCAAAAAACACATTTTTTATGTCATTCTGACTTTCCTGGCACTGCAAGCACTGCCCCCAATGCCTTGTGAGGAGTGAGGTCTCTGTTGAACAGCAGCGGATAGTTGGTCCTGCCGGGGACAGGAGATCCGTTCTTCCACGACGCCCCGTCGTGAAGTCCCCAGAAAGTGACGCGGTCTATCTCATCCCGGTGACTGTAGAATATCTTGAAGAGTTCCTCATATCTTGCGGCAAGCTGGTCCTCGACTTCTTCCGGCAGACCGTCCTTGTACGGATCGAGGAACGTTTCGAACTCCTCGAGCTGATACTGGGGATCCTGAAGGGACTTGCCGATCACCTGACCTTCTTTGGATATGGGAAGAACGTCAACATCAAGCTCGGTAATCATAACCTTGACGCCAAGGTCGCTGAGCTGGTCGATAGCTTCCTCGATGTATTCATTCTTGGGATAGTTGAGTCCCCAGTGGGCCTGGATGCCGACTCCGTCAACTTTCAGACCGTCTGCACGCAGCCTGCGGACAAGATTCACGACACCCTGCAACTTGGAAGGACGCCATACGTTGAACTCATTGTAATAGAATTCTGTTCCTTCAGGAGCATATTCGTTGGCGAACTGGAAGGCCAGCTTCGCAACTTCGTATCCGTCGCCGCCGAAAGCCTTGACCCAGCCCAGGTCACGGAAACCGCCGTCTTCGGCAACTATTTCATTCACAACGTCCCACGCATCCACCTTGCCGGCAAAATGTGTCACAACCGTCTCTATATAGCTGCGAAGCGTCTCGACGAGTTCTGCGCGGCTCTTGGGCGTACCGTCCGGCCTCTCCCAGAAAAATGAGGGGGTCTGGTTGTGCCAGCACAGGGTGTGGCCGAGCACGAACATCCCGTGTTCCTTGCCGAACTGCACATAAGCGTCCGCAGGGCCGAAGTTCCAGACTTCGGGACCGGGATGCAGACTCTCGGGCTTCATACAGTTGTCAGGCGACAACGCATTGAATTGGGACAGCAGAAGGTCGACAGCCTGGGGATTGCGTCCGCTGACCATAAACGGGCTGATTGCACACCCCATCTTGAAACTGTCGGAATAGGCCTCTTTCAGAGAGCTGACCTCAGGCTCCGGAGATTCACACGAAACAGACAAGATACCTGCAATTGCGAGGAGGAATAAAACTTTAGTCTTCATTGAAATAAGCGTTTCGACAAATTTAGTACTTCCTTCGAAAAGGGCAAAGAATGTTATCTCTCCAGACGGTCGAGGTTGCGGTATTGGATGGCTTCTGAAATGGCCTGCATATTGATTTGCGCTTCTCCGGCAAGGTCGGCGATGGTGCGGGCGAGTTTCAGCACCCTGCCGTAGGCTCTTGCAGACAAGCTCAGTTTATCTATAAGGGCGCACAGGAAATCCTGCTCGCTGCTGCCGACCTTGCAGTAACGCGTCATCATCTCTGCATTCATCCTTGAGTTCGTGAACACACCCTGCTCATTCCTGAACCTGTCCAGCTGCACCTTCCTCGCGCGGCTGACCCTTTCGGCTATGGCTGCGCTGGGTTCCGCCAACTGTGTGGCAGTCAGGTCGTCAGCAGCAACTCTGTCCACATAGATATGCATATCTATGCGATCCATCAGCGGCCCTGAGATCCGCGCCATATAATTGTCTACCATCGACTGGGTGCAGCGGCAGCGGCCTGAAGGGTCGCCATAATAACCGCAGGGACACGGATTCATTGACGCCACGAGCATATACGAGCAGGGATATTCGATCCTGTAGCGGGCCCGGCTGATCACTATCCTGCCGTCCTCAAGAGGCTGGCGGAGCAGATCGAGAGTGACCTTGCTGAACTGGGCTATCTCATCCAGATACAAAACTCCGTTATGCGCAAGAGAGATCTCACCCGGAAGCGCGTCTGGGCCTCCCCCGAGCAGTGAGACGCGGCTGGCACTGTTGTGCGGGGTGCGGAACGGCCTTGTCTTCAGCAATCCGTAGCTTCCTATGGACTTGCCGGCCACGGAGTATATCTTGCTGGTCTCGATGGACTCTTCTGTCTCCATCGGAGGGAGGATCGAGGGCAGGCAGCTGGCCATCAGAGTCTTGCCGCAGCCGGGGCTGCCTATGAGGATTATGTTGTGGCCGCCGGCGGCTGCAATCTCAAATCCGCGCTTGGCGTGCTGCTGCCCTTTGACCACCTTGAAATCAGGACCGGCACTTTTGACCGGCAGCTGCACCTCACCGGCCATTCCGCGCTGCATCAGGAACTCTTTGTCGTCATCCTCAAGAAGTATTCGCAGGACATCGGCGAGGCACCTCACGCCATAGACGTCGACCCCTTCGATATCCACGGCTTCCTTTGCGGACTCAAAGGGCAGGATGCAGCCCTTGAAGCCGTTGTCGCGGGCATATACCGCAATCGGCAAAGCACCGGGCACATCCCTGATGGAGCCATCCAGTGCGAGTTCTCCCAGAAACAGGTGGTCCTGCATCCTTGCCGGCTCTATTTCCTTAATGGCACAAATCAGCGTCACCGCAATGGCAAGGTCGAACGAAGAGCCCTGCTTCTTTATGTCCGCGGGGGCAAGATTGATAACTATTTTCTTTCCCGGAATACGATATCCATAGCTTCTGATAGCTGTCAGAACCCTCGTCAGACTCTCCTTCACCGCACTGTCGGGCAGTCCCACCAGCTGTATGCCTATTCCGTTTGAAATGTCGGTTTCCACCGTTATCGCAACCACTGTCAATCCCAGGCAGGTTGCGCAATAAGTTTTGCAAAGCATCGTTTTTTTCCCGCCAAGATAGCTTGAGCGGAACGATAAAAACTTGCAAAAAGTAAAAGTGGCAGCCGTTTTTGGCGACTACTGAAACAGCGTGGAAGAATACAGATTTTTCAGGCCTTGTCGTACTCCGGCATCGCTCCGCTACGGGAGCACACAAAAGCAGAAATGCGGTTCGCAAGCTTATGGCATTCCTCTATCGGGTCGCCTCTCAGATAAGCGTGGACAAATGCAGCAGTGAATGAATCTCCGGCTCCGACAGTATCTGCAATTTTGACATTTGGACATTCAACACTGTATTTTTCGTGCATAGTTACGACATCGCTGCCCTCGGCTCCCTTTGTCAGAATCACCAGGCGGAGGCCGTAACTCTCGATGAGCACCCTGCAGATGGCCTCGTGTCCGCCTTCCATACCGAACAGAGCGCCCACCACCCCTATTTCCTCGTCGTTGATCTTAAGGATATCAGCCACCTTGAGAGAATCCTCTATGATTTCACGGCTGTAATAGTGCTGCCGCAGGTTGATGTCATAAACCTTGAGGCTGTCATCTGGCATATCCGCTATGAAGTCCATTATCGTCGCCCTTGTGACGGCGCTGCGCTGTGCCAGAGTGCCGAAGCACACTGCGGCGGCATTCCCGGCAAGCGCCTTCATCTCGGCAGTATACGGCACATTGTCCCAGGCCACATCCTCGATTATGGTGTACTCGGGCACTCCGCGCCCGTCGAGCGTCACCTGTACCACTCCCGTGGGAAAATCCACCTCGGGGAGCACCGCCTCAAGTTTCTTCGAAGTCAGGATGGACTTGACTTCTGCGCCGCGCGCATCCTTTCCTATGGCACTTACCGCAACGCCACGGCCGCCGAGGCAGCTCACGTGATATGCGAAATTTGCAGGCGCGCCTCCCAGCTGGGCGCCGCCCGGCAGCAGATCGAACAGGATCTCACCTATTCCGACTACCGGCCTTTCAGTTTTGCTCATTCTTTTCTGTTTTAAGGAATCTGTATGCAAGGAATATCATATATGCAACTCCAAGGCTGATGACTGCCACTGAACCGGCCTGCGAACCCATCACGTCGGAGAGAGCTCCCATAAGGATGGGGAAGACAGTGCCGCCTATGAGGCCCATAATCATCAGACCGGACATCTCGTTGCGACGTTCAGGCATATACAGCAGCGCCTTCGAGAATATCATTGAGAACATATTGGAGTTGCCGTAACCCACCAGCGCGATAGCCACATAGATGCCTGCCTTGCTGTGGCAGATGAACAGGCCCGCCATCGAGAGGACCATCAGGACAACGCTCAGGACGAAAAACTTGCGAAGCTCCCACCTGGCAAGGATGAGCGATCCGGTGAGGCAGCCTATCGTCCTGAAAAGGAAGTACACACTTGTGGCGATGGCTGCTTCGGTGAGCGGGATGCCCAGCCTCTCCATCAATATCTTCGGAGCGCAGGTGTTGACTCCGACATCGATGCCCACGTGAGCCACGATGCCGAAGAAAAGCATCAGCACGGCCGGAATACCGAGAAGTTTGAGCACATCCTTGAATTTCGATGTCTTTTCGGCAGGAGCATCCTCCTCAATTTTGGTAAACCATACATACAGCGTGGCTATCACACCTATGACAAGGAAAGCGCCGTACAATATCCTCCAGTTGCCGAAACGCACTGCAGCCCAGCTGGCTATCAGCGGAGCGCTGAAAGAAGCGATGGCTTTGACGAACTGGCCGAAAGTCAGGGAGCTGGCCAGCTTGTCACCTTTGACCACGCAGGAAATCAGAGGATTGAGAGACACCTGCATCAGAGTGTTGCCTATACCCAGCAGGCAGAAGGAAGCCAGCATAACCGGGTAGTTGTAGCTGCACAGAGGCAGCACCAGGGCTGCCGCAGTCACTATGAGGCTGAGAACTACGGTCTTCCTCTTACCGATGCGGTTCATCAGCAGGCTCGTCGGCACCGAAAGGAAGAAGAACCAGAGGAAGACCATCGAGGGCAGGAAGTTGGCCATCGTGTCGCTCAGGTTGAAGTCGGCTTTAACATAGTTGGTGGCCGTGCCCACCATATCCACGAATCCCATCGAGAAGAACGCGAACATTATGGGGACCAGTTTCCCGATATTGTTGTTTTGACCTTTCATATAGCTATCTGTTGTCAGATTATATTCAGCCTATGAAGTTAAGTCATTTTGGACGGAGAAACAAAAAAACAACCCGGCGGAGACCGTCGGGTAGCATACAGTTGAAATTACGATTTTCTACAGATGGAACCTCAAGCCGGCTTCGAGGCTGAACATAAGAGGCTGCTCCGTGCGGATGCTCTTCGGCTGTGCGCAGTCGAAATAGTATGAGGCGGAAGGATCTATGAAAATCGAAACGGGTTTCGCAATCTTGTACTCCAGACCGACGCCTGCATTGACAGACCACTGCACTCCGGAAGCATCCTGGGCAAGAGCCTGACCTCCGAAGACAAAGCGTGAAAATACGCTCTTGTCAACGGCACCGCCGGCACGGCCGTAGACAATCAGCCTGTCTCCTTCGATGAAGTTGTAGAAGGCTGATGCGGTCAAGCCGATATAGTGCAGCTGGGAGGTGACATTGTCGTACTTTGTCTTGTTGACCAATGCACTGAAACTGCGCTGCAGATAGGTGTAATTGACACCTGCACCCAAAGAGAACTTCGGAGCGAGGGGATAACGGAACTGGATACCGAATGACAGGGGGATAGAGTATGAAGACTCAGACAACTCCTCTACCACTGCCCCTACGGAGCGTCCTGTGGCAGAAGCCGCGTGGGACGGAGCCATCTGATAAATGAAGCCGTCCTGCTTCGCTATCCCTGAAACGTTTGATGATATTGATATACTTGAATGTGTGTGCTTTTTGGGGGCTTGCTCTTCTTCTTCGAAAAGATAGTAGTCGTCCATAAGTTGAGAACCGGATGGCGTGCGATAGCCGTTATTTGAGGGTTTTCCGGCGCTCTTGTCGGAATCCTGACTGCCGGTGGCTTCCTGCTGAACTTCATCCACGTCGGCCATTGCAGGCTCGGATAGTTTTTCAGAAACAGCCTCCAGAACTTTCTCCACCTCTGAAGGAAGCACTTCAGCGACGGCATTGCCTGAACGGAGGGCTTTGATCTGGTCTGCTATAGAAGGGATGTCCTGAACGTCTTCAGGGGTGTCAAGCTCCTGGAGAACAACATTGTCGGCAACAGCCACCGTCGGAGCGGTCTGAAGCTGACCGGGAGCGTCACTGCCATCGAAGAGGAACAAACCCAGAGCCACGCACGCAGCAGCAGCGACTGCACCGTATACATAGCGCAGCACTACCTTGCGGCGGCGCTGGGCGGCCATCTTGGCTACGATGCCTTCCCACACCGACTCGTCCGGCGCCTCGCACTCGTAGCTTGAAAGCTTCTCCCTGATAATCTGATCAAATTGTGAATCAGTCATATTTATCATTCGTCTTAATCTTACTCTGGAGCCACGCACGCGCCCTGCTGAGCTGCGAACGTGAACCCCCTACCGTTATCGAGAGCATCTTCGCAATTTCTTCGTGCGAATAGCCCTCTATTACGTAAAGGTTGAAAACCGTCCGGAAACCGTCCGGCATCGAGTTGACCAGCTTGAAGATCTCATCGGCCCCGATTTTCTCGAGAGTATTGCTCTGGACCATCTGCATTGCCTGGGAATCTTCTATGTTCTCGGAGAACTTCAACGCATCGTTGCGACGGAGCTGCATCAGCGCCGTGTTCACGAATATCCTGCGCGCCCATCCTCCGAAAGAGCCTTCGCCCTTGTAACTCGATATTTTATCAAACAACGTAACAAAGCCGTCCTGCATCGTATCCTTCGCCGCCTCCGCGTCTTTGATGTACCGCAAGCACACCGCCAGCATAGCTGGCGACAACAGATCATAAAGACCCTTCTGGGCCTTCGGATCGTGCTGCTTGCATCCTTCTATGAGAGACTCGAGAGTGTTCTTCACAGGGCTACTGGATTAATGATGCAAATTTAGTCCAAAATGCTGCATTGAATAGTAAATTTTTGCTGGATTGATTATTTTTGCGGGTGGAGGTCCGTGAAGATGAAACACATCAGAAAGCTGTTTGCCGCCCTTATATTCCTGCTCGCAGGCATCTGTGCCGATGCGCAGTCACAGGCTTATTTCGACGCACTGGAAGCCTACAATTCAGGCAATAAGCAAGCCTATGAAATGTTCCGGAAACTTGTCAGCACAGAGCCTGACAACGACGCCGCATACTACTATCTCGCCATACTCTCGGAAGATTTCCTTGAGAGGGAAGCCAATTTCAAGAAAGCCATCGCCCTCGACCCCGGCAACTACTGGTATAAATACGCCCTTGCGTCTGACTATATGACCAACAAGGATGCCGCCAGCGCCCTGAAACTTTTTGAAGAGCTGATTGCCGAGAATCCGCGCAAGACATCCCTCTACTACGATGTGGTGAACGTCTATATGGCGAACGGCGATTTCGACAAAGCTATGGAAGCGCTGGACGTCATCGAAAGCCAGACCGGCAAGAGCGAGCCTCTGGCTATGGCCCGTATGCAGATATATATGCAGAAAGGGCAGCAGAAACAAGCCTTCGACTTCCTGCAGCAATACTACAAGGAATACCGCTCTCCCCGGCTGGCGTGCATCCTGGGAGATTATTACGGCAGCCTCTACCAGGAGCAGGAGGCTCTCGGCTATTACGAAGAAGCTCTGGCTATGGATCCCGACTGCGTCGAGGCATCTTATGGCGCAGCCCATATCTACCGAGCCCAGGGCAAGTACGATATGTACTTCAAGAACATCGGTAATTTCATCAAGAGCGGCGTAGTACCCCCTCAGACCAAGGTTGAGTATATGCAGGACGTGCTCGGCAGCGGCCAGTTCGCCCAGGTGTTCGCCCCCCAGGTCGACTCCCTGATGACGGAGATGTACCTTTCGAACCCTACCGACAGCACTGTCACCGGCCTGACGGCGGCCTACTACTACCAGACGGGGCAGATCGACAAGGCCCTCGACGTTTATTCCTCACTGATTGAAATCAATCCCGACGATATGGGCGCAGCTTTCAACCACTGCCTCATATATTATTACGCCCAGGACTGGGACAACGTCATCACCTACGCCACCACCGCCATACAGCGTTTCGATATGCCGGTTGATTTCCTGCAGCTGCGCGGGATAGCGTTCTGGCAGCTGAAGGAGTACGACAGCTCGATGGAGGATTACCGTACGATGCTGGCTCTTGCGCCTAAGGACAGCGCCGTCGCCCTCAACAGCTACACCGCTATGGGTGACCTGTACCATATTGCCGGAGACTCGAAGCAGGCATACAAATGCTACGACAAGGCTCTGCGTATAAACCCCAACCACGCACCCGTGCTCAACAACTACGCATACTACCTGACCGAAGGCTATACACAGCCCCGCAAAAAACCCGACGCTACATTACGCAAAGCTATGCAGATGAGCCTCAAGACCATCCAGCAGGAGCCTGACAATCCGACCTATGTGGACACCTACGCCTGGTTGCTACACCTCGTCGGACGGGATGTGGAAGCCAAGGCTATGTTCAAGCACGCGATGCTGTACGGCGGCAAGGAGAACCGCACCATCCTTGAACACTATGCCACCGTGCTCTCGACACTCGGAGAGAACGACCTGGCGAACGTATATTTCAAGCAGGCCCAGGCCTTACCTGACGAATAAAGTGAAAAGACTTTTGGCCATTCTGTTGATCGCTGCTGCCGCCGTCGTGGAGGCCGCCGCCCAGGATGTCTCTGCACAAAGGGAAGCCAAAAGGAAACTGGAAGAGGAGATAGCGTTCATCGACAACCAGCTCAAGGACATCATCAGCCGCCAGAAGGCTTCCACCCAGCAGCTGACGATAGTCCAGAAGCAGGTAAGCAACCGCAAGAAACTGGTCGACGAGGCTGACGCCGAAATCAGGGAGCTGCGCACCCGCATCAATACGGCCACGGCACAGATAAACGCCCTGCAGGCCAACCTCGACACCCTCCAGTACTATTACGACGACCTCATATACAACGCATACAAGAACCGCGACAACAAAGTGTGGTTTATGTATATCCTCGGCAGTGAAAACATAGGCCAGGGCTACCGGCGCTTCTCCTATCTAGGCAACCTGTCGGAATCGGCTGCCGCCCAGGCAGACAACATCCTCCAGACTCAGGAACAGCTCCGTAAAGAGAAGGCCGGTCTGGACTCGCTGGTCGCCGTAGCCACTGCCACCAGGCAGCAGAGGCAACGGGAATACAACAATATGAAGGCCGACGAACAGAAGTCCCGTTCGCTCGTAAACAGCCTCAACAAGAGCAAAAACCAATATACGAAGGACCTGCAGGCCAAAAAGAAGCAGGTCGAAGCCCTCAACAGGGAGATCGAAAGGATCCTGACCAAGGCCGTCAAGGAGCAGAAACAGGAATCCATCGACTACACGCTCGCGGGCCGCTTCGAAGACAACAAGGGCAAACTTCCCTGGCCCGTGCAAGGCGTCATCACAGGCAAGTTTGGCAACCACAACCACCCCGTCTACAAGAACATCCAGCTGCCCACGAACAACGGCGTCGACATAACGGCAGCCCGTAGCGCAACAGTGAGGTGCGTATTCGACGGAACGGTGAAGCAGGTGCTCGTGATGCCCGGTTACAGCCAGTGCGTCCTCGTGCAGCACGGAACCTATTACACCTTCTACTGCCGTCTCGGGAAAGTATCGGTTAAAGCCGGGCAGAAGGTAAATGCAGGTGACAGCCTGGGTACCCTGGATGTGACAGACGGCTCGTCAGTACTCCATTTCCAGATCTGGAAAGGCACCGACAAACAGAATCCCGAAAGCTGGATGAGGAAATAAGCGCTACAGCATCTCTTTCAGATACTGCCCCGTGTAAGAAGCAGGGTTTGCCGCCACTTGCTCCGGCGTGCCCTCCGCTATGATCCTTCCGCCGTCGCGGCCTCCTTCCGGCCCCATATCGATGAGATAGTCCACGCTCTTGAGCACATCCAGGTTATGTTCGATGATCAGGACCGTATTCCCCTGGTCCACCAGTTTCTGGAGCACTTCGAGCAGATTCTTTATGTCGTCGAAATGGAGGCCGGTGGTAGGCTCGTCAAGCAGGTAGAGGGTGTTGCCTGTGCTCTTGCGAGCCAGCTCGGCGGCAAGCTTGACCCTCTGGCTCTCTCCGCCGCTGAGGGTTGTGGAAGGCTGGCCGAGGCGCACATATCCCAGGCCAACATCTTCCATCGCCTTGATCTTGGGATAAATGAACGGATTCGACTTGAAGAATTCCGCAGCTGCTGAAACTGTCATATCCAGCACGTCACTGATATTCTTGCCCTTGTAATGGACAGCCAGGGTGTCGGGCTTGTAGCGTTTGCCGCCGCATTCCTTGCAGGTGACGTGGGCGGGCGGAAGAAAATTCATCTCTATTTCCTGTATGCCCGCTCCCTTGCAGGCTTCGCAGCGGCCTGAACGCACGTTGAAGGAGAAACGGCTGGCCTTGAAGCCGCGGATCTTTGCGTCCGGAGTCTGCCCGAAGAGTTCCCTTATAGCTCCGAAGACGTTGGTATATGTGGCAGGGTTGCTGCGGGGAGAACGTCCGATGGGCGACTGGTCGACCTCTATGACTTTGTCGATGTTCTCGAGACCTTCGATGGATGCGTATGCCAGAGGCTTGTCGAGAGAACGGTAGAGGGCCGATGAGAGGATGGGCATAAGCGTATCGTTGATGAGTGACGACTTTCCGCTGCCGCTGACTCCGCTGACACCTATCAAGGTGCCCAGAGGCAGCGTCAGGTCCACATCTTTCAGGTTGTTGCCGCAGGCCCCGTGCAGTTTCAGCTTCAAACCGTTGCCTCTGCGGCGGAATTCAGGCACGGGGATGGATTTCCTCTTCAGAAGATAATCGATGGTCAGACTGGCGCCCTCGGGTATGTCTGAAATACCCGACGGTTCGCCGTTGTAGAGAAGTTCTCCTCCGAGTTCCCCGGCGCCTGGGCCGAGGTCGACGAGCCAGTCGGCGCTTTCCATCATCTCGCTGTCGTGCTCCACCACCATCACCGAGTTGCCTTCGTCGCGCAGCTTCTTCAATGAATCGATGAGTTTGCGGTTGTCCCGCTGGTGGAGACCTATAGAGGGCTCGTCAAGGATGTAAAGCACATTCACCAGCTTTGAGCCGATCTGCGTCGCCAGCCTTATCCGCTGGCTTTCGCCACCGCTCAAGGTGGCAGTCGCACGGTCGAGCGACAGGTATCCGAGACCGACTTCCTTGAGGAATCCTATCCTGTCTGCCAGTTCCTTCAGGATGTCATTGGCAATCGCCATCTGCCTCTCGTTCAGCTTGGAAGGCAGCTCAAGCACCCAGTCGTACAGGTCATTGACATCCATTGCAGCCACCTGCGCGATGTCCAGCCCGGCTATCTTGAAATTGAGGGCTTCCTTTTTGAGCCTCGTGCCGTTGCAGACAGGGCAGACCACCGTGTTCATAAAACTGTCCTTCTTCTCGAGAGATTCTTCGCTCTCTTCACCGGTGATGCGTGTGCGTGCAAGCACGCCGTCGAAAGTCACCATCTGCGCAGTCGGCCCGCTGCCTATCCGGAACAGCTCCTGGGAGCCGTAGAGGATGGTGGAAAGGGCCTGGGGAGGAATATCTTTTATCGGGTCGTGAAGCGAGAACGAGTATTTTCTGGCGATGGACTCCAGAACCTCGAAGGTGGAGTTGCTTCTCATACTTCCGAGGGACACGATGCCTCCGTCAGCAATCGACACTTTGTCGTTCGGAATGACCTTTGACATATCCAGCTGGGCCACCACTCCGAGACCGTTGCAGTGGGGACAGGCACCCTGCGGGGAGTTGAACGAGAAGGTATATGGAGCCGGCAGCGAAAATGAGATGCCGGTGTCCGCACAGATGAGATTCTTGCTCAGATACCTCAACGTCCCGTCGCCGTCAACCCTCAGCAGGGCCAGAGAGCCCTTGCCCTGGGTCAGGGCGGTAACCACCGATGAGCGTATCCGCTTGCGGTCATCGGCACTCGGCACCAGCTTGTCCACCACCAGTTCTATGAAATGGGTCTTGTAGCGGTCGAGCGGTTCGACGTCGCGCAGGTACCGGATTTCACCGTCGATGCGCACCTGGGAATAGCCGCGCTTGACCAGCTGCTCGAAAAGCTCTTTGTAGTGACCCTTGCGTCCTCTCACTACCGGAGCGAGCAGCAACAGCTTGCAACCTTCGTATTCATTGATGATCAGGTCGACTATCATATCGTCGGTGTACTTCACCATCTCCTTGCCGGTGGCTGGAGAATAGGCCGTCGCGGCCCTGGCATAGAGCAGGCGGAAGAAATCGTAGATCTCCGTCATCGTGCCGACGGTGGAACGCGGGTTGCGGCCGGTAGTCTTCTGCTCGATGGCGATGATGGGGCTGAGCCCGCGCACGTCGTCGACGTCGGGCCGCTCCATCATACCCATAAACTGCCTGGCATAGGGAGACAGGGTATCCATATAGCGGCGCTGGCCTTCTGCGTAGATGGTGTCGAATGCCAGCGAAGACTTGCCGCTGCCGGAAAGCCCCGTGACCACGACCAGCCTGTCCCTCGGAATCTTGAGGGATATGTTCTTCAGATTGTGGGACTTGGCACCTGTAATCTCAATGAAATCCATTTCAGCGCAGGTATGGGTTGGTCTTCAGCTCTTCATCTATTGTCGTAGGATATCCGTGGCCGGGATAAACGGCGATGTCCTTGTCTAGCCGCTTGAGTTTTTCCAGCGACATACACATATCCTCCTCTCCGCTCTCTTCGAAATCGGTACGGCCGATACTGCCCTGGAAGAGAGTATCCCCGCTGAACATCACCCTCTCCTTCTCCTCAAGGTAGCATACCCCGCCGTTGGTATGTCCGGGTGTGCCGACGACCTTGAAAGTGAAGCCGGCATAGGAGATTTCGTCGCCGTCGCAGACATATCGGAACTCCACTTTGTCCATCGGCAGGTACTCCAGTCCGAAGAGGTTGGTGTAGTCCCTGAGGTGGGACAGCAGCCCGCAGTCGGCCGCATTCATCACGGCCGGGATGCCGTACTTCGCAGCGAAGTGGGGAACTGACAGCACGTGGTCGAAATGCGCGTGGGTCAGCAGTATGCATACTGGCGTCAGCCCTTGCTCGGCGATATAGTCATCCACCCTGGCCCTCTCCCTGTCGTTCTGGCAACCGGGATCCACTATTACACATTCCTTGTCTGCGGAGGAAAGCACATACAGGCATTCCCTCAGAGAGTTGACGTAAAAAGTTTTCAAATCGCGCATTTTCGGTTCTTCCATTTTCACAAAAATACGAAAAGAGTTTGTAAATTTGTGTGATAACAAAATACAAACACTATTCGCCATGCACATTGCGATAGCCGGCAACATAGGCAGCGGAAAGACTACCCTGACCCAGCTTCTTGCCAATCATTATCATTGGACTGCCCGTTTCGAACCCGTTGATTTCAACCCCTATCTGGCAGACTTCTATGAAGATATGGAACGGTGGTCCTTCAACCTCCAGATTTATTTCCTGAACAAGCGTTTCCGCGACATAGTCGAGATCAGCAAGAGCAAAGACGTCATCGTGCAGGACCGCACCATCTACGAGGACGCCTGCATCTTCGCCCCCAACCTCCACGATATGGGCCTGATGTCGAGCCGCGACTTCGACAACTATCAGGAGCTTTTCGATCTGATGATCTCACTGGTGCGTCCGCCCGACCTGCTTATATACCTGCGCAGCAGCATTCCCAACATAGTCAACAACATCCACAAACGCGGACGCGAATATGAGAACAGCATCCGCATCGACTACCTCACCGGCCTCCACGAGCGCTATGAGAAATGGATAAACGAATACAACGACGGCAAGCTGCTGATCGTTGATGTCGACCGTCTCCGCTTCGGAGAGAACGTCGATGATTTCAATACCGTAACAGACTTGATCGACGCCCAGCTTCACGGGCTCTTCTGATCCAGTCACAATTAATTCTCAAATGGTTTCAAAAATCATCCTTGTCCTGGTCTTCTGCCTGACTCCTGCCCTTATCCTCCGCCTTTGCAACAAGGTTCCGTTCCTGGGCAAGATCGGCCCCATCCTGATCCTGTACATCCTGGGTGTCATCATCGGCAACCTGCCTTGGATCAACGAAGGAAACTACGGGCTTAAAGAGACCCTGACCAACGCCCTCATCCCCGTAGCCCTCCCTATGATGCTGTTCGCCTGCGCGCTCACCAGGGACAGCCTCAAGGGCATCTTCCGTTCCCTGATTGCCGGCCTGGTGGCTATAATAACTTCCATCTTCCTCGGATACTGGCTCTTCGGAAGACACATCGGAACACAGGCGCCTGAGATAGCCGCGCTGATCACCGGTTGCGAGACAGGAGGCACCATCAATATGGCATCCCTGCAGCTTCTGCTCAACGTGCCCAGCGAGACCTTCGTGATGCTCAACAGCTACGATATGCTCGTCTGCTTCCTCTATTTCATCTTCCTGCTGAGCTTCGGAATCCGCCTTTTCCGCAAATTTCTGAAGAATAAGTCGCACGGCGACGATGCAGCCAAGGCCGGTGCCAAAGTGGAAGTCAACGAGCAGATCATCGAGGGCAACAAGAATCCGTACGCGGCCCTGAAGACAGCCAAAGGCTGGGGTCAGGTGTGGAGGATCCTGGTTGCCGTCATAATCTGTGTAGGTCTGGCATTCCTGCTCACCAAACTGTTCCCGAAGGGATGGTTTATGCCGATATTCATCCTCGGCATAAGCACCTTCGCCCTGATCGCCGCCAACACCAAACCCGTCAAGAAACTGACATTAAGTTACGACCTCGGTCTTTACCTCATATACATATTCTCCATCACGATAGCCTCTATGGCCGATGTCACGAAGCTGAACATACGCGAAGGTCTTTATGCTTTCCTGTTCCTGTTCTTCGTTATTTTCGTGTCGCTGCTGCTGCAGGTGATCTTGTCAAAGCTGCTCAAGGTCGACGCCGATATGATGATAGCCACTTCGGTATCTCTCATCAACTCGCCGCCCTTCGTTCCTATCGTAGTTACTGCAATGAACAACAAGAAAGTGCTCGTGCCCGGCATCACAGTCGGCATCATAGGTTTTGCGTTGGGTAATTACCTGGGGTTCTTCATCTATAATCTTCTGGTATAAAAAATAGAAGCGCTATGAAATCTGTTTCCGCAAAACTCTTCGCCGTACTGCTGATATCGTTATCGTGTGCCATCAGCGGCAATGCTGCGGAAAGACTTGACTCCTTGCTGAACAACAGTGTCGCCAGGCCCAAGATAGGCCTCGTGCTCAGTGGCGGCGGCGCCAAAGGTTCGGCCCATATCGGTGTCCTGAAGGTTCTCGAGGACCTCGGCATCCAGGTTGACTACGTCACCGGCACAAGTATGGGTTCCATAATGGGCAGTATGTATTCCCTCGGATACAGCGCAGCGGAGATGGACACCATCATCCGCGGTATGGACTGGTCGATATATATGAGCAACACAGTCCAGCGCAGCGAACTGTCGACCCAGAGAAAATGGACCAACGAACATATCCTGCTGGATATTCCTTTCAGCACCGGCCTCGGCCTGCTTGACAATCTTGACAGCCACAAGGAGAGCAATGCCTCCAGTATGAGGGACTTCACCACAAGCCTTCCCGCCGGAGTGATCAACGGGCAGAATGTCCTCAACCTGTTTACCGGCCTCAGCGTCGGATATCAGGACTCCATCGACTTCGCCGACCTTCCGATTCCCTTCGCCTGCGTCGCCGTCGACCTTATCACCAACAATGAGATTGTATTCCACAGCGGCAAGCTGCCCACGGCCATCAGGGCCTCTATGGCGATCCCCGGCGTCTTCGCTCCTGTCAATATGGGAGATATGATTCTGATCGACGGAGGTTTCCGCAACAATTTCCCGACAGATGTCTGCAAGGCTATGGGAGCCGACATAATCATCGGAGTGGACGTGAGCGACAAGGGCGTACACGAGGCTGACAACACCCGTTCCCTGCCCCAGATCCTGCAGCAGTTCCTCAACATATCGACAAACGAATCCCACGTGGAGCACTCCGAGATGTGCGACGTGCTCATAGTCCCCGACATAAGCGGTTACGGTTCCCTGAGTTTCGACAGTGCGTCAATAGACACACTTATTGACAGAGGCTACAACGCCGCGCTGAAACATATGCCCGAGCTCCTCAAGGTCAAGCAGATTATCGACAAGTACGCCCCTGACTATTCCCGCAAGGATATTCCGAAGGCAGTCAATATGTACAAGACCACTTTCGAACTGTCTGACATAGTGATCAACGGCGTCAGCGAGCGTGACCGCAGATGGCTTCTGCTCAAGACCCGCCTCAAGAACAAGACCACAATTACGGGCGAAGATGTCGACAGGGCGCTCTCCATCTTTTCCGGAACTGGCGTTTACAGAGATATATCCTATCATTTTGAGAACGACGGGGACAAGTACAGGCTGGTATTCGACCTCAACAAGAGACCGCCCCACCAGCTCGGACTCGGTATACGCTACGACAACGACGAGGCGGCAAACATCCTTGTCGAAGCCGGGCTGAACGCCCACAGGATGAATACCGTAAGGCTCAATCTCAACGGCAGGCTCGGATATTATCCTAAATACGAGGCACAGTTGCTGTATGTACCTTATTATTTCCCTACGGTAGGCGTAAGCTACTCATTCAAGAATCTCGGACTGAACTATACTATCCCGGGTACCACTCCTTTCGCAAGTTTCGACGGATACCACCGCACGCAGTCGGATATTTTCATCAAGGAGACCTATTCGAAATTCTTCACCGCGAATCTGGGCCTGAGGTACAGCCGCTATAAATTGTACCAAAGTACCGACGAGCTTATGGCAGACGTTATGAAAGAGCCACAGAACCATACATTGGAACTTCACGGCAAGCTGGACTATGACGTGCTGGACAACGCTTACTATCCCACCCGCGGAATAAAGACCAGCCTGGCTCTCAAATATTCGCTCAAACAGGACTTCTTTGAAGATCCTGCATCGTCAGGCGGACCGTTCACTGTAGCCTATGATTTCCTGGGCGCAATTCCCATAGGAGAAAAGTTTGCGTTGGAGACGTCATTCTACCTGAGATCCATTATGAATGACAACAACGGATTTTTCGCCACCCCTCTCGGCAATGCCATCGGAGGAGATTTCTCCGGCAGATACTTTGAAACGCAGGTTCCTTTCGTGGGTATGGTGGATGCCGCCCTGGCATACGACTGGCTTGCGGCCGCAAGGCTTGACGCGAGGGTGAAACTCTCTCCCAAGTTCTACGCTTATGCTATGTACAACTACGGCATCACGGCGACCGACTTCGACTACGCCAATAAGAGTCACAGCCAATACGATGTCCACGGCGCGGGACTGAAGCTGTCTTACGATTCATTCATCGGACCTCTCAGCATACAGCTGCACTGGTCGTCACTTTGGCACCGCACAGAGGTATATGTTAACGCAGGATACATTTTCTGATAATTATACTATATTTATACACATCTAACCACACATATACAGGATGCTAGTACTGCAGATTCTGACCCTTCTCGGCTCTTTGGGAATGTTTCTATACGGAATGTCCCTGATGAGCGGTGGTTTGCAGAAAATGGCCGGTGACCGGATGCGTCACTTTATGGCCAAGATGACTTCCAACACCTTCAAAGGTATCCTCACCGGTATCGGAGTCACAGCCCTCGTACAAAGTTCAACCGCCACGACCCTGATGCTCGTCAGCTTCGTGAACGCCGGTCTGCTGGGACTGGCCACTGCGATTTCCGTGATTATGGGTGCCAACATCGGCACCACGGTGACCGCGTGGATCTTTGCCCTCAGCTTCGGCGGAGGCAGCTTCAGCCTGGGAGCCATCGCAGTTCCCCTGATGTTCTTCGCCTACCTGCTTTTCGTGTCGAAGAGCAAGAAGCGCACGGATATGGGTGAATTCCTGATGGGTTTCGCCCTGCTGTTCCTGGGTCTTGCCACTCTGAGGGAGACGTCAACCGTCCTGCTCGACAACGACCCCGTGAGACATTTTCTCGGGGGACTCACCGGCTGGGGCTTCGGCAGCATACTTCTGTTTATGGTCGCAGGCGCCTGTATGACCCTGATGCTGCAGTCTTCAGCTGCCACGATGGCCATCACGATGGTGCTTGTAGCTCAGGGCTACATTCCTTTCACTATGGCTGCCGCTATGGTGCTCGGCGAGAACATCGGAACCACCATTACTTCGAACATCGCTGCTTCGGTGGCGAACGTCAGCGCCCGACGCACTGCCCGCGCCCACCTGCTGTTCAACTTGTTCGGAGTTGTGTGGGTCACCTGTCTCTTCAGACCTTTTTTGAGCTTCATAGGCAAGATAGTCACCCTGTTCGGTTTTCCCAACCCTTATATGACTGATTTCGCGATGGCTGATGCAGCCACCCGCGAAGCTCTGGTCGCCTCCCTGCCCTACAGCGTGGCCACCCTGCACACCTTGTTCAATATCATAAACACCCTCATCCTCGTGTGGTTCATCCCTCAGATAGAGAAGATAGTGAAGTGGATGGTACCCAACAAGGAATCGGAGGAAGAGACCTACAGGCTCAAGTATATCGGAGCCAACGCGGTTATGCAGACCGGTGACCTCGCCCTCAACTCAGCGAAACTGGAGATCGTACGTTACGGCGACCTGTGCCGGCGGGTTGTAGGCTTCATCAAGAATGCCGCCGACGCCACCAGCGAGAACGACTTCGAGCAGTGGAACGCCAAACTCATAAAATATGAGGAGATAACCGACCAGGTGGAGAAGGAAATCGCCACATATCTGTCCCAGGTTTCGAAGGGTGATACCAGCTACGAAGGTATCGTCAGGGTACGCAGTTTCTACCGCATCATCGGTGAGATGGAATCCCTGGGCGACAGCGGAGAGAGCATCGGCCGGTCGATTGCAAGGGCCTGGGCGCACAAGAAGCCTTTCACTCCCGATATGGTCACAAAGATCGACCGTATGGCCACTCTGGTCGACGAAGCCTTCGAGCAGATGCACTTCAATCTCGAGACGCCCCTGGTCAAACTGAAGGACATTTCGAACGCAGAGCGCGCCGAAGAGCGTATCAACTCATATCGTGACCTTCTCAGGGAAGAACATCTGGCCAGCCTTGAAGACCGCAGCTATCCTTACGAGACCGGCTCCTTCTATATGGACGTAGTCAACGGCCTCGAGAAGATGGGTGACTTCATCATCAATATCTCACAGAGCACTTTGGCCGCCAAGGATGTCAAGTAAGACAGAATACTAAAAACTTAAACTATGAAACACTCTCACCAACCCATTTATGAGGCCCACAAGCTTGGCCTGGGCAGGATGTTGACCCTCGGTCTCCAGCATATGTTCGCTATGTTCGGAGCCACCGTCCTGGTCCCTGTCCTCACCGGGCTGTCAATGTCTGCCACATTGCTGTTCGCAGGCATCGGCACATTGATTTTCCATCTTCTCACCAAGATGAAAGTCCCGGCATTCCTGGGATCTTCTTTCGCATTCCTCGGTGGTTACGCTTCGGTAGTCGCTATGGGAGCAGACCAGGGTATGAGTGCTGCCCAGTCGCTGCCTTATGCCTGCTTCGGCGTTTTCTGCGCCGGCATCCTTTATTTCGTCCTTGCCGCCCTCATCGCAGCGTTCGGAGTCAAGAAAGTGATGCGCTTCTTCCCTCCCATCGTCACCGGCCCCATCATCATCGCCATCGGTCTGACCCTTTCCGGTTCAGCAATAAACAACTGCCAGACCAACTGGTGGATTGCATTGCTTGCCATCGTCATCATCATCGTCTGCAATATCTGGGGTAAAGGAATGGTGAAAATCCTCCCCATCCTTCTGGGAGTGCTCGGCTCATACATCGTTGCGGCCTGCTTCGGCCTCTGCGACTTCTCCGCCGTCAAGGAAGCCGCCTGGATCGGATTCCCCTTCAAGATGCAGGACACAGTTTTCGCAGTCTTCAAAAATCCCAACTGGGGCCTTCTGGTGAGTGCTGTCATAACCATAGTGCCGATTTCACTGGCCACGATGATGGAGCATATCGGTGACATCTGCGCCATCTCTTCAACCGTCGGCAAGAATTTTCTGGGCGACCCGGGTCTCCACCGCACCCTTATGGGCGACGGTCTTGCCACTATGCTGGCTTCTCTGTTCGGAGCTCCCGCCAATACGACATACGGAGAAAACACCGGCGTACTCAACCTTACAAAAGTTTTCGACCCGAGAGTCATCAGACTTGCAGCAATATTCGCCATCATACTGTCGTTCTGTCCTAAATTCTCCGCACTCATCGGAGCAATGCCCGCCTCAACCATCGGCGGTGTCTCTCTCGTGCTATACGGTATGATTTCGGCAGTCGGCGTCCGCAATATGGTTGACAACCACGTGGACTTCACCTCTTCGCGCAACGTAATCGTCGCCGCCCTCATCCTCGTGCTCGCCATCGGCATCAAGTACGGTGCGAACGACGCTCTTCCTATCGGTTTCACCACTCTCTCAGGCCTCGCTACAGCCGCATTGGTAGGAGTTATCCTCAATGCAATCCTGCCCGGCAAGGACTACGAATTCAAAGAAGATACACCCGAAGAGAAATGAAGTTCCTCCAACGCGTAGCCACTGTCATCCTGCTGGCAACCGCTTCTGTCGCATTATATGCCCAGGAGCGGCTGGTATTCACTCCTCAGTGGACCGCCCAGGCCCAGTTCGCCGGATATTACGTCGCTCAGGAAATGGGTTTCTATAAAGAGGCCGGACTGGACGTCGAAATCGTGCACCCCACTGCAACGCTGACAGCCATCAAACGTATCCGCGACAATGAAAGCCAGGCAACTACGCTGCAGCTCTGCCAGGCTATGGAAATCATTGACAGGGGCATTCCATTGGTGAACATACTTCAGACCTCGATGAACAATGCGATGGTCCTCGTATCCCGCCGCGGCAAGAACCCGCTCACGCAGAAAGGTGAGCGCGTGGGCATCTGGAGCGCAGGCTTCGGCCAGCTCGCCAAGTGTATGAGCATAAAGGAAGGACTGGACTACGACTGGACTCCGTTTGCTACAAATGTCAACCTGTTCATCAAAGGAGGTCTGGACGCTACGCTGGCAATGAGCTATAATGAATATTATCAGATCATCCAGGCTGGCTATGAGCTTTCCGAGGAGGAGGTGTTCCGCTTCCGCGATTCTGGTTACAATGTCCAGGAAGACGGCGTGTATATGACTGTCGACTACTACAACAAGCATAAGGAACAAGCCCGAAAGTTCGCCGCAGCCAGCCGTAAAGGTTGGGAATGGGCGGCAGAGCACCCCAATGAGACGCTGGACATAGTGATGAAATATGTCCAGGAAAACCATATCGCCACCAACAGGGTCCTTCAGAAGCTTATGCTTAATGAAGTGCTGGATATGCTGGAAGACAAGCTGACCGGCAAACTCGAGTTCCGCCTGCGTCCTGATATGGTAAAACTGGCCAGCGATATGATGGTCGAATACGGAATGCTGGAGAAAGAAGTGACATACGAACAATTGTTGGCAAAGTAATATTATGGCCCGTCCCCAGTTATCAGAATACATCAAGCAGTCTCTCTCCAGGAAGCTGAGCCTCTGGATTGTATCTTTCGCGGCTCTCATCTTCCTTATTTCCTTGGGATTTATGTTCTCGCAGTCACTCTCCACCGTGCGGCGCGAGGCTGTCAACCGCGCAACCCAGGTGCTTGAAAACACCAATCTCCGCGTGAATTCGATTCTTGAGAAGGTGGAGATTGCCACAGACAATATGGAATGGGAGATCAAGGCGCATATCAACGAACCCGATTCGATGTTTGTCTATTCAAGACAGATCCTGCTGAACAATCCTTTCCTGAACGGATGCTCCATCGCCTTCGAACCTTACTACTACCGCGACCGGGGGCTTTACTTTTCTGCTTTCTCCCTGAATGACAACGGCGTGATTACGACTACTCAGGAGGGCAACGACCACTACGAGTATTTCTATATGGACTGGTTTATGATGCCGAAACTCCTGGACCGCCCTGTATGGACTGAACCTTTCTTTGACTACAATCCCGATGATGTTACCTACGAGGCGATGATAGCCTCCTACTGCAAGCCTCTGAAAGACGACTTCGGTATTTTCATCGGCACCTTGTCTGTTGACATCTCGCTGGACTGGCTGTCAAATACAATCTCTGCGGTCAAGCCTTACCCGAACTCCTACACTATAATGATCGGTGAAGGCGGCACCTACTTCGTCCATCCCGACAAGTCGAAACTGTTCTACCAGACCATCTTTACGGAAACCCTGGAAAAACCGAATCCTGCGATTTCAGAACTCGGACACGCGATGCTCAGAGGAGAAGAAGGTATGCGCCAGCTCTTCATCGACGGTGCCGACAGCTATGTATTCTTCAGGCCCCTCGGCAATACCGGATGGAGCGTGGCCATCGTCTGCCCTGAAAGCGACATATTCAGCGGCTATACCCGTCTGAAACGCATCGTCGTCGGAATCGTGATGTTCGGCTTGCTGCTGATGCTGTTCGTCTTTGTGCGCATCGTCAGCAAAGAGCTGGAACCTTTGAAAAAGCTTGCCCTCCAGACCGGAACAATCGCCGAAGGACATTTCGACCAGACACTGCCGGATGACGGCCGTGTCGACGAAATCGGCCAGTTGAGCCAGTCGTTCGGCAATATGCAGCATTCTCTGGTGAATTATATCGAAGAGCTGAAGAGGACCACCGCGATGACAGCTTCTCTCGAGAATGAGTTGAGAGTGGCCAGCGACATCCAGATGAGTATGCTGCCCCGCGTCTTCCCCGACCGCAAGGGCCTTGACCTGTCGGCATCTATGACACCCGCCAAGGAAGTCGGCGGCGACCTCTACGGATACGTCGAAAAGGATAAGAGCATCTATTTCTGCGTGGGCGACGTGAGCGGAAAGGGAGTTCCGGCATCTCTATTTATGGCGCAGAGCGCGCAACTTTTCCGTGTCCTGGCAGCAGAGGGCCGCTCAACTTCGGACATCGCCACATATATGAACAACGAGCTGTCGGAGAATAACGACGCCAATATGTTCGTGACGATGTTCATAGCGCTTCTGCGCACCGACAGCGGCCGCCTTGAATATTGCAACTGCGGGCACAACGCTCCGGTCCTCGACGGCAGATTCCTCGAAATGAAGCACGCCAACCTCCCTCTGGGTCTGCTCAAAGGCTTCGAATTCGAGGAGGAAAGCATCGATGACATCCGCGGGAAGATGATGCTCCTCTACACCGACGGACTCAACGAAGCTGAGAATCCCGCCAAGGAACTGTTCGGAGACCAGCAGATCCTCGACCTGATGGCCAATGCAGGAAAACGCAACTCAAGCGAAGTCATCGAAATGATAAAAGCTGCCGTCGAGAAGCATCGTGACGGCTCCGACCCCAACGACGATATGACCCTGCTGTGCTTGAAGCTCAGCTAGTCTTTCAGAGCGTCAGGGCTTTCTCTGTGGTATCCCAGATACGGGCGTCAAGCTCGGAATCGAGATAGCGGGCAGGGATGGCCCTGTCTCCTTTCCCTATGAAAAAGCGGTTATGCGCTTCCGATGAAAGTGCGCGGAGGGCTGGCTGCACGCCTGCCTGAGGCCGCCTGCAAAAAGGCTTGAAGATGGCATCCGCCAGCGGGTCGTACCAGTGTCCGAGGTCGATCATATCGGAGGCTACGATTCCCGGATCCGCAAGATTCACCCTGAGCGAAGGATGGCGCCGCGCAAGCTCCATAGAGTAAGAAATGAGAGCACGCTTGGAGCGAGCATATGTCCCCAGCTGGGTGAAATCTTTCTCCGTAGGGTGCAGTGTCTGCTCGTCCAGAGGTGCGAAACGGCAGGTAAGCGATACCATATTCACTATGCGCGCATCCTCGGGCAGCTTTGGCAGCAGCAGCTGTGTCAGCAGCCAGGGTCCGTAATAATTCACTGAAAAAGTGTTTTCAAATCCGTCTGCCGTGACGCTGTAGCCTTTTGAGATGACTCCCGCATTGTTGAAAAGGGCTGCTGCGCTTCCCGCCTCGACGCCTTCGGCAAAGCTGCGGACAGAAGCCATCGAAGCCATATCTACAAGCCGGATTTCAATGTCTGCCGACGGCACTTTTCCAAGGATTGCGTTTCGCACCGCCTCAGCTTTCTGAAGGTTGCGGCAGGCCATAATGACTGGGATGCCTTTGAGTGCCAGAGCCTCGACAGCAGCGGCGCCCATACTGCCCGTCGCACCTGTAACTATCACCCCGTCTTTCATCTCCAACGCTCCTCTGCCTTTTCGACTTCCCGGCTCAGATTACTGGGCAGGTCTGCCACACAGCGGTTGCATTTCATTTCAAGGGTATACATCCGGCCTATGCAATAGTTGGAATGGCCGCAGGGGCTGCAGTCAATCTCGCCTCTTTGCAGCTTCTTCACGAAATCCGTATCCCGCACCAGTGCACGGGCTACCTGCAGACCCTGGAATCCCGCCTCAAGCACTTCTTCCATCTTGGAGCGCGACACCAGTCCCCCGACATAAATCAGCGGCAGCTTCACGGCCGCACGGAACTGCTTCGCATCGTCCAGGAAATATCCTTCCTTGTATGGCACTGTGGGAATCATAATCCGGCCGAAAAGGCGGACCAGGGCTTTCAGCCACCAGAACTTGCGCATATCCATATAGTGGGCCAGTGTCTTGAGCGGCATCGCCCCGCGCATCACCTCCATCGGCGCCTTGCTCACGAATCCCGCCGAAAGCACTATTGCGTGCACTCCCAGCCGCTCCAGCTCACGGGCGACCTCAAGGCACTCGGCCTGCTGCATACCGCGGCGGAAACCGTCGTGCATATTCATTTTCACAATCACTCCCATATCATCGCCGGCAGCCTCAAGGACCTTCGTTATCACACGCCGCATCAAGCGCATACGGTTCTCAAGCGAGCCCCCGTATTCATCGTGACGATGGTTGGTGTAAGGCGACAGGAACTGGCTTATCAGATAGCCGTGGCCGGCGTGGATCTCTACACAGTCGAAACCGGCTTCACGGGCAAGGTTCACCGCCTTGCCGAAATCCTCCACCAGAGAGTCTATCTCATCCTTCCTGAGTCCCCGCACGAAAGTAGGAGAATATAGATTGAACCCGCTCGATGCGCCTACGGGCATACATCCGCAAGTGGCGCGGTGGGTCATATTGCCGCAGTGGCCCAGCTGGATGGAGCACTTGGCCCCGGCGGCGTGGACATCGTCGGTTATCTTTTTAAGCCCCGGAACTATCTCTTCGCGCATCCAGAGCTGGCCGTCGAAAGAAAGGCCGCTACGGTTCACCGAGGCATAGGCGAGCGTAGTCATCCCCACCCCTCCGCGTGCCACAGCCACGTGATAGTCATAGAGATCCTTGGTGGGGCTGTTGCCGTATGCCATATTCTCGAAAGCGGCGGAGCGGATTACGCGGTTTCGCAGCGTCACCGGGCCGATTGTTACGGGAGTAAAAATGGGAGAAGACTGGGGGTCAGTATTGTTCATAGCGCAGATATCAGTAAATGAACGGCAGTATCCGCTTCACGCGGCTCGTATCGAGCTCGTCAGGGAACTCCCGGCTGTAGAGGTCATAGATACGGGCGGCACGCGGAGCCAGGTTGGCGAAGGTCCAGAGCGCGAAGACTGCTCCGGCCCAGGACCAGGTCAGGATGGCAAAGCCCACCCACTCCATAAATTCGCCGAAGTAGTTGGCGCTGGTCACATAGCGGAACATACCGTCTTTGGGCAGGTAGTGGGCTGTGTCTCCGGGCTTGCGCAGATTGCGTATGATGCCGTCGGACTGGATGTTGATATACATCCCCACTGCGAAGATGACAACACCAGCTATGAAGGGAAGGCTCCTGACCCAGCCGGCAGGGTAGAAATCCACGGGTGAGACGTAGAACAGCCAGCCGCCCTGCATAAAGGCGTTGAGGGTATTGAAGACAGCCCCCATCAGCACGATGCTCAGCGGCATACGGCTGTGCCCTCGCAGCTGAAGCGGGAAGATGAAGGATCGGTGGAAATAGTGCAGTTCGAAGATCAGCAGGAAAAGCAGCCTGATGCCGTCGCTGCGGCGGTCGGAGAACCACCAGAGAGCCAGCATAGCGATAAACACCGGCACTTCCATAAGGAACCAGCCGAGATGGTTGTCGAGCGAAGGGCCCCACTTGGGAGTGTAGAATTTGCCGTAGCCGGCGTCTACAAAGAACAGCGACACGAACACTACTGCGGCCACGATGGCCATACCTATCAGGAAGAGGTTGAATGTGTGGGGATTGAACATAAGGCTACTTTAACTTTTTCCACAGAGCCGCCTCGACCGGAGCGGGAAGCAGTGCTATGAGGAAAGGAAGATATATATTCATAAAAGAAGGACTGATGACACGGCGGCCACGGAACATCGCACGCAGGGCGCGTGCGACCAGCCACTGCGGGGTGCGGATGACGCCGATTCGTACGCCCCTGCGCAGCCACTTTTCGCTGAGACGGTAAAGCGGCGTAGCGATTGCTGCTGGGCAGACTGTTGTCACTCCTACGCCGTAGGGTTTCATTTCGAAAGAAAAAGACTTGCCGAAACTCTTCAGATAGGCCTTCGTCGCCGAATAGATGGTGATGCCAGGCACCGGCAGCCGGGCGGCCATAGATGAGATATTCAGGATGTAGCCGCTCCCCCGCCTGCGCATTGCGTCGCCGAAGAGGATGCAGATGCGCGTGACCGTCGTCACGTGCAGATTCAGCATAGCCTGCACGCGGTCCAGGTCGGCAGTCTCCAGTTCTTTGAAAAAGAACATCCCGGCGTCGTTCACCACGATGTCGGGAAGTATTCCTGCCTCTTCTGTGCACCAGGCATAGAGAAGGTCTGCGGAGTCTGTCTGCGCCAAGTCCTGGAAACGGGTGGTAACTGCGACAGCATACTGTTTGCGCAACGATTCTGCGGCGGCGTCCAGCTCTTCTTGCCGGTTGCTCACCAGAATCAGATCATACCCTCGCTCCGCGAGTTGCCGTGCGAATTCCAGCCCCATCCCGGAGCTTCCACCTGTTATCAGTGCAGTCATCTCTGCAAAGATAATCAATTTCCTTCTGTGGCAACAGTTTAGAACAGCATGTTCCACATTGCGTCCGAAGCGCGCTGGCTGTGGGAGGCATTCATCTTGCCGAAGTTCCACTTGATGCCGAAGAGGAAGTAGCGGCCCATGATGAGGCGATAGCTGTCTTCCTCGTAGTTGGCAGTGACCGTGTGGGTAAGATTCGTCGTCTGGTTCAGGATGTCATGGATTGTGAGGCTCAGGTTGAAGGCCCCTATGTTCTTTGAGATTTCCGCGTTCCAGCGCCACTCCGGCTGGCCGTATCCATTAGCATAGCCCTTGTAGAAGACGTACGCAATATCTGTATTAAACTCGAATTCGTGTTTGGAAATATATGAGCCGCTAGCTGTCAGGTGGGTGTCCAGCGTATTCATGTTAACGCTCGGATCCAGGGAGTAGCGAACGATGTAGCCACTGGTATTAGCCATTAAAGAGAAGGAATAACGGTCTTTGTTGTATCTGACACTGATGGTTGCATTGGGGCTGAAGGAGCGTGTGAAACTTTCTCCGAAACCGCTCTTACCGCTGTAGAAGCGGTCTCCTGCTGCATTACCCCAGAAGTCTGCCATGAACGAAGAGTAGTCGAAGTTGTCCTTGTCCAACCCCGGCAGCGTTGTCCGGGCCTGGTAGCTGACTGATGAGACATAATTCGCGTATCCGCTCAGCGTCAGCGACCAGTTCTTCTTTGCGTCCAGCGGTGTGGTATAATTAGCATTGAACGTTGCCGTAAGACTCGGCTTTCGCGAATTCACGGGAATAGAATACAATATGCCGTCAGCATCGTACCAGCGGGCATAGCTGATAGGGGAATCATTCAGCTGACCGAAGAGATAAACCATCAGGGTGGAGAATTTCTTCGTGTTGTTCCTTGTCCAGTCGCTGCTGAAATATGTCTGGGTATATGGCCGCAGGTAGACATTACCCAAGCTGAGTCTCGACGGGTCAGTGATGTTCAGCACCGGCAGCATGCGGGAAGAAGAAGGACGTTCGCTATAGCCTGTGACTGTCAGGTAGAAACGGTCCATCCCCTTGTTGTGCTGGAAGCGGAAGTTGGGAACTATGTGCCAGTTCCATTCATCCTTTCCTGTCGTCTCTTCGATGCCGTAACTCTTTGAATAGGTTTCGTTCAGGATTCCCAATACACGGCCGCCGAGTGTAATCCAGCTTTGTTCTCCGAACTTGTACTGGACGGTCATGCCATATTGCTGTTGAATCGATTTGTTCCGACTCACCGAACTGTAATAGTCGTTCCTTCCGGCGGCGTCAAAAGCGTCCCTGATGTTGTCGCGCTTCGAGATCTCTACCATCGCCGAAGGAGACAGCGTCCATTTCTCGCCGAGAGGCTCCGTGTAAGTAACAGATTCCTGTATCCAGGAACTGGTTCCGCCGGTATCATACCTCATCGTTCGGATGTCTTTTCCGCCAACCATCGTCAGTTGGGAATTCTCAGCGCTATTTCCTCTATTGATATCGAAATCGGCGTATGAATTAAGTTGCAGACTGCGCCCTTTCTTTCCTCCAAGATTCCGGAAAGTGATATCGGCATCATACTCGGGGGATAAGCTTTCTGACAGGCTGTGCGATGAATTATCGGAGCTGTTGACAAAGGCTCCCTCCCGGAAAATTTCAGAGGAGGCGTTCGCAGAGCTCTCCGTCCTGGTGAAATAGATTGTAGGTCTGATGTGGAACCATACATTGCCCTCTTCCTTTTCAAACTCCAGGTTGGCGCTCACTGCATTTGAATACTGCTTGCCGGTGTTCTCAGTGGAAGATTTCAGATTACCGTCATTCTGATAAGTCGTCCTGTCGGTCATGGATCCGGAATCGGTGTCGGTATATTTGTAGCTTACGCCCGCCGTGGATTCCACCCCCTTGATGCGGGAAGTATTGGCGTTCACGCCAAATTGGGCGGCAGAAGAAAGGCCCTGGTTCAACTGTGTCATCTCTCCGTCATCGCCCGACATAAAGATGACAATGTTGGAGTCGTCAATATTCTGCGCGTTCGCGATGACTGTCAGCTGGTCCTTCTCGCCGTAGGCTGACAACAACGCATTCCCGTTCCAAAGAAGGCCGCGGTCATCGCGCATGGGATTGTCGTCGTCCTTGTCGCCAACCGTAGTGCCCAATTTCAACCCCACATTGCCGAACCATCCTTTCTCATATTCCTTCTTCAGGGCCACGTCCAGTACCTTCTCGCGGGAGCCGTCTTCAATGCCTGTCGCCCTTGTATCCTCCGACTCGCGGTCTATCACGCGAATCTTGTCCACGATAGCCGCAGGAAGGTTGTTGAGGGCCGTGGACTGGTCATTGAAGAAGAAGGTCCTTCCGCCTACCGTGAGTTTGTCAATCTCCTCGCCGTTGAATTTCACCTTGCCGTCTTCTGTTATCTCCATGCCCGGCATGCGCTGCAGTAGGTCTTTCAGCATGGCGTTGGCTCCCACGCGGAAGGAAGAGGCGTTGAACTCCACGGTGTCCTGCTTGATGACGATGGGATTGCCGACATCGGTAATCGTGGCTGCCTGCAGGAAGAGTTCGTCCTGCTGCAGACGGATTGTCCCGAGGTTGACCTCGCTTTCACGGAAGTAGCGTTCGGCCACGTAAGGCTTGTAGCCCATCATCTCTACATGGAAGACATAGCTGCCGTAAGGCACTTCGTCGAGCGTTGCCTCGCCCTTGGCGTCAGAAAGGGTGAAATTGGTTATGGTCGTATCCTTTGACGGGATGACATAGACAGATGCGAAGGGAATCGGCTCGCTGGTCAGTGAGTCCAGCACAGTTGTCTTGATTTCAGACATCCTGCCCTGGAAAAGACTCTCATTCAAAATAATCACCTGGGCCTGAGCCGTGGTGCACAGCAGCGAAAGCACTAATATCAAGAAAACGAATTTCTTCATCGGAACTGGATTTCAACAGAGCCGGATTCCCTGCAATTATTGTTCCTACTCTTTTTTCAGAGTAACCATAATGACTCCGTTTGAGGCCTTCTCGCCATATTTTTGCTCATTTCCCCGACAGTGATTTCTTTGTCTTTTTAGGATCGCCGGCATTGGGATTGACAACTCTTATCTTGACTGAATCTTCTTTTGAATAAGCAGTACCATCGGCAGCTCTGTCATCCTTGCAAATATAATCATTTTGATGCTTTCCCATTGTGTAAGAATTATTTATATTTGAACTGTGAAACAGCAGTCGCAACACGTCGATGATGTTCGTCACCCTCTTCATCGGTATTTTGGACATCTCCAGCGGCAAACTGGTTTACTGCAACGCCGGCCACAACGCTCCCGTCGCCATCGGTGATGACGTCAAAGAGCTGGAGGTCAAACCCAACATCGCAATCGGCATATCACCCGGCTGGGATTATGCCGATCAAAGAGTGACCGTCAAACCCGGTACATCAGTTTTGCTTTATACCGACGGCCTCACAGAGGCGGAGAACCAGTCGCACGAGCTGTTCGGTATGGAACGGCTGATGAAGACCGCCGAAGATGCAAAGGACTGCAGGACAGCCGCTGAAACCATTGATATGGCCTCCTGCTCGGTCCACACATTCGTGGACGGAGCTGAGCAGAGCGACGACCTTACTCTGCTCATCATCCGTTACCGTTGACCGTTTTCAATTTTTTTTCTTTTTTGAAGACGTACTTCGCCCTTCTGCGTGTTTATATTGCAGAAACGTCCTAAACCTGATCCGTTATGATTGATTATAGTACCTTTATGCGGTACAAATGAGTTTTTGAGTGTATAAGGAACTTGGTGAGCAGGAGCTGGCCAGATACTGCTCTCGCGGAGACAGATCGGCAGAGGATGAGCTGTATAGGAGATATGCGGCCAGGGTGTTTACGCTCTGCCGGAGGTATCTTGCCGACAGCGACGAGGCGAAGGATATGATGCAGGATGTGCTGATCCGGGCTCTCGACAAGATCCAGTCATTCACATTCAGGGGTCCAGGCTCCCTGTACGGCTGGATCAGCCGCATAGCCATAAACACGGCCATAAACCATCTCAAACGGCAGCGGTGGCGGATTGTCCGGCTGGAAGCCGCCGGAGCGGACGGAATCCCGGAGCCCGGGGAGCAGGAGATGGAGGAGATTCCGCAGGAGAAACTGCTGGAGTGGATTGCGCAGCTGCCGGATATGCAAAGGACCATCTTCAATATGTACTGCATCGACGGCTACACTCACAGACAGATTGGAGAAATGCTTGGAATTAGCGAAAAGGGCTCCTCCGGAGAGCTGGCAAGGGCAAGGAAACAACTTAAAGAAAAGATAAGAGAATATCTGAAGGAGAAGGAACGATGAAAAACTGGGAAGACATAATAAAAGAGAAACTGGAAGGCTACGAGAGTCCCCTTCCGGAAGGGAGTCTTGCCGAGTTCCGCTCCCGCAGGGAAAGCGCGGGCAGCCCGGCTGCGAAGAAGCGCACCCCGCTGCTCTGGATAATTCCGACTGCAGTGGCCGCCGCCCTTGCTGCCGCACTCTTCCTCCGCAAGCCGAACGGACCTGAAGATGACATCGACACGATTCTTCCGCCCTCCGCCCCGGTAGTGGCCGTAGCCGCTCCGGAAGAAGAGATAGAGCCGGACTTTCAGATAAAACCCGTCCAGAGCATAAATCTGACTGCTCTTAACATCCAGACACAAAAGTCCGAGCCCGTTCGCACGTCCGGCGGAGAAGAAGCTGCGGCACAAGAGGAACCGCAGGAAGTGCCTCAGGAAGAACCGCAGCAAACTGATGCTGAAAATGTCCGCCAGGACAGCCCGTCAGACAACCAGGGGACCTGGCAGCCATTTATTCCCAGCTTCCCGGAAGTTGAAAGCCACAATGCGGGCTATGCCGCTTCCTACGATCTCAATGTACTGGCGACCGTCGGCGGTGCGCTGGGAGCAAGCCTTCTGACGGCTCTGGCGTCAAATATCAATTTCCCGGCGCTTTTTGCACCCAATGCCGAACCCGAAGGCACCTCTGCTATGAGACAAGCTCACTCTCAGTACCTGAAATATCTTGACTATCTTGAAAAGAATGGATTGAGTATGGAAGATGCTACGGAACAGACCTGGCAGGGATTTCTGGCGACGAATGCGTCGAGTGGAGTTAATGCGGATCCAGTACCTGCCGATTCACCTGTCCACAACGAGCAGCCTGACAAAAAGCCGGAAACTGACAACCGCACCGGAACTGTCCACCATATACCTCTGAAGCTTGCGCTGTCCGTCAGGACTCCCCTGGCCGAGAGGCTTTATCTGACCACAGGACTGGATTATTCGCTGTACACATCCACATATACCTACACCCTTTCCGGCAAGCACAGACAGCAGGCGCACTACCTTGGCATACCTCTGCGGCTGGACTGGGCTGCAATCTCCGGCAAGCGGCTTGAGATATATGCAGGGGCCGGCCTGGAAGCAGAATGGTGTCTTGGCGCGAAAATTGACGGCAGAGGCCTCGACAAAGACAAGGCGGCAATGTCTCTTCTCGGCGCCGGCGGCATCCAGTTGAATATCACAGACAGACTCGGACTTTATGTGGAGCCGGAAATAAGCTGGAGGATGTCACTTAACAAACCTGTGCTGACAACCTACCGGAGCGAACATCCGGTTATGTTCACGGTAGCAACCGGTATAAGGATGACATTGGGCAATTAGAAATTATTAACTTTGTGTGTTATGAAACACTATTTACTTGCTGCAATAGCAGCCCTGATGATGATTACGGCCGTTTCCTGCGAAAAAGCGGATGGCGGCAAGGATAACGGAGAAAACTCATACAAGCCGCTGGAACTTACAACCAAGGCATCTTCGTATATCCAGAAGGGAAATACATTTACCTTCGATTTCATCGAACGCATAAACAAAGAAGCAAAAGAAGACTACGTGATCTCCCCACTGAGCATGCAGTTCCTGCTGGGAATGCTGCTCGACGGAGCCAATGGCGAAACCGCCGCCCAGATTGCCAATGTCCTCGGCTATGGCGCAGGCGAAGTTGACGAAGTCAACAAGTTCTGCCTTTCGATGCTCGAACAGCTTCCCGAACTTGACAAGAAAACGACACTGAACATAGCCAACGCCATCTTCGTCGATGACGGATGGCCTCTCAACAAATCGTTTGTCAGCACTGTCGGCAAGTATTTCAAGGCCGAGGTTTCAAATCTCGACTTCTCGGACAACGCAGCATCCCTCAAGGCCATCAATGGCTGGAGCAATACTCACACGAACGGTATGATCCCCAAAGTTCTCGACGAGGTTGATCAGAGAATGCTGGCTTACCTTATGAACGCCGTGTATTTCAAGAGCCAGTGGGTCAACCAGTTCCCCAAGGAATCCACTATAGACGAAGCCTTCTTCTACGAAGACGGGTCGATGGGCAAAGTCAAGATGATGAAGATGGAATGCGAACTTCTCTATTATGAGAACGACCTGTTCCAGCTTGTCAGTATGCCTTATGGCAACGGCGCCTTCTCGATGATGGTGCTGCTCCCGAAGCTGCTCCCGGATGCGGAGTCCTATACCGCCGACATTGCCGCCTACCTCAAAAAGGCAGACTGGAACAAGCTGCGCAATTCTCCCTCAGAGTGCAAAGTCGACGTCTGGTTCCCGAAATTCGAGAGCAAGTTCAAAATCCAGCTCAACGACATTCTGTCGGCTATGGGAATGCCCCTCGCCTTTGGAAATGCTGATTTCAGGGCTATGTCGCCGTATGCCGACTGCCTGAGTTTCGTCCAGCAGGACGGCGCCATCAAGGTCGATGAGGAAGGCTCAGAGGCGGCTGCAGTCTCTGTAGCGGGAATGCTCAAAAACACTGCCGTCGGCGATATTCCGCAAGTGGCATTCTTCCACGCCGACCATCCGTTCATCTATCTGATCACGGAAGCCAGCACAGGCACAGTGCTTTTTGCCGGCAGGTACAGCGGCAAATAACAGCTGATTATATGAATACGGCTTAAGGCCGCTTCAGCAGACGGAGGTCATAGACACCGCCTACTGTAGCGCCTTGCTGTGCGACGAACTTCACCCGGACTGAGTCCTTGCCCTTGAGCATAGCTGCCGGGATGGCATACTCCTCGCCGATGAACTGCGACTGCATCCATTTGCCGGTATTGTCGACTGAGAGCATCAATTCGTCGTCTACGAAGATGTCGAATTTGCGGGTAGCCCATTCTGCAGCACCCCAGTACTTGACATACAGGGAAACACCGTCGCTGAGGCCGCCGGTGGCAAGGTCGTAGCTGAACCAGCCGCCCGAGCGGGCGTCACGATAGTGGACGTCGCGGGTCACGCCGGTGTTGGAGCGCTGGAACTCGATCTTATGGTCTGTCTCGGGCTGCTGCTCGCCAGGAGTCACGTGGTCGAGCGTGCGGGCTTCGAGAGCCAGCATCTCAGCCTCTTTGCGGGCAAGCTCTTCTACATAATCCTTGTAACCTGCGTCATTCAGCGCAAGCCAGTAGATCTGGTAGCGGGAATCGTGGATACCGCTGAACGGTTCCAGTTCGGCATAGATAGGATTAAGCATATCCACGCCGTCG
Source organism: Bacteroidales bacterium (assembly GCA_017527625.1). The sequence continues at coordinate 17,158 of JAFXPV010000083.1, read as the reverse complement.
AAGCGGAAATGCAGCGGTTCGCCGGGTACAGGACGGATAAAGTCGCCTATATGGTCTACATCTGTATGGCATACGAGGATGGGGGCCTGGTCCACCGGAAGCTTGGGACCGGCGGCATACTGGCTCCAGCGGCCGTCATCTGCCAGAAGGCCGACGAGGTCTTCGGTGCCTGTACGCATACCCAGAAGGATGGGGCCGTGCATTATGGCCACATATTCGGGAACGTTAGGCATATGCTCGATGGTATTGCGCATCGGAAGCCCTACTTCGATGACATCACCCTTCTTCCACTTGCGGTTCAGCGAGACGTATGACGAAGGTGCAGCCTCAACCTTCACCGGTTTGCCGTTGACCTTGACGGTCAGGGCGCCTGCTTCTACCCAGCCGGGGTAGCGGACATTGATGGCGAAGCGGCCCTTGCCGGAAACGATGCGGAGTTTGGTGCTTTCTTCAGAAGGGAACTGCGTTTCCTGTCGCACAACCAGCTTGCGGTCCTTCCAGTTCAGTTCGGATGCCACGAACAGGTTGACATAAAGGTCGTTTCCTTCGTGGGTATAGATGAACTGGTTGTATTTCGACTGGTTCTCCATACCCGAACCAACGCAGCACCACATCGCCTCGTTGGGCACAGAATAAACTCGGTAATGCCTCGGGCGGGCGGATGTGAAATATACATAGCCGCCGTGCTCCGGATGCTGGGTGGAAAGGATGTGGTTGAACATCGTACGCTCGTAGAAGTCTGCATACTCAGCCTTCGGAGACACCCTGAAGAGGTCTTCCGTCAGTTTGAGCATATTGTAGGAGTTGCAGGTCTCCGGGCCGTCGTCGTCATTGACGAAGTCTATGCAGGCTGCCGCGCTGGGGAAATGCTCGCGGCGGCTGTTGCCTCCGAATGCCAGCGAACGGTTGTGAGACACTGTCCACCAGAAGTAGCGTCCGGCCTCGGCATAGTCCGGTGAGTTGCTGAGTTCGCCGATGCGGGTGAAACCGATGGCCTTCGGCACCTGCGTGTTGGCGTGGAGATTGTCCAGACGGTCCTCGTCGCGTGCAAGCGGCTCGAGGATGAACTTGTGGGAATACCTCTTGGCCGCGGTGAGATACTTTTCATCGCCAGTCATCGCATAAGCGTCGGCGAACATCTCGTTCATACCGCCCTGCTCGTTGCGCATCATCTCCTCCATCTGCGCGTCGCTGAGATCGGCAGTGATGTTGATGCCCCAGTCGCAGAAACCTAAGAAGAGTTCCTTTGCCTTCTCATTGCCGCAGTAGAGCCAGGCGTCGCGAAGTCCTGCGTACATCTTGTGGATGTTGTAGAAAGGAGCCCAGGCCGAAGAATACTGCCTGAACTCGCCCTTCTTGAAATCGGTCCACATAGACGCACTGTTCGGGACGCCTCCGATATAGCCTACGCCCCAGGAAGCATTGTTCCTGGCATTGGCGGCCGCCACTTCGGCCAGCTCGTCAATCATATAATTCATACGGCGCAGGCACTCCGGGTTGCCTGTAGTCTGCCAGTTCATAGCCATCGCAGTCAGGTAGTGACCGGCGACGTGGCCGTCCAGTCCCGCCCAGTTGGGATAATACTCAGCTTTCTTCGGCAGTCCTGCCTCGGCCCTGAAAGGAGCCAGCAGACGGTCTACATCATACTGCAGAAGGACTTCGACATTGAGGTCACGGGCGTGCTTGAACGGGCCGTCAAGCAGCTTCACGTCCCCGATCGGGAACTCGTTGTCATAAAGACGGTCCTGTGCGGACATCTGGAAACACAGCGCCATCAACGCTGCGGCAATGATCAGCAATTTTTTCATTATCTGTAGTTTCTTTCTTATATCCTATTTGAAAATCATACGGGCAAACGCTGCCACTGACTTGCGTCAGGGCTGCCATTCGTGGTCTCCGGGGAATGACTGGAACTCAACCTTCACGCCGGCATCGCGCATCTTGGCCACGATGGCACGTGTGTATTCGATGCGGGGATCCTGCTCGCCGCAAGAGATGAAGAAGCAGTCAAGGTTCTTGTTGAAAGCGTCAGGAGCAGTCAGCATACCGGGTATGTTGGCCTCGAGGTCGAAGTTCGAAGAGCCGCTGATTCCTCCAAAGACGCCGGTAGAGAAGATGCCTACGTTGGCGAAGAGGCCTGGCTCACGCAGTCCTATGAAGAATGACTGGCCTCCGCCCATCGACAGGCCGCACATAGCTCGGTGCTTCGCGTCGGCCTTCACGCGGAAGGTCTTCTCGATGAAAGGAATTATGCTTCCCAGCAGTTCTTCCCGGTAGGGCTGCATTCCTTCCCAGCTGTAAGTTCCCTGGCCGGCGGGCATCCCTGCTTTGCGCGGCACATTGGAATTGACGCTGACCACGATCATCGGCACAGCCTCGCCACGGGCGATGAGGTTGTCCAGGATAGTTGCGGTGCGGCCTTGCTGGATCCATCCGCGATGGTCTTCTCCGCCTCCGTGGTGGATATACATCACAGGATATTTCTTGCTGCCTTTCTCATATCCGGGCGGAGTATAGACGAACACCGGCCTCCAGGTTTCAGTATAATTCGACCAGTAGGAAAGCTCGCGCACCTGTCCGTGCGGGACATCCTGTATCTCGAAGAGGTCCATTCCAGGTTCCGGAATATCGATGGCGCTGGACATACGGCTGCTGCCGTAATAAGACTGGCTGGCGGGGTCGGCCACTGAAACGCCGTCCACTATCAGTGAGTAATAGTGATATCCGGTCATAAGCGGTTTGGTAACGATGGTCCAGGTGCCTGTCTCGTCCTTCACGCCGTCATTGCGGCCGCCGAGGTCGATCTGCACACGGTTTGCCTGCGGGGCGCGCACCTTGAAGACAACTGAATTGTCCGACAGGATCTTCGGGAAGCCGCTGGCGTTGATGTTGGTCACGGGGCTTACGGCATCCTTGAGCTTCGGCTCAAGCGCTGCCAGGAACTTGGCAGTGCGGGCTGCATCCACGAACTCCACCATTTCCGAGAGCCAGGGCTCTACGAAGAGGTTGATGCCGTGTCCTGCACCCTCCACGAGGTTAAGGTCGCTCTTTATGCCGTTCCTGGACACGGCCTCGTAGAGTTCCATACCCTGGCAATGAGGCACGACATTATCCTTGGTGCCGTGGAATATTATTGTCGGAGGGTCTGAAGGGTCGAGGTAGGTAATGGGGTCGATGGTGCGGAAGAGATCGTCGTCGCCGTTATAGTCTACACCGAGCAGCGCCTCTTCGGGGGTACCGCCCCAGGGCCGGTCCCACTCGCATTCCATATTCAGAAGGTCGATGGGGCCGGACCAGTCGCAGACGCAGTCCACGCTGCTGCTGAAGGAGGTATAGGGACCTACCGAACCTTCGAGGTCGACATTGTGGCTGCCGACCCTGGCTGTTTTGACATTCGAGGTAGAGCCTGCCAGAGAGGCGAGATGGCCGCCTGAAGAAAAGCCTGAAATACCGATGAACGATGTGTCGAAGTGGTACTCCCCGGCCTTCGCGCGGACGAAACGCACAACGGCCTTGATATCCTGTATCTGAGCCGGGAACTTGGCATCCATACTCGAACGGTGGTTCGGAGTCACGATAGCATAGCCTGCATCAAGAAGAGCCTGGCAGATGTTGTCGAGGTTTGCCATATTCTTCGAATTGTTCGAGAACCACGCGCTGCCGTAGATATGCACCACTACCGGGTACGACGCCTTCCTTTCTGCCGGAAGGTAAATATCGAGCTTGTGATAGACCTGACCGTCACCTGCATAGTCCACGTCCAGGAACTTTTCACTGCAGCGCACCTCAGGCATCCTGAAGCTGAAGCCGGCAAGCTGGGCTGAGGACATTCCGCCGGGCGGCTGCGCCTGGAGCCCTGCGAATGCTGCGAGCGCCAGGACGACTGTCATAAACAATCTTTTCATCAATTACTGTCGTTATTGTTAGATAACCTGGAAGTCGATGGCCTGCAGGTCTTCGTCGCGGGACGAGCTGCCGTAGAGGATGCGGTACTTGCCGGAATAGACTGACAAACCGTCAACTGCCTCATCGTAGAACGAGAAGGCCTCACCGTCGAGGGTGATGCGGGCCTTGCCGGTCTGGCCGGGAGCAAGAGTGAGCTTCTCGAAGCCCTGGAGGGCCTTGATCGGAGCGTCAGCCTTGTCGATGGCCTGGACATAAACCTGCACTGTCTCGGCACCCTGCACCTTGCCGGTATTCTTGACGGGCACTGTGATGGTCACCTTGCCGTCCTTGCGCATCGACTGCTTGTTGAGCTTGCCCTTGCCATATTCGAAGGTGGTGTAGCTCAAGCCATATCCGAAAGCGTAGAGGGGTTTGCCGCGGAAATATTTGTAAGTGCGGTTGTCCATACTGTAATCAAGGAAGTCGGGCAGGTCATCGTTAGACGCATAGAAAGTGACGGGAAGCTTGCCTGAAGGGTTGCAGTCGCCGAAGATCACCTCTGCAAGAGCCTTTGAACCGCCCTGACCGGGATACCAGGCCTGAAGCAGAGCGTCATACTGACCCTCGATGCTTGCGAAGGCAATAGCTGAACCCGAGCAGTTTACGAAGACAACGGGCTTGCCGGTGGCGTGCATTGCACGCACGAGCCTCTGCTGTACTGCAGGAAGTTCGATATCGGCCTTGTCGCCGCCCTCTCCCTCGAGCTGGGCTGAGATGCCGCCTATCACGATGATGGCGTCAGCGTTTGCAACAAGGGCTTTCTCCTCGGCGAAGTCTGCATACTTGCGCTGGCAGAAATCGGCACGCAGCTGGGCGAAGGCGCCGCTTCCGCGACGATATTCGATCTCTACGTCGATCGGCTTTCCGGCCTGAACGTCAAAGGTTTTGTAGCTCATACCGCCCCTGCGGCCGAAGCCACGCATCATCGGGGCACCGCCCTTGGCGTTCTCAACCACGCGGCCGTTGACCTTGAGGACATAGCCGTTGTCGCTGCTGACATAGTAGCTCATAGGGCCGGTGAAGTCAGGAACGTAGCGGCCTTTGATGCGTACTGAAATCTTGTCGGTAGGCACTCCCTCGGCGAAGCCGTAAGCTCCGAAGGTGCTGAAGTTGAGAGCCTTGTAGTATCCGCTTGCAGCAGGTTTGCCGCTCATCGTGTTGTTGTCCCAGAACTCTACGAACATTCCCTGGCCAGCGTTGAAATCGGGCAGGTGGTAGATGGTGTTGTAATCGTCAGTGAGCTCACAGCCCTTGGCGTAGATGATGTTGACGCCGGGCAGGGCGGCCTTGATGCCGTCCAGCAGCGAGTGGGTGTGCTCTGCTGTCGGAGTGCCGCCGTAGTTGCCGTTGAGCAGTGCGGCATCGTCAGCATTGGGGCCGATCACTGCAAGGGTCTTGATATCCTTTGACAAAGGAAGAGTGTTGTCCTTGTTGTAAAGGAGAACCATAGATTCGCGGGCTGCCTGGGTGGCAAGGGCATCGTGCTCCTCGCTGCTGATCACGTCCTCGCCGAGGTTTGCCCAGGGCAGGCGGTCAGCCGGGTCGAACATTCCCAGTTCGAAGCGGCCGCGGAGGATCTTGCGCAGGTGCACGTCGAGTTCGCTCTCCTTGATGAGGCCTTTCTCAAGACCCTCGAGAAGAACCATCATAACTTTTCCGCACTCCAGGTCGGCGCCGTTCAGGGCTACCTCAACTGCGGCGCTCAGAGCGTCGGGCTGGGTTTCGTGCTGGCCGCGGGTATAGTAGTTGTTGATGGCGTCGCAGTCAGTGACCACGATGCCGTCGAAGCCCCACTTGCCGCGGAGGATGTCGTTCAGCAGACGGTCGTTGGAGCTGCAGGGCACGCCTTCGTAGCGGTTGTAGGCGCTCATCACCTCACGCACGTTGCCTTCCACCACCAGCTTCTTGAAAGCGGGGAGGTAAGTCTCCCAGAGGTCGCGCTGAGACACGCGTGCGTCATAGGTATGGCGCAGAGGCTCGGGACCGCTGTGTACGGCGTAGTGCTTGGCACAAGCGTGGGTCTTGAAATAGTGCTTGTCATTGCCCTGCATTCCGAGCACCGTCTGCAAACCGAGGACTCCGGTCAGATAGGGATCCTCGCCGCAGGTCTCCTGGCCGCGTCCCCAGCGGGGGTCACGGAAGATGTTGATGTTCGGGCACCAGAACGAAAGCTCCGGGTTGCCGGGATAATAGGTCACTCCCATCGGCACGTTGAAGATGTCGTGGTTCGAGCGGTTCCAGTTGGCACGGGCCTCGTCGGAAACCTGTGAGAAGACATCATACATCTGCTGAGGGTTGAAAGCGGCTGCCATTCCGATAGGCTGGGGATATACAGTGTATCCGTCCTGACGCACTCCGTGGCAGGCCTCGCTCCACCAGTTGTATGAAGGGATGCCGAGACGGTCCACAGACACGTTCTTGTTCATCATCAAACCCACCTTCTCCTCGACGGTGAGCAGGGACATCAGATTGTCGATACGTTCCTCGATATTGAGGTCAGGGTTCTGGAAAGGATATTCATAAGTCTGCTTCGGGCCGCAGGAGGCCAGGAGCAGAGCAAGCGAGAAGAAGCTTATCAGTAGTTTTTTCATAATTGCGTGTTACTTGAACAGTATCTGTGCTATGTGTGTCAGATAATCGCGGCAGTTCATCCAGGTGTGGCCGCCGTCAGGAGTGTAGAAGGTGTGTTTTACGCCGTTCTTTGTAAGGTATGCGTCCAGGCCGCGGGAAGCCTCGATCAGGAAATCAGAGGTTCCAGTGCCGATCCACACGAGCTTGTAGTTTTTGTTGATGGTGTTCACGGGGGCGTAGGTGCCGTTGCTGAAATTGGTCTCGTACTCATTGCCGAAGATGGCCGGAGCCATAGCGCACACCCACTGGAACTCCTTGGGGTTGCCGAGGCCCGTTGCGAGGGCCTGGCGGCCGCCGAGAGAGAAACCGGCCACTGCGCGGTCGCGGGCAGAGGTCTTGACGGCATAGTTGGCCTCGATGAAAGGCTTCACGTCTTTGATGATCTCAGCTGCCACACGGTCGGTGTCCATCGAGTCATAGCGGTCGGCGAGACCCTGACGCATCATCTCGGGATAAGGATTGGCATAAGGCATCACCACGATCATACGTTTGGCAAGTCCTGCTGCGATGAGGTTGTCGAGGATGTTGTTGACGTGTCCCACCTTGAACCAGGTCTCCCAGGTGTCGGTCATACCGTGGATGAGATAGAGCACGGGGAGTTTCTCCTTTCCGGCGGGGTTATAGCCCGCAGGGGTGTAGACGCACATCTGACGGTCGATGCCGCAGGTGTTCGAATGGTAGAAACGGTAGCTTACCTTGCCGTGAGGCACGTCCTGGATGTCCTGCACCGACGGCTCGGGACCTTTGACGTCGGCAAGGGAATATTTGAAACCCTCGTTGGGGAATATGAACATATTGTTGGGGTCGGCCACCTTCGTGCCGTCGATGACGAAGGCATAAGGATAGATGTCCGGCTTTCCGGGGGTGACGGTGATGCTCCATACGCCGTTGGCATCTTTGGTCATAGGCATTGCCTGGGGCAGCATCTGGCAGTCAAGCTCTACAGACTTTGCATCTGCGGCCTGACAGCAGAAAGTAACTGAACCGTCTGCGTTGTACTCGGGAGACACGACGCCCGCGGGGAACAGACGTGCCATAACCTGCGGAGTGAGACGCTGGCCTTCGCCGGCCTGGGGAGGCTGGGCCTGGCTGAGCAGCGGAAGCATCACGAGCAGAGCCGCTGCGATAAGTATTCTATATGTTTTCATAGCTATTTAGTCTGAAAAAGAAGGGGCAGAGTTTCATCGAGGAAATACTTGGCGTTCATCCAAGTGTGACCGAACTTGCCGGTCGTGAACACCTTGACGTTTTTGATGCCTTTGCTGTCAAGGAAGTCCATATAATCCTTGGCGTTGCCGTAGAGGAAGTCGTCGGTGCCGACGCCCAGCCAGAAGAGGTGGATCTTGTCGTTGATCTTCGGGTCGTCGTAGATGCCGCCCGGGAGGGTGGTGCTGGTGAAAGAGCTGTACGAGCACAGCCAGGAGAACTTGTCGAGGTTGGTCAGGCCGATGGACAGTCCCTGGTTGCCGCCGCGTGAGAAGCCGCCGATGGCGCGATGGTCACGGTCGTTGATGGTGCGGTAGTTCTTCTCCACGAAAGGCATAAGGTCGTTGAGCACATCGGTGGTGAAGAGGTCGCCGCGCGGAGCCTGCCCTGCCGGGAAATATTTAGACGGATTGCCGTAAGGCAGCACGATGATCATATCCTTTGCCTTGCCCTGGGCGATCAGGTTGTCGAGGATGAGGTTCATCCGGCCCACCTTGAAGTAAACTTCCTCAGTGTCGGTCGTTCCGCTGATGAGATAGAATACAGGATATTTTTTATTCTTGTTCTTGTCGTACTGCGGGGGCGTGTAGACTATCGCGTTGCCCCAGGTGCCCAGGCTCTCGGACCAGTAGTTCACATAGTCCACGCTGCCGTGGGGCACGTTGGTAAGGGCGTGCAGCAGGGGCGCGCCGTTGCCGCGCACGTCCACGATGCTGTTCTTGAAGGTCTCGTTGGGGAACCAGTCAAGATTCTGGGGGTCCATAATGGTCACGCCGTCCACGATGAAACTGTAGGGGTACATATCCGGCTCGACGGGGCCGAGGGTTATGCTCCACACTCCGTTCGCGCCCTTGACCATATCCTGGGTGCCGGCGAACTGGGCGTTCACTTTCACGGACTTGGCGTTGGGGTCACGGTAGTTGAATGTCACGGTATTGTCCGGATTCACGACAGGTGAAGAGACAGAACCGCCCATCATTCCGCCGCCGCCCATCATTCCGGGCCAGCCGCCCTGACGGGGCAGATGACGGATTTCAAGGATAACCTTGCCCGCTTCGGGGCCGCGCTCCACTTTCATCCACATCTCGGCATTTACCTGGGTGCCTACGCCCATATCGGTAAGTTTCGCCTCGATGCCGGGTTCGCCGGTGCCGATGAGGTCAGCAGCGGTGAGTTCGCCGGACCAGAGAACGGGACCGTAGCTGTGATTGATGGTCCAGGTGCCGGGGTCTATGCCTTCGAAGACATAGCGGTCGACGCCTTCCTTGATCATCACGCGCTTGGTGTTCGGGTCGTTACGGCCGAAACCGCTGCGGCCCTGGCCGCGTTTGTTGATCTCGACTTCTCCGCCGGTGCCGTTGACTTCCTCGCTCCTCGGATAGTAGTAGTCGAGACCTGAGTCGAACGACTCTATTTCGAAGATATACTCGGGAGCTGTGTTGAGGCTGTGGAGTTTCAGGTAGTTCTTGTCGTATACTATGTAACTGTTGTAAAGTTTGCCGGGCTCGATGCCGTAGCGGATGATGTAGCCGTCAGCACCGGGAACGGGCTCCCAGAGGAGCTCGGCCTCGCGGCGGTCCTTCTGACTGCGTACGACCTTGAAGTCGGCCACCTTGACGCTGCCTGCAGAGTACGGGTTGCCGAACACGCGCAGGTCCTTGATGCTGAACTTGGCACCGTCGTGGCACTGGCGGGTGTTGGTAACCTTCACATAGCGGCCCTGAGCGAGCTTGGCCAGCTCGGTATAGTCGTGGTGGAAGTCCATCTTGTTGGCGGGCTTGTCAATGACGGTGGTCCAGTTCTGACCGTCGATGGAAACCTCAACCTTGAAGCACTGGTAGAATTCGGGGAGCTGGGGAGCTGCGCCGCCGAAGCCGCCGGCTGCTGCCTGCTGGGCACCGATGTGGTCCCAGTTGCACTGGATTGCGTAGATGTCGGCCACCTTGCCGAGGTCAACCTGGAACCATTCGCCAGGATTGCCTGTTTCAGCAGCCCAGTTTGTCATAAAGTCCTCGTCGACAGCATTCTCGGGAACGAAGTTCTCGAAGGTTGACGACACGGTCACTTTTTTCTGGTGAGAAAGGAGCTTCCAGCCTGTCCAGTTGTGGTCCACAGCGTCGGTGCGGGTGCCGGGCCAGAACTGGGGATAGTCGCCGAACTCTTCATTGGCGTGCATCACGCCTTCAGCGTCCACCGCTGTCGGGAAGATGGCGAGCTCTGAGCCGCGGCCCGCTCCGCCGTAGCTGGCGGGAATCATACAGATGGTCCACAGCTGGCCGTTCTTGTCGTGGAAGGTGCTGCCGTGGCCGGCGCCCACTGCGAAACCGGTGGTCTTGAAGGTCAGGGGGTTGTGCTCAGAGTATGTGAAGGGGCCCATAGGGCTGTCGCCGACGTACACACCGTGAGAATATGAGAGAAGCTCCAGGCCGATGGCGGCGTACTGGAGATAGTATTTGCCGTTATGCTTGGTCATCCACGGACCTTCGATCCAGGGATATTCCTCCTCGAAGTAGTCGCGGCGCCCGCCGAAGATGGAATAGATCACATCGTCGTGGGTGCGCTTCTCGAAGCCGTGGTTGCGATAGTCGCTGAAGAAAAGGACGTTCGGCCCTGCGATCTCCTTGAAGGTCTTCTTGTCCAGCTCTACTACCTTGAAGGGCATCAGCTGTGACCAGCCGTAGTAGAGGTAGAGGCGCCCGTCGTCATCCACGAACATATTGGCGTCGCCGTAGCGGTCGCTGTCGAGGGTGCCTATCAGCTCCCAGGTGCCTGCCTTCGGGTCGATTGCCTTGTAGACATTCTTGTTGTTCATTGAGCAGCCGATCAGTTCTCCGTCCATCTCGACGACAGAAACCACTCCGCCCGGATAGTTCGGAGCGTCGACGTAGGTCCAGTCCTTGAAGTCGGGAGAGTACCAGTAGCCTTTGCGATGGGAGACGAAAAGGAAGTAGTCGTTCTGGTAGACCAGAACTACCGGCTCTCCGCCTCTGTAGGAACGCTCGCCCGGCACAACCAGATCGAGCGGATTGCAGAAAGTGTTCTTTTCCTGCGCGTTGGATGCCAGCGACAGGAGCAGGACAGCGGCCGTGAAGACGGCGCGTCCGAAAGCTTTAGTACGCATACACAGTTTTGTTAGGTTTTTCTAGTCCAAATTTAAGCAAGCTTGTGCGCAATTCCAATTGTATCAGGCCTAAAATGAAGAAGTCCGGCCCTCACCGGGGTCGGACTTCAGTCAGTTGTTCCTGCCGTCAGACTTTACGGCCTGATGGGGTCGCCCATATCAGAAGCCTCGGCGTCGTTTGAATCCAGTTTGAAGCGCATAAACTTCGGATTCGCCTTGGTATAAGGCTCCCAGCCCATTCCGGGATCGCCTGTCTTAGCGAAGTTGGTCCAGGCGTCGATCATCTTGGTCGAGAGATCCCAGTCACCCTGGGTCCAGGGACGCCAGCAGTGCTTCAGGGACTTGAATACGAACCAGAGGTCTGATGAGTGGAAGGCGCCTTTGAGGCGGGCTGTCACTTCGGGATGTGAACCGTCGTCAGGCAGAGGGCGGGCGAATTCGTATGCCCAGGCCTTGTTGCCTTTCTCCTCGCGGTTGAGGCAGAATGCTGCGATGCCGCCGGACATATCTCCCATATCGTTGAGGGTATAGCCGATCATATAGGGAACGTCGGCAAGAGTGCCGTCAGCTGCAGCTGCATCGAAGCTTTCGAGGCTTACGTAGCCGTCCACCATCGGCGAACCGCTGATATAGCCGAATTTGCCTGAGGCTGCGTTGTAGATGGTGCCCAGAGCGTGGATTGTCTCCGTAGCTGCGGCGCGCATCTTCTTGAGGTCGGTAAAGCCTGCCCAGTCCATAATTTCCTTGGTTGCATTCTGGGCGTCAGCTATGTTGGTCGGACGGAACATACGCATTGCAGAAGCGGGCATTGCGGGCAGATTGGCAGGGCGTGCAGGGGCTGCTGCGGGAGCTGCCTGAGGCACTGTCAGTCCGCCGCCGGACATAATCACGGCTTTGTGGAAGAGGCCGCGGGCTAGCGGAGACTCGCAGAGGGTCTTCACGCTGCCGGCACCGGCGCTCTGGCCGAATATCATTACATTGTCAGGGTCGCCGCCGAACTGGGCGATATTCTTCTTGATCCACTTCAGGGCCTCGATCTGGTCGAGGATACCGTAGTTGCCGGATACGCCGTGAGGGCTCTCGGCTGCAAGGTCGGGATGGGTCAGGAAGCCGAAGACACCGAGACGGTAGTTGATTGACACGAGGACTACATCTCTCGCGCCCCACTCCTGGGCGTCGAACTCAGGCTCTGATCCGAAACCTTCGCGGTATCCGCCGCCGTGGATCCAGAGTGCTACGGGGAGTTTCTTCTCAGGATGGCCTGAAGCCTTGGTCCATACATTTGCATAGAGGCAGTCCTCGCTGTAGGGAGCCTCTCCGCCATAACCCCACTCGGTGTAGTATCCGCCGGGATACTGGATAGCCTGATAGCTGGGATGACCGAAGCGGTCGCACAGGCGTACGCCCTGCCAGGGAACTACCGGCTGCGGCTCTTTCCAGCGGTTCTCTCCGATAGGCGGAGCTGCGTACGGAATGCCACGATATACGAGCACGCCGGGGATGTCAGTCGTTACACCTTGGATCTGGCCTCCTTCGATGGTGAGGACAGGAGTGTTGACAGTCTTGCTGCACCCGAACAGGGCAAGCACAGACAAAAGCAGAAGAAGTTTTTTCATAGTTTGATATTGCGTTTAGCCTTTGACACAAATTTAATCTTATTTATGCAAAAAAGCAGGCCTGCGACCTGCTTTTTTGATTGACGCATCGCGGGCCGTCCTATCTGCCGAAGCCTCCACCGAAGCCTCCGCCCTGACGCATACGCTGCATCTCCTCGTCGTACTTCTTGTACTGGTCAGCAGTCAGAACGCTCTTGATGAATTTTTCCTGCTCCTGCATCCTCTTCTGCATAGCTTCCATATCGAAACCGCCGGGGCCGCCGCCCTGGTTGTTCTGGAACATTTCCATCATCTGCTGTGAATCCTTGAGGAAATAGTCGTACAGTTTCTTGTACTGTGCATCTGTGGTCTTGCAGGTCTCCTTGATGCGGTCAACACGCATCTTGGCCATGTCTTCAGCATTGAACTGCGGCTGTGCAAAAGCACAGGTCGTCATCAGAAGGGCGAAAAGCCCGAAGATAAGTTTTTTCATTTTGCTTACTGTTGTGTTAAACGATTTGCATTGTTTGACTATCGAATTTACAAATAGTTTAACTGATGAAGCAATTTGTCTGACGTATTTTTTATGTCTTGTGTTTACATATCAGAACTGCCAAAACAGATGAATGATATGAAAAAGATTATTACCGTGATTGCCGGGCTCCTCTGCCTGGCCTGCACATCGTGCACCAAGGAGATATCAGAATCCCAACCGGTCAATGAAACCTGGATGGGAGAATTCACTACCACTGAGATTACCTGCGCCACCAACAAAGAAGTAGAAGTAACCGGTGTCATACTGATGGAGTTCGAAAACGATGGCAATACCGGCATTATCACACTCAGCGTGAAAAGCGTGAAAGACCAGATCAGAAGTTCAAGATATACCTTCGAAGCCCGCTGGACAAGCAGCAACAGCTTTGACCTGTACCCCACCACCGGCGAGCAGATAGTGAAAGCGTTCTCCGGCACAATCGTCCGCAAGAAGATGACCCTGTACAAATACGTGGGCGGAGCAGTAGAAACAACCTTCAACCTCACTGCCACTTCCTCACTAGAAACCGCCCGGGACTCTCTTTTGTGAGGCCTCCCGGGCGGCTTTGACATCAGACCGGTCTATTTAGTCGGCCGATATTGTCACATCAGCGGCCGGCATGGTGAGGGTATAGGATCCGCCTCTGGTGCAATGGTTACTGCAACTTCCAGTCAAACTTCTATTAACATAACTAATACTACTAGTGAAGCTATCACTTTCAGTACTGAAAAGAAGTTCAATTCAGGTACTATCACCCTCAGTTATACTGGCGCAAACTCCGTAGTCATAACTGTTACAAATACACATTAGTATTTACTTCGGCATTCTCGACGACATACATAGAATGCAATCAGTCGCAGCGACCCCACGGTTGCTGCGACTTTTTTTGTGCCAGTCTGTTGTTACTTCTGGAACTCCAGGTAGGTCATATTCACGCCGTACATATACTTGTAGTCGATGCAGTAAACGCTGCCAGAGTAGTCAGGCTCAATCTGCATCGGCCTGCCTATGGTCTTGAATGTGACGCAAGTTATGTCCGGCTTGTCCACGAGACGGATCTCGAAGCCGCTCTTCATGCTCTTGTCCACCTTCCGCCGGTCGAGCAGCTTGCCCATCAGGCTCTCACAGCAGCCTAAGAGGGCTGCTTCCCCTGCGGCCGGAAGTTCGCAGACAGCGGCAATTATCCGGATATCCTTCATCGTACCTTCGACTGACTTTTTGCTGTACTCGACGTCGAAGTCGGCCTCCACGTCCGTAGGGAAGACCTCCTCGAGGAAAGGCGCCCGCACATTGTGTTCCCTGCGCTGAGTCCGCCAGGTCCACGCCATCTGGACGACGAAGAGCAGCAGAGCCTGCAGGGGGAAAGCCCACCAGAACAGATCAGGACAGAGCAGGCCCGCCAACAAAGGCACTCCCGCCATAGCTCCTGCCTGCACATTTTCAAAGGCCAGGGCGAGCCGTTCACGGCCGACGACTGCATGAATATTCTCGAAGAAAGTAATCAGCGAGAGCGGGATGATGAACAGCGACATTATCCGCAGTACCCGGCAGCCTTCCGCAAGGATTGCAGCTTCGCCGTCTGCTCCGAACAGGGAGAACAAGGCCTGCGGGAAGGCCAGCATCAAGGTACTGATTGCCAGCAGCGAGATACAGATGAAGCGCAAGGTCCTCCGCACATATACGCGGAAGGCCTTGAAGTCGGACGATCCGAGCAGCATGCCGCCGATCGACTGGTTCATCTCGGTGACTCCCTCGATAAGCATCTCGCAGAGAGATACGACCTCCATCACCACTGCCCAGATAAAAATGCCGTCCACACCTTTGAAGAAGAGGACAATGCGGTTGAGTATCAGGTCCAGGGCGGCGAACAGGAACTGCGAGGCGGCCAGCGGGATGCCTACCAATAAGCTGGCACGGAGCAACTTTGCCCATCCTGCAGGCATCTTAAAGCGGAAGGAAGATTGCTTCCGTAAGTAATACACCACTACGACGGTAAATCCGGCCAAGTCGCTGATCAGGGTGGCTATCGCAGCGCCGGCCATTCCCAGCCCGACGAAACGGATCATCACATAGTCCAGAACCGGATTGAGCAGGAAACTGACAAGGATCGATGCCGTCACAAGCCGCGGCCTCCCGTCTATATTGACAAAAGCGCGCAAGACGCTGTTCGGCGCCATGATAAGGAAGGTCGGCAGCATCCACCGCAGATAGGTGGCAGTATAGTCTCGGACAACAGATGCTTCGCTGCTTGCCAGCAGGGAAACCAGAGGCTGGAAGAACAGCACGAACAGGCCTGTCAGCAGAACGATAAATGCACTGGTGCATGTCAGCGAGACACTGAACAACTGCGACGCTCCGCGATAATCCTGCCGTCCCATCCTTCCGGCCGCCAGAAAACTGGCGCCGAATGCAAAAATGGTGATGATCGCCTCCAGCGTCGAGTCCAGCGGCATATAGAAATTGATGGCGGACAGAGCCGAAGGGCCTATCAGACGGCTGACGATAATACCGTCCGTAATGACACGCAGTTCCACGATGGTGCCCGACAGAATCGCTGCCGGCAGAAAATGCCTGAAAGCGTGCTTTACAATATACCCTTCCACTTTTAGACTACTTTTGAACGCCTATACAAATGTACACACACTCCTCCTTTTTCCTCCACAAAACTTCACTAGCTGAAGCGGAATCAACGTTGTATAGCATAAGAATATTTCTTATGTTTGTAACAAATTCTGATTGTAATGAAAACTACTACTGTCGCATTAGGATCTCATTTTGATGCATTTATTCAAGCCAGTGTCCAAGGCGGCCGATACACGAACGCCAGTGAGGTGATTCGTGCTGGGCTCAGAAGGCTGGAAGAGGATGAGCAGAAAATAGCGGCTCTCCGCGCTGCTATTGAGGAAGGTGAAGTAAGCGGGTATGTCGAAGACTTTGACTTCGAGTCCCACTTGGAGGAGTTGAAAGCAAAGCGGAGGAACAATGGCTAAGATTAGATTCTCCAGAAAAGCTATTGCCGATTTGGACGGCATTTGGGAATACACCGCTGAAACCTGGTCTGAAGACCAGGCTGTCATCTATTATCGGCAGATTTATACCGCTATTCAAGGATTGAACAGATTGCCTGTTTTTCTTGAAAAGGAATACGATGTCATAAAGCCTGGCCTATTCGGTTTTAAGGTTGGGCATCACATTGTTTTCTATAAGAAGCACAACGATGGATCCATCTGGGTAGATCGTATCCTTCACGAAAAGATGGACTATCAAAGACACTTGTAATCGGTTATTCATTGAAAACTTCTTGGGTGGCCAGAATAGCTTCTTAGGTTCTCCAGATTCATTTTTTTGCCACAAAATGAAAAAAGAGGCTGGTTCTTTCATTCTACGGCCGTTTTTTTCGTAAAATCGCGTGTTTTCGTGCCACAGAATGGCCAAATGGGCACTCCCATCCATTCTGTGTCCAGCTGGCACAGGCAAAGCCTCCGACCCCGCCGCCCTCCAAGAGCAGATGATGGGGTTCTATCAGGCTCTCTGCAAGTAGTCTTGGAAACCATATTAAATAAAACCGCCGCCACCTCACTCTGAGATAACGGCAGTTCTGTCATTCTAAGGATTGTCATCCTGAGGCGAAGCCGAAAGATCTATTTTCCCCTCACAAAGTGCCGGTAATCAGAGCCCCAGGTCCCGACAGAATAGGTCGTGCCTTCCTTCTGCCATTCCATCTCCTTGGATGTCAACTTCACAAGCTTATAGGTGACATTGCTGAAGTCTGACATCGCCGGATTGATGGTAATGGTGCCCTTGTCAATAAGGTCGATGGCATACGTGCCGGTGTAGTGTTGCGATTCACAGCCCAGCACATAAACATGGAGCTGATAATGGCCGTTCCCATCAAAGGTGTACTCCACAGAGCCATCCATCGCAAAGACCGTCGGATCATACTGCTCAGACCAGGTGCCTTCCAGCTTGCTCATATCAAGTTTCTCACATCCACAAAGCCCTGCCACCAGCAGCACCGCGCAGATTGATATTCTCAGAATGCTTTTCATCTTTTGTCCTCGTTTTTACTATTAAACATGCACAAGTCCGAAATACTGCTTACAAAGTTACACTTTGTTTTCTTCT
>JAFXPV010000082.1 GCA_017527625.1 Bacteroidales bacterium | reverse complement strand
TCTTCTGCGCGTTTAATTTTCCAGCTTTCTGGAATCATCCCCAGCTCAGAATCCACAAACCTACCATCCTTAAACGGCTCAAAATCAACAAACCAAGACTTGTACAGCGCTTGTGCCTGTTCCTCTAAATTATGATTTCTTGGCCTCCTTGGGGTCAAGAAACGACGCCTGCGACGGCTGTATGCGTGAAGTGCGGTCATCAGGCGATGAATTTACGGTGTGAGAGTTTGACGTTGGTCTGGTTCACCATTGCGTAGCGCATGGTAGTGTCAATCTTGACGTGACCAAGGAGTTTCTGCACCTGCTCCACGGGCATTCCTTTGTCTATGGCCATGGTGGCCAGTGTTCGGCGGAACTTGTGAGGATGGATGCGTGGCACCTTAAGGCTGCGGCCCAGTTGGCGGAGGCGTACCTCAACGCCGGAGATCTGGAGCCTCTCGTGCGGTTTGTCGAGCGTCACGAACAGGGCCGGATTCTTATCCTTGCGGCTTTTGAGATACTGCTGCAGGTGAATCTTGGCCCGGGCGTTGAAATAAACCACCCTTTCTTTGTTGCCCTTACCGAAGACAATGCACTCACGCTCATTGAAATTGACATCCGCTCGGTTGAGCTTGACCAATTCACCGACACGCATTCCGGTTGAGGAAAGCAGGTCTATGATGGCCAGGTCACGGATATTCTTGCAGTTGTCACGAAGAATTTCCATATTCTCATCCGAGATTGTTTCCTTAACTTGTTCTCCGGTTTTGACTTTGTGAATACGACGAACAGGGCTTTTCAGGATAAAGTCCTCATCCTCCAGCCAGGAGAAGAAGGATGAGAAAATTCTGCGGATGTTGTCAATGGTAACCTTGCTGGACTTGTGCTTCTTCTGGAAGACTGCCAAGTAGGCGCGAAGGTCATCAGTCGTGTAATCTTTGACGGCCTTAGGCATATATCGGAACAGCTGCTTGATGGTTGTCTCGTAGTATTTGATGGTCTTGGCAGAGCAGCCTTCCACCAGCTTGGCAGACAGGAATATCTCCAGCAGACGGGTGTTGGTGACAATGTCCTCCTGGACCTTGCCGCCTTCATCTATGAGCGTGTAGCCGGAAAGCGTCTGCAATAAGACGCTGCTCAGCTGGGTCATCTGGTCTACTGTCAATGTTCCGGACATTGCTTCCGTAATCTGGGTGATAAATGTTTCTTTCATATCCTCTGTGTTAAAATGAACAAAGAGGATAAGATACACTATTTCAGTTCAAAACCTATTGATGCGAGCTGCTTTCGGATTTCCTCCTCCAGCTCGTGAGACTTCTTGAACATCTCTGAAAGTTCACTTGTGAGACGGGTCATCTTCTCTTCGAAAGGCTCGCCATCATCCTTAGTCTCAGCAATGCCAACATAACGGCCGGGCGTAAGAATGTAGTCCTGTTTAGCGATGTCCTCAAGTGTTGCTACGGCGCAAAAGCCTTTTTCGTCTTCCAATTCACCGGCTACGTATTTGTCGTAGGTTTCGGCAATCTTCATAATGTCCTCTTCCATCAGCTCGCGCAGACGGCGGGTTACCATGGTGCCCAGGTTGCGGGCGTCAATGAAGAGGGTCTTGCCGGGCTGCTTCTTGTTGCGGTTGAGGAACCACAACGACACGGGGATGCCGGTGGAATAAAAGAGCTGGCCAGGCAGCGCTACAATGCATTCCACGAGGTCTGCTTTAAGGATGTTCTCACGGATGGATCCTTCGCCACCACTCTGGGAAGAGAGGGAGCCATTGGCGAGCACCATACCAATTTTGCCAACCGGCGAGAGGTGGTGAATCATATGCTGCAGCCAAGCAAAGTTGGCGTTTCCAGCAGGGGGGATGCCGTATTTCCAACGCACATCGTCCTGAAGTTTGTCGGCGCCCCAGTCGCTCATATTGAACGGAGGATTTGCCATCACGAAGTCGGCCTTCAGGGTGGAGTGCTGGTCGTTGAGGAAGGAGTCTGCATTGGCTTTGCCAAGATCTGCATCGATGCCGCGGATGGCCAGGTTCATCTGGGCCATCTTCCAAGTGGTGGGATTGCTTTCCTGGCCATAGACAGAAATGTCTGCAATCCTTCCCTGGTGACGCTCAATGAATTTAGCGGACTGGACGAACATGCCGCCGGAGCCGCAGGCCGGGTCGAAAACGCGGCCGTGGTAGGGTTTCAGAACCTCAACGAGCGTGCGCACAATACATGCGGGCGTGTAGAATTCGCCGGCGTTCTTGCCCTCTTGGGAAGCGAACATCGAGAGACAGTACTCGTAAGTTCGGCCAAGGATGTCCTTGCTGTCGCCGTGTTCTTTCATGTTGATGTTGGTGAAGAGGTCCACTACATCGCCCAATCGCTGCTTATCCAATTCTGGACGGGCAAAATTCTTCGGAAGTATGCCTTTGAGCTTAAGATTCTCACTCTCAATCATTCGCATTGCTTCGTCAATGACAAGACCGATTTCGGGGGTGTGGGCTGCACCAGCAATAGTTTCCCATCTTGCTTTGGCTGGTACCCAGAAGATATTGACGCTGGTATATTCGTCTTTGTCTTCTTCCATTCCGTAACCTTCATCTACTAATTCGGCGTATCGCTGTTCAAATCGGTCCGAAATATACTTGAGAAAAATGAGGCCTAACACAACATGCTTGTATTCAGATGCATCCATGCTACCTCTTAAAACGTCTGCTGCGTTCCAAATTTGTTTTTCAAATCCAACGTCAGCCGTGTTTTTCTTGGCCATAGGTATTGTAATAAATGGTGGTTCTAAACTAAACGCGTAAGTTAATAAATATCGCTTTTTTATCCTAAGATTATTATAAATCCGGTTGTCCTCAAAGGAATAAGAAAAGGCATTATGCAAATTCAAAAATAGAAAACGATTGTACCAAATCGCGATACAATATAGTGGCTTAGCACAAAATACCGTACAGCTTACCCCATCAGGAAAGAAGGGTCTGAGGGAACATGGCCACCCGGCCAGGGAAGGGGAGGGTGCCCGTTGAATGCGAGTTATCGCGCAGCGATGACGAAGCAGGCAATGGGAGGGTACGAGAGAGCGAAGCGAACGAGCTTCCCGAAGGCCCTTCTTTCCTACTGGGGTGAGCCACCGCGCTGAATCCAAAAACGCAAACCAATTCCGCAGTATGCGACTTTCGGTCAAAATCCACATACCACGGAGCCAAAAACAGGTTTTATCCCGCATATTCGCTCCACGGTATGCGACTTAGGCCGCCGACTCGCATACTGCGGAAGACAACATTGCTGCCGCACTTGGGAATTTTAATCCCACACTCATAATGAAAAATAGATTACCTTTGCAGCTATGAACCGCAGTCAACAAATCATCAAGACTAGCGTCGTCGGAGTTTTGACTAATGTCCTGCTGGCGACATTCAAGGCGATAGTGGGTGTGCTGGCGCACAGCTTCGCGATCGTGATGGACGCCGTGAACAACCTTAGCGACGCCCTGTCGAGCGTGATAACTATCGTCGGGACCAAACTGTCGCAGCGTCCTGCCGATCGCGAGCACCCTTACGGACACGGACGCGTCGAGTACTTCAGCGCGATCATCATCGCCGTCATCGTGCTGTCCGCAGGTATCACCTCACTCATCGAATCCGTCAAGAAAATCATAAACCCCACCGAACCCAGCTATACCACAGCCACACTCATAGTCATCATCGTGGCAATCGTCGTCAAGCTGCTCCTCGGACGCTATGTCAAGAAACAAGGTGAAAAACTCGAGAGCGACGCACTGGTGGCATCCGGGTCTGACGCCCTCTTTGACGCCATCATCACGCTGGCAACACTCATCTCCGCAGGCATAATGCTCCTATGGGGAGTATCCCTCGACGGCATCCTCGGCGCGTTGATATCAATCTTCATCATCAAAGCCGGCGTCGAGATGATAGCATCCCCCGTGAACGAACTGCTGGGAGCGAGAGTGTCACCCAAACTGATTGCCTCCATCAAAAAAGAAATAATGGAGTTCGACGAAGTCCACGGGATATACGACATAATCCTCCATAACTACGGCCACGACCTGATGATCGGATCACTCCACGTCAGCGTCAACGACACCCTGACAGCGCAGGAAATCCACGGACTGACCCGCAAGATATCAGCTATGATGTATATGAAACACAACATCATAATGACCGTGGGAATCTACTCGATAGCGACAGGAGAAAACAAACGCAAGGAACTCCAGACACTCGTGACACGCACCCTGGCAGCCCATCCCGAGATAGTCCAGATCCACGGATTCTACTGCTCGGAAGAAGATAACCTCGTGTCGGTGGACGTAGTGCCCGACTATTCAGTGCACGACGAGCCGGCGCTATGCAAGGCGCTGACCGAAGAACTGAGCGCACTCATCCCCGGAATGCAGGTGATGGTCGTCGTCGACCACAACTTCAGCGACTAGCTACCTCACGAAATTCTTCAGGATAAACAGAGCGGGAAGCGCCTTGTGCGTGTTGTCATCCCACAGACCACGGTTCACCCAGTAACTGAGAACCCTGTTGTCAGGACCGTTGCCGTTCTCCTCGGGGAACCACCAGTAGAGAGCGTTCACATTGCCGTGCTTCTTCAGCTCGGCAATCAGGTCCTTGGCAAAAGCCTCCTGGCCCTGGGGAGAGACAGGCCATTTCGAAGAAAAATCATAGTCGATGCCGCCGCCCACCTTCGGCTGCCACTGATAGTAATAAGCCGTCTCCACGATCTGCACCTTCTTGTCGGGGAAAGAAGAAGCAAGCATATCCAGCGACTGCGACAGCACAGAAAGCGAATTGTGCCAGAAAGGATAGTAGGAGAGACCTATCACATCATAATCCAGGGAAGCCATCCTCGTGTAGAAACTTTTCAGCACCTGCGGCTGGCCGGCACGCTCAGTGTGGATGACGATCTTCGCCTTCGGGCAGACCTCCCGGCAAGCCTTCACGGCCTGACTGAGCAAATTGACGAAACGGCTCCAGTTGGCGTCGGGAGAATCGCTGTAGCAGCGGTTGGTCTTCGACGAACGGTTGACGTCGGCGCTCCATAGCATTCCGTAAGAAATCTCATTGCCCGGCTGGATGAAGTCGGGAGCTGCGCCCTCCGCCACTAAGCGCTCCAGACAGGCCTTCGTGTAGTCGTACACCTTAGTAGCCAGCTGCGCCTCGCTCAGAGAAGCCCACTCCTTCGGGATCCACTGGTTCGAAGGATCCGCCCAAGTGTCGCTGTAATGGAAGTCCAAAAGCAGCGCTAAACCCTTCGCCTTGATGCGCTTGCTGAGACGAACCACATAGTCAAGATTCTGGCAGACCTGTGCGTCGGTCTTTCCGTCGGGATCCTTCTGCGAAGGATTCACGAAAAGACGCACGCGCTGCGCATTCCAGCCCACGGCCTCGCCGCCCAGATAGTCCAGCACATCCGCAATCTTCTTGCCGTCAGGATCCAGGAAATCGACCCCGGCATCCTCATAGCTCTGCAGGACGGAAATATCCCCGCCCACATACATTGCAGTCTCCTCGGCAGGCGGCTCCGGCTGCGGCTCCGGGTCCGGGACCGGCGTCCGGCCGCAGGAGAAAGCCATAGCGGCCATCATCGCGGCGACGGCGATGTTAATTATAAACAGCCTTTTCATCTCAGTTCTGCCCGCTGATGGCGCGGTAGCCTTCAAGACTTCCGATGTCCAGGCGTTTGCCCGGCATCTTCATAGCGTGGAGCTCGCTGACGCGGGAAATGTGGCCGGCCAGGTTGCCGGGAGCGTCCCACTGGCAGCCGTTGGCGATGGCGTCGAGGATTACGGGGATGTCCTTCGCACCATAGATGTAGAAAGGCGGAGTGACGTGGTGGCTCTTCGGCTCGGCGGGCTTCTCCTCCATATCGGTCACGCGCCCGTCCTCATCCATACAGATGACGCCGCAGCGGTGCAGCCTAGCCTCGTCCATCTCGTCGTAATAGAAAATCACGGCAGTACCCTTCTCCTTGAAGAAAGACACCAGCGAAGAGAGCGAAAAGTCCAGCAGGTTGTCGGCGGCTGCGACAAGGATGTCGTCCTTGATGTCGAATTTCCGGATGGCGGCGATGAGGTCACCCACGGCCCCGATGCGGTTGTCATTCGAAGTAGAGCCGTCGTCGAGCAGGCGGATGGGCTTCGAGTAGCGCTTGGAAGCCTCCTTGCTCCACTCCTCGAAAATGCCGATGAAGCGGTGGTTGGTGACTATGATGTGCTCGTCAATCTCATCCAGAGCGTCCACATCCTCCAGCATCTTGTCCAGAATCGTGCTCGAACCTACGGGCAGCAGCGGTTTGGGAAAATTCTCAGTTAGCGGATACATCCTGGTGGCGTATCCGGCAGCCAAAACTATATTTTTCATTTATTCACGTGCTTAAAAAAGTGATATCACCACAAAGTTAAACTATCTTTGTGGAAAACAATTATAAATAAATGGCATACGAAATAAGGAATCCCGAGCTTTGGCCCGACGGCAAGCTCAAGATAGACTGGGTGGCAGCGCATATGCCCCTGCTTTCCGCCCTCAAAAAAGAATTCGAAGAAACCAAGCCCTTCGCCGGACTGAAGATAGCCCTGTCGGTGCACCTTGAGGCAAAGACAGCATATCTCTGCAAGACCCTGGCAGCCGGCGGAGCCCAGATGTTCGTCACTGGCAGCAACCCCTTGTCCACCCAGGACGACATAGCCGCCGCGCTCGTGCACGACGGCCTGAACGTCTTCGCCTGGTATGACGCCAGCGACGCGGAATATGACCGCCACATCACGAAAGTGATAGAAGCCGGCCCCAACATCATAATAGACGACGGCGGAGACCTGGTCAACAAGATACACACCGCTTTCCCGAAATTGCTCAGCGGCGTGATGGGAGGCTGCGAAGAGACCACCACCGGCATCCTGCGCCTGAACGCGATGAACAAGGCCCGCAAGCTGGCCTTCCCGATGGTGCTGGTGAACGACGCGTCCTGCAAACACCTCTTCGACAACCGCTACGGCACCGGCCAGTCGGTGTGGAACGGCATCAACCGCACCACCAACCTCATAGTGGCCGGCAAGACGGCAGTGGTGGCTGGATACGGCTGGTGCGGCAAAGGCGTCGCTATGCGCGCCAAGGGCCTCGGCGCCAGAGTCATCGTGACGGAGGTGGATCCCGTCAAGGCGATTGAGGCAGTGATGGACGGCTTCCAGGTGATGCCGATGCGGCAGGCAGCCCCTCTCGGCGACTTCTTCATCACCGTCACTGGCTGCAAGGACATCATTACAGCCGAGGATTTCCGCGTAATGAAAGACGGAGCCATCTGCTGTAACGCCGGCCACTTCGACTGCGAAGTGAACATCCCCGACCTGGCCGCTATGTCAGTCAGCCACCGTCCCGCCCGCAAGGACATCGAGGCATACGAGCTGCCCGACGGCCGCACCATCTACATCCTGGCCCAGGGCCGTCTGGTGAACCTCGCTGCCGGCGACGGCCATCCCGCCGAGATTATGGATATGTCCTTCGCCATCCAGGCCCTGAGCGCCCGCTACATAGCCACTAACCACCCGCTCGGCCGCGTTCCCGGCGATATGGTCATCCAGGTTCCCGAGGCCATCGACGACGAAGTGGCCCGCCGCAAGCTCGCCACCCTCGGAGTCAGCATCGACTGCCTCACCGAAGAGCAGCACCGCTACATCTACGGAGAATGACAATTCCTGACACTAAAAATATGAAACGCTTAAGTCTATTTATTCTGTTGCTGGCCGCACCGCTGATGGTGTGGGCCCAGCACCCGTC
>JAFXPV010000081.1 GCA_017527625.1 Bacteroidales bacterium | reverse complement strand
CGTGATCGCTGACTTCGAAGCTGCAGAGCTGATGCTCAGGGAGTTCATCAAGATGATCAACCGCAAGCGCACGCTCTTCGCTCCGAACCTCAAGATCGTCGTCAGCATTCCCAAGGGTAGTACTGAAGTTGAGATCCGTGCTGTCCGCGACTCCTGTGAGCACGCCGGTGGCCGTGACGTATATATGATGTTCGAGCCTATGGCCGCTGCTCTGGGTATCGGACTTGACGTTACCGCACCTTCTGGAAATATGGTTGTCGACATCGGAGGCGGTACCACCGAAGTCGCAGTCATCTCACTCGGAGGTATCGTAGCCAGCGAGAGCATCCGCACCGCAGGCAACGTCTTCACGAGCGACATCCAGCAGTATATGAGGCAGCAGCACAACATCAAGGTCGGCGAGATCACTGCCGAGGACATCAAGATCAAGATCGGTGCAGCCATCGCTGAACTCGACGAGACTCCGGATCCGTACATCGTAAGCGGACCTAACCTGATGACCGCCCACCCCGTGGAAGCTGAAGTAACTTCTCAGGAGATTGCGCACTGCCTTGACAAATCTCTCGTAAGGCTTGAGACAGCCATCCTCACCGTGCTGGAGAAGACTCCGCCCGAGCTTTATGCCGACATCGTCCACAAGGGTATCTTCCTCACAGGCGGCGGCGCCCTGCTCAAAGGTTTGGACCAGAGGCTTGCCAAGAAGATCAACATCCCCTTCCACGTGTCTGAGGATCCGCTCCGTGCGGTTGCCCGAGGCACTTGCCAGGCGCTCAAGAACACAGCAACATATAAATTCATGTTTAGATGACAGGTCGCCCCGCCCTTGTCCGCAATGTAGTGAACGTATTGGTTTTCATTGCACTGGAGGCGCTATGCCTTGTGATGATTGCCAATAACAGCGTCGTGCAGCGTTACAGGATTTTGGGCGGAATCAGGGAGGCCCAGGCTTCCCTTTGGCAGAAGACCAGCGACATCAGGTACTATTTCTCGCTCAAGAAGGACAATCTCGCACTGGTGCAGGAGAACGAAGATCTCCGGCGCAGGCTCAGCCTATATGAGGCACGCGAGGCCAGCGAGGTGGCGCCCGACTCGGTCGTAGACTTCCTGCCGGGCCTTTATTCCTACACCTCCGCCGACATCGTGAAGAGCACCAGCCGCAAGCAGCACAACTATCTGCTCATCGACAAGGGCTCTCGTGCCGGCATCACCGAAGGAATGGGCGTGATTACTCCCAACGGAGTGGTGGGCATCATCGATGCTGTCAGCGACAACTACTCTTATGTGGTTTCGTTCCTGAATACTGAGCAGTCCATCAGTGCCCGCCTCGTGAAAAGCGACCACTTCGGCCTGCTGCGCTGGGAAGGTGTCAACCCGCACAAGGCGATGCTGTCGGAGATTTCGCTCTACTGCGGCGCCGCCATCGGTGACTCCGTGGCTACCAGCGGCCACTCCAGCATCTTCCCTCCGGACATTCCTGTGGGCGTCATCAGCAAGATAAAGCCGGTGAGCGGCCTGTACCTCAACCTGGAAATAGACCTTTTCCAGGATTTCACTTCGCTTCGCCACGTATATGTCGTGGCCAACAACGACAGGGAAGAAATCGAACGGCTCGAGGAGGAGGGCGAAGATGAAGGATAGCTGGGGCCGCATATTGTTCTACGTCATCCTGCTGGTAATCCAGGTGGTCCTGTCCGGCTATGTTAACGTCGGACCGTACATCTACCTTTGCTGCCTGCCGCTGCTGGTTATCTATCTTCCGCTCAACCAGGACACCGGAGTGTCGATGATCATCGCGTTCATCTGCGGACTTGTGGTGGACATACTGTGCGACGGCATAATGGGCCTGAACGCAGCCGCATCCGTGGCTCTCGCCGCAACGCGCAAACCGCTCTATGCCGCCTGCTTCAGCAAGGACAATCTCGAAAGAGCCGTCATACCCACGATCCAGGAAGCCGGTGTGCTGAGGCACGTCAACTTCATCCTCGTGACCCTGGCGGTTTATTTCATAGTCTACATATGCCTCGATTCCGTGGGGATGGAAAGTCTGGTGACCACCCTGCTCCGCTTCGTGCTGAGCTGCGCCGCCAACCTTGCGCTGATCCTTGCCCTCGACTATTCGATGTTCAACTCACGAAGATAAGGAATGGCACTCTCGATAAGCAGAAAGAACGTACTCATCGCCGCGATAGCGATTGCATTCCTCGCCGTTATGGCAAGGCTGTTCTACGTGCAGATCATCGAGGACAAGTACCGCATCAACGCTGAGAACAACGCCCTCAAATACAAGATCAACTACCCCGCCCGCGGCCGTATCCTCGACCGCAACGGCGAAATCATAGTAGACAACAAGATCATCTACGACCTCGAGGTGGTGCCCATCGACGTGCAGCCTTTCGACACCCTGGAATTCTGCAAGATTTTCGACCTGGACCCGGAGTTCGTAAAGGAGCGCTTCGACTACTACAAGAGATACCGCAGCCGCATAGGTTTCGGTTCCGTCACCTTCCTCAAGCAGGTTCCCGGAGAGATGTACGACAAATTCGCCGAGAAGAGCTATATGTTCCCCGGCTTTGACGCCGTGGTCCGCACTGCCCGTGAATATCCCGTCAATTCCGGCGGAAACCTGCTGGGTTACATCAGCGAGGTCGACTAGAACTTCCTCGACAGCCACGAGGGCTATGCCATGGGTGACTTTGCCGGCAAGACCGGAATGGAGATGGCCTTCGAAGACCG
>JAFXPV010000080.1 GCA_017527625.1 Bacteroidales bacterium | reverse complement strand
TTTTTGTCGGTGGCGGGAGATGGGGCTGGGAGAATCGGCGGAGAACGGGTTTCCTCCCGTCCGCCAGCAGGAGCTCTGGAGGGGCTCCTGCTGCCGGCCGAGGAAAACCCTTCGCCACCCAGACACCCCGGGAAGACAAAAGGCAGCATTCCGCTCCAGAACACACTTCCGAGGAACGGATGCATAGTTATCCCTTGTCTGTCCACGGAGAGGCCGGTGCTGATGGACAGATTTTGATGTGGGTGTGTTCTCGCACTGTTTGGGTCCACGCCGGAGCGGAAGGGTTTTCCTCGGCGTGGCGAGGAGGGCCTTCCCCCGAGCCCCCCGCAGCCCCGCCGGGAGGAAACCCGTTCCCAGCCCTTCTTCCGCGCCCGCTTTTCCGCCGCCGGCATCAAGAACTTTTAGAGGTTATTCTCGGCTCCGCCGGGAAATAACCTCGATCCCAATGCTCAAGCGCATAAAATGACTGTACTGCGCTTTTCCTCATACCATGCGGCTAAAATCGCTGATTTTCAGAAAAACAGCCGCATAAAATGAGTTTTTACCGGGATAATATCATTATATGCAGGGAAAATGGGCCGGAGAGCCAAGAATGGGCCGACGAACTCGGCAAGCGAGCAGAAAGATAGCCCTCGGCAGGTGAAAAAAACCTCCGGCACAGCACGTGCTCCGGAGGTTAAGATGCGTGATTATTCCTCAAGCCGAGGGGCGCGTTTCGGAGGCTATTCTTCGAGCCAGCCTTTGTCGCGGAGCTGCTGCAGGTAGATGTCCAGACGGGTGGGGAAGTAGCTGTCGAGAAGGCGGCGGCGTTCGGACATATAGTAGTTGTCGACGTCGTAGCGTGCGCCACGGGAATTGTAGGGATGGACGGCGTTGCGGTAGTCGCCCCAGCGCGCGGCCTCGAGATAGAGGGCCATATCGATGGAGTGGTAGAGGCTGTCCCAGAGCGCTGTGGTCCGTTCAGGCGTCAGCAGGCCGCCGGGAGCGCTCAACTCCTGCACCCGGGAAGCAAATCGCGCTCGGAACTCGTCGTTCTTGATGAGCTTGCTGAAGAGGCTCGTGGGTTTCCCCTTGTTGTAGCAGTCGAGGATATTGTCGTTCACGCCCTGGAAGATGCACTCGGAATCCCACACCAGGAAACGGAACCCTGCGCCGCCCCCGGTCCCCTTGGAAGCACCCGCGCCCCTGGACCCGCCACCAGACACGCCTCCCGAAGCCCCGCTGCCGGACCCGCTGCCAGCCCCGCCGGAAGCACTCGTCCCGCCGGAAGCACTCGTCCCGCCGGAAGCACTCGTCCCGCCGGAAGCCCCGCCTCCAGCCGCCCCTCTGTCATACACCCCATACCAGTTGTGATAATCCCAGTCCGTATTCCCCGCGTACTGGTTCAGGATCATAAAATCTATGAACTCGTCGACATCCAGCAGCCGCTCTACTGCCGCCAGGTCCTTGCAATCCAGCGCCATCAGCTCAGCATAGGCAGCGAAGCTTCCTGCATCGGCCACCGCCGAATTGCCCTGTTCCTCGTCGACCTTGATCACATCGTAGTCATCTTTCTTGCCGCCGAAGTGCGACTTGCAGAAGTTCTCGTCGATCCTTTCGGAGAGACTGTAGATGCCCCAGTACATACCGTTGATGAACACGTGCACGTGCCGTCCCCTGCTGTACGGCATCCCCAGAGAAGCACTCGCATATCGGTGCCAGAGGTCCCGCACATACTGGGCCCTGCCGCGGTTGCCGCCGTCCCAGTGCTGCCAGGCATTGCCGAAGAACGTGCGCAGAGTCAGCGTATTGAACTCCGCCGGGCCGCCGTCGCCGAAGATGTCGTACTTGAGCTTGGACGGACCGTATTCGCTCTTGAACTTGAGGCGGAAGGCGTGCTTGGGATTCTTCTCTGCAAGCCGCGAATGCCCGCCGTGGAGCCGGATGCCGCAGTCCACGGTCAAGTCCATCCTGCCGCCGTCGAAGATCTCCACCGACACAGGCCTGTCCCAGCCCCTGCCGAGCCCGTCGCCCACCGGAGTGCCGGTGTGTATATATATGCCGCCAGTGTCGGGATCCTCGGAGTCATTGAAGAAATTGCCCTTGTCGGTGACGATGGACACGATGGGAATCTGCCTCAGCCCGGCCAGCATCTTCTGCCGCAGCGCGGGATCCTTCGTCATCAGCGGGTCCATCGCATAGTCGGCCTTGGCGCGCCCCTCGATTTGGCAGTACGGCCCCCACATTTCCGGATAGCCGGCGGGAGTGGAGTCGAGGTCCAGCACGTCCTCGAAGATGTAGCTGGCCGTCGCGACTTTGGTGATGTGCCCGTCCTGCGCCCTCTCGAGCGCCCTGATTATAGTAGTGCCGGACACTGACAGCGGCCCCTTGTAGACCGGACTCTTGGCCGTCGGCACGCTGCCGTCGAGGGTATAGTAGATCTTGCTGCCGTCAAGCGCAGGGATAATTGTGAGCTGGAACGGCTCGTCCATCAGCCCGTGCGCTTTGCTGAAAGAGGGCTGCACGTCCTCCACCGGCAGTTCGGGGTCGAAAAAGTCCTCCTTCTGGCAGCCCGTCAGCAGAGCGCCCAGCCCCGCCAGCACGCCCAGCCCGGCCGCCGCCGCAACCGCAACAGCCAGCCCCGTAGCCGCTACCGGCCCGGCCAGCAATTTCGCAATGAAAGTTTTCTTCATATTCCCGAATATACGAAAAATTGAAGAAAATGCAGCAAATCCTAAAGCAGACAGGCAACTGAGGGCGTCCTTATCAGATATTCAGAATGCCTTCCTGCTCGTGCGGCACGAAGGGGCCTTCCTTGCACTCGAAGATGACACTGCCGGAAGCCAGCGACTCCACAGTGTGCCAGACGCCCTTGGCGATGTCCACCCCGAAGCGGCCTTCCTCCCGGCAGAGCACGACACTCTCCAGCACAGTCCCGTCGTCATTGTATGTAGAGACCCGCACCTTGCCCCGCAGCACCACGAACGACTCGTCCTTGGTGGGATGCCGGTGGACGGGCACGACAGTCCCGGGCTCCATAGCGTTCAGGAAGCGGTGGCACTTGTCCTCCAGACTCTGGTGGAAGTTGTGGTTCATCCTCAGACGCGGCGAGGCCTTCGCCTGTGCGGTGAGTTCATCAAGGAGCTGCTCGTCTATAGTCATAGCCGTCATTGTTTACAGATATCAAGGACGATAGGGAAGTGGTCGCTCATCTTGGAGCAGCCGTAAGGGTCGGTAATCATCCGGTAGGAGACCGCCTGCAGGCCGGCTACGAAGAAATGGTCGATGGGGCCGTGGCTCTCCTGCGGACGGGTGAAGTTCGCGAAGGTGTCGTCCTCCGGCACGCCGAGCAGCACGCGGGCCGACTCCATCTGCAGCCCGGCCTTCTGGAGCGCGGCCAGCCGCACATTCCAGTCGCCGCAGGCCAGGGCCATCCCGCAGTCCGTCAGCTGCGCGTTCACCTGCTCCACGGTGCGGGCCGTGATCTCGCCGTCCCAGCTGGAGTGCACGTTGATGATGCGCACGCTCTCCACCGTGCAGGCCTCCCAGCGCACTGCGACCTCGTGGTCCTGCCACTTCACGCCCTTGCGGACGAATATGGGATGGCTGATGTTCACCCCGCCCGACACGCGCCTGTAGCCGTCCGGCACGTAGCGTGTCGCCGGGAACAGCATTTCCTGGAAACAGAGAATGTCGGGGTCCAGATCCTCGATCATCCGCTCCATCGCCTCCATACGGGTGCGCCAGAACACGTCGCTGTCAGCATCGAGGTCCCGGGTCCAGGTGCGCACATTGAACGACAGCACCCGCAGATCCCCGCGGACATCTGCAGCCAGCTGACTTTTCGTGGCCAGCGAAGGGCCGACAGCGACAGCCTGCCCCGGCAGCGGAGCCCCTCCGGACTTCATCTGACACCCGGCCGGCAGCACCGCCAGCAGAGCCGCCAGTGCAATGCCTGCGACAAGCCTCGTATCGGCGGACATTCTGCTATTCCTCCACGCCGTCTGCGCTTTCGCAGATGAAGACATCGTACTTGCCGGTCATCTCGGGGAAGGCCTTCAGGTATTTCTCGGTGACGTTCCGGCAGACGCTTTCCTCGAAGGCAGGGTCGATGAGCGCCATACAGCAGCCCTTGAAGCCCGCGCCCGAGAAGCGGCCGCCGTAGATGCCGTCGGTCTGCGTCATAATCTCGTAAAGCTTGATCTGCTCCGGAGCGCCGCTCTCCCAATTGTGGATGCTGCTCCAGCCCGATTCGAACGACAGGCGGCCGTACTCCTCGATGTCGCCCCTGCGCCAGGCCTCGGCACCCTTCTCCACGCGCTCGAACTCGGTGTACCAGTGCTCGCAGCGCTTGGCCCAGGGCTCCGGAAGACGGCCCTTCAGCTCCTCGTAGACCTGCCGGGGCACATCGCGCGCCATAGCGTCCTGGAACTTGCCGTACTCCATATCCTCGAAAGCCTGTAGCGCATAGACGCCGCTGCGCAGCTCGTCCACCCTCATATTGTACTTCGACCCGGCCAGACTGTGCTCCAGCCCGGAGAAGAAGATGGCGATGCTGTACGGCTTCATCTGCGCACTCTGGGGGATGAGCTCGTAGCTGCCGTCCCGGGTGTCCAGATAGAGCAGATGGTTCTTCTTGCTGAGCACCTCGCAGCTCTGGTCCAGCTTGCCGATGCTCACGCCGACGTAGTTCTTCTCGGCGATATATGCTATTTCGATGAGGTCCTGCTTGCTGAGCGAGATGCCGTTCACCTTGCAGAGCGCCTTGAGGAAGGCGATGGTCACTGCCGCAGACGACGACAGGCCGCCGATGGGCAGGCTGCCCTCGATGACGCCGCACAGGCCGACGTTCAGCCGGTAGCGCTTCTCCAGCGCCCAGGTCGCGCCGCGCAGATAGTCCGCCCAATCGTCCTGCTTGCGTGCCGGCACAGACTCGATGTGCCACTGGGCGCGTTTGGGAAATTGCAGGGACGTCATCTCCACCACTCCGTTATGCTTAGGTGAGTAGGCGATGTGGATGCCCTTGTCGATGGCCAGACCCGTGATCTTGCCGAGGTTGTGGTCGGAATGCGCGCCGATGGGACAGATGCGGTAAGGACAGAACGCGATGCCCTCCGGCTCGCGCCCGTAAACTTCATTGAAACGAATTACACTTTTCATATTGACAAAAAAACTACAATGCCCGCCAGCCGGCACACCCGGCCCGGCAGGTAAATGCAAAAGTACCAAGATTTTCAGATAAACGAAAGGGCGGCGATGCCCGATGCCCAGCCGCATAAAAGAATGACCATCCTAACACCTAAAAACTTGCCGTTATCGGCAAAAATAGATATATTTGTATGCGTGAGAAGACAAAACTTGCCGATAATTGCCAACGAGAATACCCACGAATATGGAGTATATATCAGTCAGTGAATTCGCCCGGAAGCACGGCCTGCCGGAGCGGACGGTGCGCAACTGGTGTGCCGCCGGGAAGATTACCGGAGCGTTCCTGACCGGTAAGACCTGGAGCTTGCCGGCCGATGCAGAACTGCCGGTTCGCGGCGCAGGAAAAAAGAAACCCTCAATCCTTCTCAAGCGACTGAGAGAAGAAAAAGAGGGTAAAATCAGCGGCGGAATTTACCACCGCACTCAAATTGATCTGACCTACAATTCCAACCACATCGAGGGCAACAGGCTCACCCACGAGCAGACCCGGTACATCTTCGAGACCAACACGATCGGCATCACGGAAAACAGCATCAATGTAGATGACATCGTAGAGACTACCAACCACTTCCGCTGCATCGACTACATCATCGACCACGCAGAAGACCGGCTGTCGGAATCCCTCATCAAAGAACTCCACCGGCTCCTGAAGACCGGCACTTCAGACAGCCGGAAGGCCTGGTTCAACGTGGGCGATTATAAACGCCTGCCCAACGAAGTCGGAGGCAATGAAACCTGCCCGCCCGAACAAGTCCACGCAAAGATGGCAGCCCTTCTCAAGGCCTATAATGCCAAGGCCGAGAAATCACTGGAAGACATCATCGACCTCCACTGCCAGTTCGAGCGCATCCATCCCTTCCAGGACGGCAACGGCCGCGTCGGCTGCCTGATGATGTTCAAGGAGTGCCTTGCCGGCCACATCGTCCCCTTCATCATCACCGAAGAACTCAAACTCTTCTACTATCGCGGCCTTCGCGAATGGGGGCATATCGACGGCTATTTTTCAGACACCTGCCTTGCCGCCCAGGACCAGTACAAGTCGCTGCTGGACTACTTCAAAATCAAGTATTGACAAAACCGCACAACAGATAGTTTGAGGGGCCAGGACCAGCGGTCCGATGGCATTCTCCACGATGCCCAATCGCATAAAATGAATGTACTGCGCATTTCTTCATTATATGCGGCAAAAAATCGCTGATTTTCAAAAAAATAGCCGCATAAAATGAGGATCCGCCGGGATTTTTTCATTATATGCGGGGAAAATGAGCCGGAGAGCAAACAGATATCCCAAGCCAGCATAGTCGTCCCGCCTACATATTCCGGAGCATACCCACACAGTCTGAGGTAGCCTGAAAGATGCTCACACTTTCAATTTCAGCTCTCAATAGTGAACGGGTATCACCGGAACACTGAACGGGTATCGTCCGGAATACATACGCGCCGCCCTAAGGAACCTCCTGCCAGACAGGTGGAAATCCAACTAGTACCAACTAGCTCCAACTTGGTCCAACTATGTCCAAGTTGGAAAAACTTGAAATTAATTGTACAAGTCGTCTTTAAGCGGAGGCTTACATGCTTTTAAACGTTTGTTGTTTCGTCTCTTCAAAAGCATACTGACCCAAAGCCCTATCCGTTTTCGCCACCGGGCACAAAAAAAGGGAGACTCCAGTAGGAATCTCCCCTTGGCGATTAGGCCTCTAAAACCTTATCGCGGCTGCGTTTCAGTCAACGCTGCAATCGTTTATTTATATTGTAAGCCTGCTGCTTCGTGATGGACAGTCAGTCGCAAATGTCGTCCAGTTCCCCGCAGATACGGATGGCCTCCACAAAGCGTTCCAGCTCTTCATCGCCCTCAACAATGGCAAATACTCTGTCATAAAGCTCCTCCTTCTCGTCCTCGTCGGTGTCTGCGATATGGAACTGGCGATCCATCCTCAGTTTCTCCGGGTCGTACCCCTCTTCATCGTCATCGGTACCAGCCAATGCCTCGTCCAGGATGTTCAGGTCCATATACACAATGGCCTGTTCTTGCGGGCGTCGATTCCAAGCCTCCACGCGCTTGGAGATAAGGTTGTCTGCAACGCGGCGCAACTGCTCTGCAAACGTGAACCTGTCCTGCCACTCCCACTCGTTGTTGGCCAACTTTCAGATAGCCTCTCCTACGTAGTAGTCCTCTGCGGGCATACCCAGGACGTTTTCACTGTGGGCACCGCTGCACTGCTTGCTGCCGCCAAGGCGCCACTTTACTAACTGCTTAACTGAATTAGTGGTTTCCTGCCACTCTTTGTCCGTAAGTCTATCGAATTTCGGACGGTTGTCAAATTGTTTTTTCTTCATTGTTTTGAAAAACCTTTTATTAATTGGGTATGATATTTATCTGTCTTGAGGTTGTAGCTCTCGCGCACGTTACCTCTTTCAATAGCATACTGACCCAATCAAGGCGGTTTTTCGCCACGACGGAGAAACTTTTTTCTAGAAATTCATAAAATTCAGTTGTTGGCCACTGAAATCGGATTCTTCACAAGCAGCCTTTCCCTGATTTCATCGTA
This sequence comes from Bacteroidales bacterium, assembly GCA_017527625.1. Next base: position 5,838 of record JAFXPV010000080.1, on the reverse strand, counting down.
GATATTCCTCACAAAGAGATCAAGTTGTACCCCGTAAGCCATCTCAACGCTTACAGCTATAGCATATTTGATAGGCTCTTTGAAATCTCCGGCATCGTCAGCACAATTCACCTTGATGCCCAGACAAGGATCTACTAACGGAAGTGGATAACGCTTCTCACCTTCAAACACCTCATGTTGCAAAGTGCCCAGTTTGGGAGCACTGGCGTTTGCTATGTCTATACGCTTGGGGGCAATATCTTTATTTTCTGTAAATTCAAACCACATTCTGGCCTTTCTGTATTTCTGGTTCTGGGCAGCAATCGGACTCATCCACGTCAAGGTGACAGTAACACGCCTCTTCACTTGTTCATTATCCAACGCCTCCGGCAGTGGCAACCTGTAGATATGTGCTTTCCCGCTCTGAAGTTCGCCATAACCTACCACTGTTGCACGGTGTTCGTTACAAATCAACGATTTCTCCAAGTCCGGTCTTCCATAACCTATCAGTTGCCTCTTAATCATCTTGGCCTTTCTAGTATCCGTACCAGCAGGCAGGAACTGCTGTATATTGGCGCTCAACTCGTCCCATCCGCACCCGTGGACAGTCATAGCCTTTACCAGAAGATGGATATGGGAATTGGGCTGGCCGTACATATTCAGCACTTGGTCCAACGCCTGATAGCAATGATAGGCATGGCGGCTTACCAATGCCGTAGAGCAACTGGTACCACGAGTATAAGCCATTACGCCATAAGCATCATCAGGCCAGGCCACCAACATGCCCGGGTTACGCAATTTTGTATAGGGTTTTAGTTTGTCAATACCGGCAACATCCGGCTGCAACAATTGCCTTCCACCATCATATACAAGATCCGGCTTGATCGCATGACGGAATCCTCCGCCAAAGGGTGTATACAACGCTGGATGAGTACAATTATATGGATTTGCCATCAACGGATACTTAGGCACTTCGGAAGCATCATTATGAATACTGCCCACAGTCAGGTTGTTAATGGATTCCGCTGGAGCCAGAAGGGTATTCTCTATCCGCTTTTCCAATAATTTCTCCATAATAAACTTGGAGATATTCTTCTGGCCTCTGGTCTTGAAATCCTCATATCGACAGCCGATGGTAATGATATCCCTGTTCACATTACCCGCACTAATAACAAAGAGCACATTGTATTTGTAGCTCAGCCAGTCCAACAGTTTTGCCATTGGACTCATCGTGCGGTAGAACTTGCGCTGCCAGTCTCCTATAGAGAAATTGATAATCTTCACTGTAGGTGCTACGGGTGGTTGCCCGTTCACGCTTTCAAACAGTCTGCGCACAGCCATATGAACCAAATCCACAGCAAGCATATTCTCTGGCATCTCTTCCGAATCCCCGAACGGAACCATAATGGGACGCACATACAGCGGAGTGTCCAAGGCTTCACCACGGACACGCATATCGCCGTGTATAATCAATGAAGCCATATTGGTTCCGTGCTGTCGCTGCTTGGCTTCATACTTACTGTCAAAACTATCAGGGTCATCAAATACCAGGCGGCCTTGAAGCAGCGAATGATTCTGCATGGGGCAACCGTCCAATAAAGCCACTATAGGCTGTCCCTTAGGTTGTGGTTCTTCCACAGCCTCTTCCATCTGCACAATGTCCTCATCACTGATGAAGTCAAACATCGTTTGAGGCATGGGCTTGAAGTACATGACTTCCGGGCTGTGTATCAGGCTTCCGCCCTCCAACAGTTGAATAATCTGACGCAATGACCCACCGGTCACTTCCACCAGCAGGGCTTGGTATCGGATCTCAGGGATATGAGAGATACTGATTACACGCCCGCCGCTGGTCTTCACAAGGTCAACCACATCGCTTTGGGCTTTGTTCCTTTTCTGTTCAGAATTCCTATACCACAGTTCTATCTGGAATTTCAGATTGCGGTCAGGCTGCAACTCGTGGCTACTAATCCAGTCTTCCACACTATTGCTTCCGTCAAGTCTGTCAGTATAATTCCAAGTACGGATAGTACGCAACTGTTCAAACACCGACTTGAATCCGGCATAACCCGGATCAAAATCAGTAGCGGGATTGTCGGAATATCTGGCATACAGATTCACCAACATCTCCAACGCCTCTTTGTTGGTGGAAACCAGATAGAGTCTTGAAGAGAGTTTCCTGTTGGTACGTTCCCCTTTCTTGTTCTCAAAATAGAATTCTTCGTCCGGTGCAGCGTCAAAATCCTCTTCCATCAACCATTCCAGGCCGGGCACGCGTTGTACGGCGGTTCGGAAATCATCCACACGGCCTACGGTTTCCAACACAAGCACACTCTCCGGCTCAACACCTTCTGCTCCAGACTGAATCTGCATATCCATCTTGCGGATAACCTCTTGCAGTTCTTCCAGCCGGGGAGCCATACGCTGATAATTCTCCTTAGCCTCGGGCTTATGAGGCTCTGAAACTCCTCGCTTTCGTTTTGTCCTGTAAGCCGGAGCCGGCTTCGGGAACATCAATATGGGGAAATCTGTTGTCTTCATCTGTTCAAGAATAATTAATTGATAATCAATGATATTTCGTGTTCAAATGAAAACCTGTCAGTTATCCGCCTTGCTGATAATATCCTCCTTATCCTCCTTATAGGTAATCGCATCCCAGTTCCTCAATGCAGCCTTCACAATAGTCTGCATATCTCCATTGGGCAACTCCATTACATAACTACGGAGCACCTGCATACAGAACTCCTCTACCTCCGCATAACTGCATCCCGCAATCTTACGGGCTATAGTCTCCATAGAGGTCTCAAATCCAATCTTATGTTCGCGCTGGAAACGCTCCAGGAATGCCGTGATTCCTGCCCTTGTGGGCGGAGGCAACGTCATTCGCATCTGGAACCTACGCCATACGGCTCTGTCCAAAAGCTCCGGATGGTTGGTGGCGCCTATGATGGTTACATAGCTGGGCAACTGATCCATCTGCAGCAGCAATGAACTCACCACGCGCTTGATTTCGCCAGTCTCGTGCAGGTCTCCACGTTCCTTACCAATGGTCTCAAATTCATCAAAGAACAGCACGCATTTGCGGGTGCTTACAAAGTCTATGAGCTTCTTCAATCGCATAGCCGTCTCACCCAGATAAGCGCCCACTATGGCGTCATAATTCACCGCATAGAACGGCTCCATTAAGGCCTCAGCTATTGCCTCTGCTAGACTGGTCTTTCCGTTGCCCGGGGGACCTATCAACAGCACCCTGTTTCGGGGCTCCACGCCGTAGCTCCTAAGCAGGTCTGCACGGAATTGTTCCTGTATCAGTTGATTGATATTATACGTAACCTCTTGAGGCAGTATCAGGCTGGCCAGTGTTCGTACGGGCTCCTTCTCTTGTATGAAGTTCTCTGCTCGTGTCTCACTCACCACCATAGGAGCCTGGCCGCCACCTTTCTGGGGTTGCGGCTGTTCTACTGGCGCCTTCGTCAATTCATTCTGAAGACGGTCTGCCAGTATGGTGTGCTGCTTGTCGCGTTCTTCCGCAATGATGGCTTCCGCAACTTTCTTCACCATCGGGCGGTTGCCTGCAGCAGCATATTTTACCAGATCTACTAATAAGTCTGCTCTTGCCATAGCCCTATTTCGTTTTATTCAACAGGTCTCTTATGTCAACATCCAGCCACTGGGATATCTCATACAGCATCTCCACACTCGGCTGGCTGGCGTTGGTACACCAGCGGCTCACCGTGGCTGCATTGCGGTTCAAGCGGTCTGCCAGCCAGAGGTTGCTCCGGCCTTTTTCCGTCAGTACGGTCTTGATTCTATTCAGCTGTCTTACCGCCATAAGCTACCGTATATTCTTTATATCAACCCTAACACGGTTCATTTCCGCCGAGGCACAGTGTTCCAAACTGGGCATCAGCACCTCATACTGGAAATCATGCGTCTTGTTGCACAACGTCCTACCTACACGCAGCACCAGGTCAAACACGCAATGCCCTTGCATAAACAGGTAAGCCGTCTCTGCAGTCAATTCCTCCTTTGCAGCTGCCAGTTTCATCTTCTCGCAGGCATCAACCGTAGGATGCACCTGACCGCTGCTCCACGTACTCACCTTGCCCGAAATCTCATTCAGCAGGGCTTCACCATTATTATCCAGCGCTCCTGTTCTGTTCACTTGCGCACTCAGCACCACGCCGCACAGCTCCGTCAGGCTCCATGCCTTCTTTTTTGCAGCCTTGGTTGCCAGCATCTCTATCAGGACGGGGTACAGAATACCGCTCAGTTTCTTCAGAAACACGCTGAAGTCAAAACTGCACACCGACAGGGCTTCCCACCCTGGCTGCAAACTCTCGCTCCAGCAATGGTGGTTCTCAAACGAATAGGTGTATGTCTGGTAGATATGCCTGTCCGCCGTCAACACGCCAGGTCTTGTAAACCTGTCAAAATCACTATCCACACATATCACAAAATGCCGGTTCAGGTAGGGAATATAGCGCATACACACCGTCTTTCCCTTCAGGCGGGCATCCGTTCCGTTTCCGCTGTCGCTGGGCAGGAACTTCACCTTCAAGTCCGGTCTGGCTTGGCCAAAGGTATGTTGCCAGAAGGGAATGTCCTCTTCCGACTCCACCCTGGCCACCATACTCACTCTGTATAGCAGACGTGTAGCCGCCAGATTACGGGCCACCAAGGCCAGCCGCTTGCTTTCTTGTTCGCTACTTGCCATTGGTATACAGGTCTTCTATGTAAGTGATATTGTTTTCCCAGCCGCTGGCAAAGATGCTTGGCGAATGCGTGGTCACTATCAGCTGGCATTTGCCGTTCAGCTTCCGCAGGCTCTTAATCAGCTTCTCTTGCCACTCTATATGCAGCGACACTTCCGGCTCGTCCATCAAGAGCACAGCTGGCTTCTCGTCCATCAGGAACACAGTCAGCAGAATCAGCAGCAGCTGTTTCTCACCAGCCGACAGCAGGTCCAGTGTCACCGTCTTACCGTCTTGTCCCTCTTTAAACACCAACACGTTCTTCTCGCGCTCTATGTCTATATGCTTGTCCGAGTCCTTGAAGTAGTCGTTTATCACGCCAAACAGCTTCTCTATGCGCTCTTCAATCCTCCCCTTCTCTTCAGGATAGTTCAACGCCCTCATACGGTAGTTAAAGAACGAGTCCTGCTTCTCGTTTTGCAGCACCACGTTCATCAGGCGCTCGTACAGCAGTGAGTTACCCTTCTTCTTGGCTTGTCCGGGCACATCCGACGACTGAATGTAATACACAGGGCAGTCCAGATGAGTACCCCAGATGCGGTCTTCACCGTATTTCTTAAAGAAAGAAGCGGGCAACTTCTGGTTATAGTAGTTGTTCATGGCATCCAGCAGAGTGGTCTTACCCTTGCCGTTAATACCCACAAGTACGTTCACGTCCTTATGCAGGTTGTGCCAAACCAGGTCATACCGGTCCCACATCATGCGGTATTCAAAATCTTGAATGTAATACATATCTTTCCTTTTTATGTTCCAATTGACGTTATTTGCAATTTTTATTGCATAATATCTAAATCTGGATGCAAAATTACATTTTTTCTTTGATATGACAAAAGAACGTAAGCCTCCGCTTAAAGACGACTTGTACAATTAATTTCAAGTTTTTCCAACTTGGACAAAGTTGGACCTTTCCACCTGTCTGGCAGGAGGTTCCTTAGGGCGGCGCGGTTGTCTTCGTTGCCGGGGATGCGCAACAGGACATCTTCAAGCCACAGGCGAGGGTCAACGTCCAATGCTTTGCAGGTATCTACAAGGGAGTAGACGATTGCGGCTCTTACGGCGGCATCGTGGTTTCCGCAGAACAGATAGTTCTTGCGACCCAGGGCCA
>JAFXPV010000079.1 GCA_017527625.1 Bacteroidales bacterium | reverse complement strand
GCTGTTGCTGTTCCTCCTGCTGCTGGCCGCTGACAGGAGTATCAGAGTACACGATGCGGAGCTTGACAGCTCTCAACCAGGGAAATGCATATTTATACAGGTCATCCCAGGCCTCTCCGGCGTACAGGTCCTGAAGGAGTTCCTTGCGGTTAGACGAATTTGAGCGGACGATCTGCATCGCCTCGGCCTTGTAGTCTTCGGTAGAACGGCGCAGGTAGTCGGCCACACCTTCCCAGTCCTCAGGAACTTCTTCTACCTGCCATACTGAAGCAGGAAGGGAGGGATAGCGCCCGGTGATGAAACTTTTGACCCACTCGGCACGTTCGTGGGCATAACGCTCATTGAGAAAAAACGGACCTTCGGGAGAAGATGAAGCACGAAGCTCGATCCTCTGGATCTTGGAAGCGTTCGGACCAGCCAGGATACTCTCAAGTTTGTCCATATTCTTGCCGTTGGGATTAAGGCGGGGATCAACCTCTACCTTGCTGATTCTGAAGCGGAAAGAGACCTCGTCGAAAGTCGGCGCAGCATACATCTTCGCGGTGCCGCAGAAGAGACCCAGCGCAAGAGAAAGTATCGCAATTGAAAGGCGTGAACGCATAATTGTATCAAAAGTATATATAATATAGGAATGTTGCAAATTTTTATGCGAAATAGATACATTTATCGTCATAAACACGGTTCTGACCGTAACAACCTCGCCAAAAAAACCGTAAATTTGGACAAGAATCTGTCTTTGAAAAACTATACTATGAAAACCAGACTCCTACTTTGCGCTGCAGCCGTCGCGCTGCTCGCTGTCGGGTGCAAGCACTACGACTACCCCTTCCAGAATCCCAACCTCTCGGTGGAAAAGCGTGCCGACAACCTGCTGTCGCTGCTTACTCCGCAGGAGAAAATAGGCCTGATGATGAACGGTTCTGTGTCTGTGGACCGCCTTGACATCCCCGCCTACAACTGGTGGAACGAAGCCTGCCACGGCATCTGCTACGACGACGTGACCGTATTCCCGCAGGTAATCGCCCTGGGCGCTACTTTCGACGCGCCCCAGCAGCTGGAGATCTACACTGCCGTCTCTGACGAAGCCCGCGCCGTATGGAACACGACCGACCACCACCAGATGGGAGTCACCGAGCCCAACGGCGGCATCTGGCACAACGGCCTTTCGTTCTGGTGCCCCAACGTCAACATCTTCCGTGACCCCCGCTGGGGCCGCGGACAGGAGACTCCGGGCGAGGACCCCTACCTCAATGGAGTGATGGGCGTCCAGACCGTCAAGGGTATGCAGGGCAATGACAAAAAATATTTCAAGCTGCACTCGTGTGCAAAACACTTTGCGGTACACAGCGGTCCCGAGGCTGAGCGCCATCGCTTCAACGCCAGCGTTTCAATGCGCGACCTCTGGGAGACCTACCTGCCGGCCTTCCGCTCGATAGTCGAGGAAGCCAACGTGCAGGAAGTTATGTGTGCATATCAGCGCTACGAAGGAGAGCCCTGCTGCGGCAGCGACCGTCTGCTGCAGGACATCCTCCGCAACAAATGGGGTTTCTCAGGCATCGTGGTGTCTGACTGCGGCGCCATCGGCGACTTCTACAACCCGCGCCAGCACGGCACCCACCCCGACGCAGCTACTGCTTCTGCCGATGCAGTCCTGTCCGGCACCGACGTCGAGTGCGGCACCAGCTACAAATCCCTCACAGAAGCTCTTGAAAGAGGCCTGATCACAGAGGCCGACATCGACGTGAACGTACGCCGCATCCTCGAAGCCCGCATCAAACTGGGAATGTTCGACCCTGCCGAAAAACTTCCCTGGGCAAACCTCGGCGAGGCTGACCTCAGCAGCGCCGCCCACACCGCCCTTGCAGCAAAGGCAGCCCGCGAGGCCATCGTGCTCCTCAAGAATGAGAACAATATCCTGCCCCTTCGCAAGGACAACATCACGATAGCTGTCGTAGGCCCGAATGCCGACGATGCCCGCGTGATTCTCGGCAACTACAACGGCTACCCTACGCAAGCCAACACCCAGACCATCCTGGAGGCTATCCGCGCTGCTGCACCTTCAGCCAACATCATCTACGAGCGCGCCTGCGACCTTGTCCAGCCTTCCATCACCACTCACTACATCGACCGTATGAACGGCGGCAAGGGCCTGCACGCAGAATACTTCAACGGCACTGAATTCAGCGGCACCACAGTCGCTACGGTAGACTACAACGAGCCGCTGAGCCTCAACACCACCTCCCCCGCCCTCGCCCACGAGGACTGCGCCTGGACGGAAGGTCTCAACCTCACCGATTTCTCAGCCCGCTACAACGGATCCTTCACTGCCGATTATACCGGCGATATGGTCTATTCAGTACGCGGCAGCGGCAGATATATCTTCAAAGTCAACGGCAAGACCATCGCCGAGCAGGCAGGTGCCCCCGCAGGCCGTTTCGGCGGTTTCGGACGCGGTATGGCTCCCACCACATTCCCGGTAGTTGCCGGCAAGACTTATGAAGTCAGCATCGAACTCGCACAGCCGCAGGCAAGGTCAGCATCGTTCAGCTTCGACCTTTACAGCCGCCGCGACGTGGATCTCAAGGCTGTTGCCGAGCGCGTCAAGGGCGCTGACGTAATCATAATGGTCGGCGGCATCTCGCAGAATGAGGAAGGCGAAGGCCACGACCGCACCAGCATCGAACTTCCCGAAGTCCAGAGGCAGCTGCTCGCTGAGATGGACGCTACCGGCAAGCCGGTAGTGTTCGTCAACGTTTCCGGTTCCGCAATAGCTTTCGGCAAGGTTGAGAAGCAGTATGACGCCCTCGTACAGGCGTGGTACGGCGGCCAGGCCTGCGGTCTTGCAGTGGCTGACGTGATTTTCGGCAACTACAATCCCGCCGGTCGCCTTCCCGTCACTTTCTATGCATCCGACGAGCAGCTGCCCGACTTCAGCGACTACTCTATGGAAGGCCGCACATACCGCTACTTCCGCGGAGAGCCGCTCTACCCCTTCGGCTATGGTCTGAGCTACACAAGCTTCAGCTACGGAAAGGCCAAGGTTGCCGGCAAACCTGCTAAGATGACCCTGACTGTGCCCGTAACGAATACCGGTGCCCGCGACGGCGAAGAAGTTGTCCAGGTTTATGTCAAAGCTCTCGACGATCCTGACGCCCCCATCAAATCGCTGAAGGGTTTCGCACGTGTGAAAATCGCTGCAGGCCAGACATCTGACGTTACGGTTGAACTCGGCAGCGGAGCCTTCGAACGCTATGACGCGTCCATCGACGAACTTTCGATCAAGCCCGGACGCTATCAGTTGCTCTACGGCAGTTCGTCACGCGACGCCGACCTCCAGGCAGTGGAAGTAAGCATCTAGGGATTCTGGCTGGATTTTTGATAATTTCCGCAAAACCGCCATCTTTGTGACAATGAAAAAGATAATCCTATTTCTCTCCGTCGTGATCCTGGGCTGCCTTTCAGCCGCCGCCCAAAGCGTCACCTGGAGTGCGACCTCCTCAAAAGTGCAGGACGGCCTCTACAATGTGGAGGTGACTGCAGTCATTCCTTCTGGATGGCATATCTACGACCTTGAAGAATACAAAGGCGGGCCCAATCCCACCACCATAAAATTCACCCTTCCAAAGGGAGCGAAAGCCGTCGGGGACCTGAAGGTTTCCAAGGAGCCTGTCAGATATCACGACGACATCTTCAATATGGAGATAGGCTATTGGGATGCTGTGGTCACCTTCACCCAGCAGGTTGAGTTCAAGGAGAAATCCGGCAAGGCTACCGTGGACATCGAGTGGATGATGTGCAACGACACGTCTTGCTCCGCTCCGCAGGAAGAGCAGTTGAAAGTCACACTCGGCAGCGCTGACGCTGCCTATTCCTCCCAGGCTGCGCCTCTTTCCTCGCAGGCGCCCAGGGGGCTCTGGGCGCTTATAATCGAGGCGATTCTCTGGGGCTTCGCCGCACTACTGACACCGTGCGTGTTCCCGATGGTCCCGATGACTGTCTCATTCTTCCTGAAAGGTTCTGACAACAAGGCCCGCGGCAGGTTCCGCGCCCTGATGTACGGTCTGTTCATCATTGCGCTGTACACAGTGCCTATTGCCGCCATCATCATAATCACCCGCATTGTAGGTGGCGACGCAGTCACTGCCGACATCTTCAACTGGCTGGCCACCCACTGGCTGCCGAACATCTTGTTCTTCATAGTGTTTATGGTGTTCGCCGCTTCGTTTTTCGGCGCTTTCGAGATTGTGCTGCCAAGCAAGCTGGTCAACAAGTCTGATGCCGCTTCCGAGAAGCGGCAGGGGCTCGGCGGAGTATTCTTCCTTGCCTTGACTCTGGTGCTGGTGTCGTTCTCCTGCACCGGTCCCATCGTAGGTTCTGTCCTTATCAAGTCGACTTCCGGCGAATTCTGGACCCCGATTCTCACAATGTTCGCCTTCTCGACTGCTTTTGCCCTGCCCTTCGCGCTGCTGGCTCTTTTCCCTAGCCTGATGCAGAGACTGCCCAAGAGCGGCGGATGGCTGAATTCCGTCAAGGTTGTCCTGGGCTTCATCGAGATCGCCCTCGGCCTCAAATTCCTGTCGGTTGCTGACCAGGTCTATCACTGGGGCATCCTCGACCGTGAGGTTTATCTGGCCATTTGGATTGTCTGCTTCTCGCTGCTGGGCTTCTATCTGCTCGGCAAGCTGAAGTTCAAGTATGACTCGGATCTCAAGTACATATCTGTCGGAAGGCTTGCGCTCGCAATCATCGATTTTGCTTTCGTGGTCTATATGATTCCGGGTATGTGGGGAGCTCCGCTCAAGGCTCTGTCAGGCTATCTGCCGCCTCTGCAGACCCAGGATTTCGTGCTGGACCGCTATGCTCCCGCCGGCGCAGCGTCACAGGCTGGCAGCACCTATCAGGCAGGTGTGCGCAAATACAGCGACTTTCTGACTCTGCCTCTTGACCTTGACGGTTATTTCGACCTCGAGGAGGCTAAAGCGGCCGCTGCTGAGAGCGGCAAGCCTATCTTCCTGGACATCACCGGCCACGGCTGTGTCAATTGCCGTGAGATGGAGGCCCGCGTGTGGAGTGATGAACGGGTATACAATCATCTGCGCAATGATTTTGTCATCTGTGCTCTCTATACCGACGACAAGAAGGAGGTGGCCGAAGCTGACTGGGTAATAACTCCTGCCGGCAAGGTGCTCAAGACTCTCGGAAAGATCAATTCGCACTATGCGCTGACCGAATTCGGCGTAAATGCGCAGCCCTATTACGTCCTTATGACCAGCGACGGCACTCCCATCTCCGAACGCGGCTACGACCTCTCTGCCGAGCGCTTCGCGGCCTGGCTGGAAACTGCGCTCTAATCCCTGAACTCGGCGACGGCCTGCGGGGTGCCAAGGTCCCTGAGCTGGAAGGAGGCCGGAATGGTGGCAAGCAGGCGGTGGCTGGCGCAGACTGAAAGGTAGAAATCTATTATTGAGAATTTATCGGGCCAGTTTTCCATCAGGCCGAAGACCTCCGGGCTTAAGATATGGATGCCTGAAAAGGCGAGTATGCTGCGGACCATCTCCGGGGTCTGCTCTGCCGGGCCGCGTACTTCCCCGTTGGATATGTTCAGCCAGCCGCACAGGCAGTCGTCCTCGTCGAAAAGCAGTTTGCGGCTTGACTGACGGCTGCTGACCACCAGCTTCGCAAGCGCACCGTCCAGACCAGAAGCCACGAAGCCGCGGATGTCAAGATTAGAAATAATGTCTACGTTGTGTATAAGGAACGGCTCGTCGCCCAGCAGATTGCGGGCCGCCTTGACGGCGCCGCCGGTGTCGCGCAGCATATCCCTTTCGTCACTGATGGCCACATTGCAGCCGAAATTGTCGTTTGCAGCAAGGTAGTCGGTTATCTGGTCGGCGAAATGGTGGACATTGACCACGAAATCGCTGAATCCAGCCTCCTTCAGAGTCGTGAAAGTGCGTTCGAGCATAGTCTTTCCTGCGACCTCGACAAGTGCCTTGGGCTTGTCGAGCGTCAGGGGTCTCAGCCTCGTGCCGAGCCCGGCTGCGAAGATGAAAGCTTTCATCGCTCCACGCCCTCCCTCAAGGCAGGTATCCTGAGATGCCTCTCGACCACCCTGATTTGCGGAAACATTCCCGCCAGATGCCCTGCAAGGGCGTGCGCACAGTAAACAGAGCGGTGCTGGCCGCCGGTGCAGCCGAAGGAGAACATCAGGTGGTCGAAGCCGCGCTCAATGTACTTTGCGACGTGTTTCTCAGCCACAGGATAGATATGGGAGAGATATTCTGCAGCTCCGCCGTCCTCTTCGATGAAGGCGATCACATCCTCGTCAAGGCCGGTGGAATTGTCATATCTGCGATACCTTCCGGGATTGTTAAGGCCGCGGCAGTCGAAGACATAGCCTCCGCCGTTGCCGCTGAAGTCTCGGGGCATTCCCTTGCGGAAGGAAAAGCTGCACACTTCGACTGTCAGCACTCCCTCCTTCATCTGCGGAACCTTCATAAGTTCCGGGTCGCCGGACAGGCTGCGGGCCATCTTAAATATGTATGGATAATCTTCCTTAAGTGCGGAGGCAAGTTCTTTCAGATTCATCAGGGCGGCCGGGATGCTCTGCAGGAAATGTCCTTTGCCTTCGTGCAGGCCGCGGTAGCCATAGGCTCCCAGGACTTGCAGAGTGCGGAACAGCGCGAAATGCTGCAGCTGCTGCCGGAACACGGCCCGGTCCACTTCCTTGTATGCCTGAAGCGAGTCCAGATAGACCTCCGTCAGCTCATCCTTAAGTTTGGCGGGATACCTCATCCTGGCCTGCCAGAGGAAAGACACGAGGTCATAGTGGGCAGGGCCGCGGCGTCCTCCCTGGTAATCTATGAAATAGGGAACGCCGTCGGTCAGCATCACATTGCGGCTCTGGAAATCGCGGTACATAAAGCAGTCGCAGGGCACGCTCAGCAGCTGCCGCGACAAGGCGTCGAAATCGTCCTGAAGAGCCTCCTCGTCAATCTCGAAACTGGTCAGCTTGAGGAAGCAGTATTTGAAATACGAAAGGTCCCACTCAACCATCCTGGCATCGAAGCACTGCGAGGGATAGCAGACGCTCCAGTCCATTCCGCGTCCGCCTTTGTACTGGATGTCAGGCAAGGTGCCGACCACATCCGCCAGCAGAGCCTTCGCTGAGGCGCCGTACCGGCCCGAAACGCTTTCACGCTTCAGCGCACCGGCGAGCGAAAGGTCGCCGAGATCCTGCTGCAGGTAGCTCATCCCGTCCCGGGAGGCATAATAGATCTGAGGCACGTTGAGACCTTCTGCCGCAAGATGGCGCGACATATAGAGAAAAGCCTTGTTCTCGGCCTTGACAGTGCCTATACTGGCTATCGCACTTGCAGCCGCAGAACTCATCCTGATATATTTGCGGTTGCTGCCGCCTGCGCTGATTCTGGCGACAGATTCCGGAGCGCAGCCAAATTGACGCTTATAAGCTTCCTTGAGAGCGGCCAGAAGTCTTTCTTTGTCCATCGTCATTCCATCCTGAGGGTTTTTGCCGGGTCCACCTTCGCAATGAAGGTCGAGGTCAGCATAAGTATCAACATTATCACGGCAACCGATATTGCGTCGATGAGCAATATCAGCCACATATCTATTTCAATGGGCACATAGGCCACGAAGTAGCTCACGGGATCGAGCTTGACGACGTGCAGCCACTTCTGGAGGAAGCAGACGGCCAGGGCGGCGACATTGCCCCAGAGGAGCCCCTTGCCCACTATGTTCAGAGCCACGTTGCGGAACACCTTCGACACCGAAGCCGTAGTCATTCCGAGGGCCTTGAGCAGGCCAATCGACGAGATGTTCTCGAAAAGGATGATGAGCAGCGTGGAAACCATATTGAAACCTGCCACTGCCATCATCAGGATGAGGATGGTCAGGACATTGTAGTCCAGCAGGGCCAGCCAGTCGAACAGATTCGAGAAAATGCGCTTGACGCTCAGCAGGAATACCGAAGGGTCTTCCTCCGTCAGGTTGGAGAAAACATATTCTTCAAGTTCCGAGTAGCACAGGTCGATATTGGCCCTCTTGTCGAGCACCACCTCCATCGTAGAGACCTCGTCTGCCTCCCAGCCGTTGACGGCCTGGCAGTGACGGATGTCCGCCACTATCATTGAATTGTCTAGTTCTTCGAGCTGGGCGTCGTAGATGCCGCACACCTTGAAACTGCGGTAATTGACCTTCTCCTTCACGAAGAATGCGGGCACTGAGCTGCCCACCTCATATCCCATCTTGTCAGCTATGCGCCGGGAAATCAGGATTTCATTGGAAGGCCTCTCACCGCTGTAGTCCGGCAACTCTCCGTCGTCCAGACAAGAGGCGAAGAAACTGAAATCGTAGAGGCTGTCGACACCTTTGAAATAGCTGCCGAGCAGCTCCTCCCCTTCTCTCACAAGACCAGATGCGTATGCCACCCTCTGGATGTTCTTCACATAGCTTTTTGAAAGCATTCCGTCCAGGATGGAAATGCTGTCGCTGAAAAGATAGATGTCGTTCAACGGAGTCTGGCCCGGCGTCACGAGGGCCAGGTCGCCCATATATCCGGAAGTCTTGAAGCGGATCTCGCTTCGGAAACCCCGCACTACGCACAGAGCCACTATTATCACGAATATGCTCACGGCGACGGACACAAGTCCTATGCGGGTGCTCATAGAGCTGATGCGGTCCCCGCCGTCGGTCTTGTTCCTGATGCCGGAAGCTATGAATTTATAGACACTCATCTGAGCAATTCGTTATACTGGCTGTATCTGTACAGGATATTGTCCACATAATTGATCGTCCTCTCGCCCAGGAAGGTGGGATGGCTCGACAAAGACAGGGCCACCTGGTCCCAGTCGTCCGGGTTGTATCCGCTTTCAGCGGCGTGAGCCCGGCATTCCTCGATCCTGCCTTCTCCGGCGTTATAGGCCGCAAGGGCAAATTTAATCACATTCAGGGAATCCAGCCCTTCCTCGCGATAAGTCCTCATCAGGGACTGCAGGTGCAAGGTTCCAGCCTTGATGTTCAGTTCCGGGTCGTAGAGGTCATCCACGCCGTAGTGTGCGGCCGTGCTCTGCTTGATCTGCATCAGGCCCTGCGCTGAGCCGGACTGAGTGCCCATATAGTAATGGGACTCCTGCCAGGCAAGCGAAGACACCAGCACCCAGTCAAGGCCTGCAAAGGCGCTGTAGCGCTTTATTATGTCATCGTACGGAGACAGCACGTGGGAACCGGCTCCTAGCATATAATCGATGTTGTATGAACGGAAGAAGCGGTTTACCATAAGGGAATATGTCCTGGAATCCTTGAAGGAATAAAGCCAGAAATTGAAGGAATTGAGAAGGGCTGCATTCTCACGCTGCACTGCAGCGTACAGTTTGCCTCTCAGGGGCACGCTGACCATCGCTTCCTGACCGAATTTCAGCACTGATGTGGAATCGTCTTCCCAGTCGAAGACAATCAAGTCTATGTCTCCCCGGGCAAGGCTGTCCCACACTGATTTGTCGGCATAGCGGGCGAAGGAGATGTCCTCACCGTTGTCGTCGGCATAATAATTCAGCAGTTCATAGCAGAATCCGACAGCCTTGCTGCCCGCAGATGCTATGCTGCTCTCTATCGCGATGCAGCAGCGAAGGCCGTCGTCGCCGTCCTCAACTCCGTCCTCGCTTTTTCCGTTGCCGGACTGGATGACGACATAGATGAGCCCCAGCGCAAGTACCGAGACAATAATCCTGAATAACGCTGTCTTGTAGAACTCCATCTATTTCACATAAAACGGCCAGGTGATGCCGAATTTGAATGCTGTGGCGGGACGGATATAATTGGCTGCACTGAAATAGCCCCTCTCGGGGAATCCGTCGAGCGCGTCTGTATATTTCACGAAAATGCTTGCGGTCTTCCACTGAGCATTTATGAAGAAGTCTATGTAGGGGTTGTTGCCCCATTCGTAGGTTCGCTGGTTATAGAACACGCCCAGATCGGGACTGAAACTCTGTATGTAGTATTTGGTATAGAACACCGCATTCGCGCCTATCTGTACTTCAAGGACATTTTTCACGATGGGGAACTGAACATAGTACCTCAGGTTGGCGGTAAACGTCGGCAGCGGCAGAACCTTGTCGTCCGACGTCATCTGATAGAGCAGCTTATGGTCGAAATGGAAGGCCCACAGGCGGACGTTCTGTTCGAGCGAGGCGGCCAGGGTGTGCACTGGCGAAGTGAACTGCCGCACCACTGAGGTAGAGTCGTAATACACCATATTGTCGATCAGCGCATAGCCGACAAAAGCCTTCGTATGGGTATGCGGTATCTCTATGGATGCCTCCAACTTGGTCTTTGAAGTCTTGGAGAAGTTGTTGTTCCACTGATGGTGGTTGAAGTATATGTACTTCTCATAGTAGCCCGGCTCCTGCAGCCTGGTC
Source organism: Bacteroidales bacterium (assembly GCA_017527625.1). The sequence goes on along the minus strand of JAFXPV010000079.1, from coordinate 23,451 downwards.
TCCCCGTGGAGCTTCAGATGTATTCCCTGGGGGATGGGATAGATGGACAGGGCAAGGTTCGCAGCCAGCTCGAAGTCGCCGAGATAGTAACCCGAGGTGTACAGTCTTCCGAATGCATCCCAGTTGATGTAGCGTTTCAGCATACCCTGGGCCTTGCCGTAGAAGTAAGTATTGTGGCTAGTCTCGTTGCGGTTGCCCTTGACATAATACTCGGGCTTGAAACCGTAATAGCTCAATATCTGGTAACCCACTCCGCCGGTGACTTTCGACAGAAGCGCGTCGTTGGAGAACGGCTGGAGGGTCAGGAAGACCTTGTTGTCGATGCTCCGTACGCTTAACGAGTCGAAACTTGCCATATTGTCCAGATTGAACTGGTTGAAATAGAAGTTGCGGCCCACATTGTCGGAGGTCGATATTTCATCAGTATAGACTTTGGAGTATTTCGAGAACTCGAAGTTGTGGCCCAAGTAGGCCGCAGTTCCCTCACCGAGCGCCAGCTCGTCCTTGTCCTTGCGGAGGAAATTCATAGGGATGGAGAGGCTCTGGGTAATGAAAACAGTCCTGCGCTTGTAGAGATTCTCGGCTTTCTGGAGATTGACGGGGATGGCCTTGGTGTCGATTGTGGTATCCCTCACCCACATCACGTCTGACACGCCTCCGTTCTCGCTGTTCTTGACCCTCTGGGCAAGGTAGGCTGCATTCATCTCATATCGCTTGCCTATGTAGTCAAGACCGATCTCGGACGTGCGCACGTTGGTCTTGCCTCCCGTCAGGTCACCGGTGCCGCCGAACTGCAGATACTGCAGGGTAAGGTTCAGCGCCGGAGTGATGTTCTGCGTCGAGAGCACCTTCACGCTCGACTCTTCCTTCTGCTTGCTGCTGAAAGGGTTTCCCCAGTAGGCAAGCTCCGTGAAAGGACTCTTGGTGTTATACATCGGCAGCGTGGCCGGCGTAAATGAATAGATCATATACGGGTCGAAGAAAGAAGCTTCCTTGAGCGTCTCCCGCTTGAAATAGTTGGTCCGCTGCAGGGCGGAGCCCATCACTCCCAGATATACCGCGTCCGCATCGTCCTTGAACGCTGGATTGTCATAGAAATTATAATTGGCGGAGGTATCCCTCTCCTGCAGGGTTATGTCATTCGTATACGGACTGTGCGTCCATATCAGCATCTGCTTGTAGTACAGGGAGTCCGGCACGACGAAGGTCTCCAGCAGACGCGGGGTGTTGCGTATGACGCTGTCCCGGTAGTCCTGCTTGTTCTTCCGTATCGCACGCTTTATGTCCTTCGCGTCGGGGAGATTCGAACCCAGGGACTCGTAATAAACCATCATAAGGGAGTCCATCAGCGGCCTCGACAGGGTATCGGTCTTCCAGAAAGAATTGTATAGCACGTCAAGCGAATCCCTCAGCAGTTTCGTGGCTATCGAGTCCACCACCGTAGCCTGGCGCAGGACCGAGTCGGGGAATGCCGCAGGCATCGGCACAGTGACGGCCAGGGAGTCAGAGCTGTCGCGCAGCGCAGGCTTGGGCAGAAGGGTTGAATCCACCTTGAAGACGACTGTGTCGCGCCACGGAACATATACGGAAGTGTCTGCCGCCGACATCAGATAATTCTGTTCGGCATAGATACTGTCAAGTATCGCATCTATTTTCGACTGGAAGACGCTGTCTACCACATAGGCCGGCTTGCCGGCAGTGCTGTCGGTTTCAGCATCGGGCTCCACGGCGGATTGCGCGTGCGCGGCCACGGCTGCCGAAGCTATGGCTAACAAAGTGAATATGAGCCGGCGAACCCTCATCAATCATATCTGACTGCATTGATGAACCGCACTCCCTGTTCCCGCATCGCAGCGACAGCCTCGTCGTGTCCCTCTTTGGTGACATAGCCGAGGGCATCCTCGAGGACTGTAACGTCGTGCCCGGTCTCCAGCAAGTCGTCACAAGTAGCCTTGACGCCATATTCTGTGGCGTTGCCGCACACGATAACTTTCTTGGGCAGGGCTCTGAACAACTCACCTCCGAAGGCAGTCTCGGCAGCGATGGCGGAGTAACGGTCGTCATCTGCAGCTACGCCCTTCCGGTAGATATTGTCTGCCTGGGGATGGTTGTCAAAATTCGACAGAGAATAGAATGCCGCGTGGATGGTGACTCCGCGCGTCCCGGCCACGCAATTGACCGGCCACACGCCGCCGTACTCCTTGAAGGAACAATGGTTTGAAGGATGGGTGTCGACCACATAATAGGCTTTCAACTTGGGATTGTTGTTAATGAAAGCCGCAGCCCTGCGTGCAGCGGGTTCTGCGCCCTCGCACGCAACCGTACCGTCTATGAAGTCATAGAGGGTGTCGATCAGGACTAGTGCAGTCAGGTCAGTCTTGGCTATGGCTGAAATCATCTATCTCTTTTATTATGTTGTTGATAAGGTTCATTTTCAAATCATAGAGGTCATCGGAGATGTCCACTTTGTAGTAGTGGGGATTGATGAGCCTCTTCTGGGTGGGATTGAGCGACGCAAGGTTGTCGAGATAATATTGCTTGCGCTGCGCAATGCTGCGGGTGTCGGGGGTTGTGACACCGTCCCTGATCATCTGCACCTGCAGGGGCTTGGCCTCATAGCTGCCGGCCTTGTAGGTGGTGTACCGGGTGTTGTCGAACTCGGCACGGATGGTTACCTCCTCCGATGCGAGGAGCTTTTTCTCGAAGGGACCTCCGCGCAGACAGGTGACGTCTGCCTTGAAGGTGTCGTTCTGGATGATACGGTAAGTGATCTGGAAGCCCGGATTGATCAGCTTGACTATGTCTTCGGAGCGTTTGAGCACCGGCTGGCCGTCGATCTGGACCAGTTTGTAAACATTGCCGAAGCAGGGATTGTGCTTGCTTGTGGCGATGGCGTCACCGACTCCGTAGGAATCGATGGATGCACCCTGGCGCTCCAACTCGGGGATGAGGTATTCATCCAGGGAGTTGGTGGCGAACACCTTGCATTTTGCAAGGCCGGCCTTGTCGAGCTGGGCGCGGCACTCCTGTGAGAGGTATGCCAGGTCACCGCTGTCGAGACGGATGCCATAGCCCTGAGGATAGTTGTCGTCTATGCCGTTGGCCTTGAAGGCGCGGATGGCATTCTGCAGGCCGCACTTGAGGGTGTCGAAAGTGTCGATGAGGAGGATGAGCCCCTCACCGCGATGGGTCTTGATGTATGTGTCGAATGCTTTGTACTCACTGGCCACTGACACTCCGAAGGAGGTGACGTAGCTGTGGGCCATCGTTCCGCTGGACTGGAAACCGAAAATGTCTGCGGAAAGGATATTGGAACTGTTGGCGCAGCCGCCGATGATGGCTGCCTTGCCGCCGTAGACCGCCGCCCAGGGGCCGTGGGCCCTGCGGGAGCCGAACTCGCTCACCGGCTTGGCGGTGCTTCTGGTGACCCTTGAAGCCTTGGTGGCGACAGCCATCTGGTGGTTCATTATGCACAGCATCGGGGTCTCGAGCACCTGGGCCTCTATAAGCGGAGCCTCTACGGTAATCACAGGCTCGCGAGGGAAGGCGATCTCACCTTCCCTCATAGCGTATACGTTGCCTGTGAATTTCATTGCGGCGAGCATCTTGCGATATTCAGCGCAATCGTCGCCCGGAAGTAGTTTCTCAAAGAAACGTTCATCCATCCTGCCCAGGCCCGAAATCATTTCGAGAACCTCTTCGACACCTGAAACCACAGCCCAGTTGTTGTTGTCGGGAGCGGTACGGTAAAAGAGGTTGAAGACAGCGATTTTGTCTTGCATCCCACTGTCGAAGTATGACTTTCCCATCGTGTACTGGTACTTGTCGGAGCAATAAGCGGTATTGAACATTTCCGTGAGTGTTAAGGATTGTCAGATTAGTTGGCTGCTTTCTCTGCGTCGGCGATCATCTGCTCGTTGGCAGTGATGTAGATTTCAACGCGGCGGTTCTGTGCACGGCCTTCTGCGGTCTCATTTGAAGCAACCGGAACGTCGTATGCCAGACCTTCTACGGTGAAGCGGTCGTCCTTCATTCCGCATTTCTTGAGGAACTCACTGACTGACTGGGCCCTCTTGAGAGAGATCCTGTCATTCACTTCCCTGGTACCGGTGTTGTCGGTGTGGCCCTGGATAGTAAGGTCGGTCTCGGGCATATCAGCCATAGTATTCGCAAATTTCTCGAGAGCGTCCTTGGAAGCTTTGCTCAATGCAGTACCGTTGTGAGGGAAGAGGATTCCGCTGTCGAAGGTAACTTTGATTGACTTGAGGTTGTTGGCATCAGTCAGGGTGTCAACGCTGGCACCTTCGATAGCTGCCAGTTCTTCAGCTTTCTTGTCCATCTGGTTGCCGATGATTGCACCTGCGCCGGCTCCTACTGCAGAACCGATGGCAGCGCCGATGGCAGCACCTTTACCATCGCCGATGAGAGCGCCGATACCTGCACCTACTGCAGCACCTGCACCACCGCCGATCAATGAGCCCTTGGAGAGATTTGACATGTTGCCGCAACCTGAAAGAACTGTGATTGCGCACATAAGAGAAATAATGACTTTTTTCATTTCTGTTTGTTATTAATAGTTGGATATTGTCGAATTAAAAAAATGGTTCACCAACTAGCAAAGTTAAGAAAAATTAGATAAAAAACAGTAGTTTTGCATAGCAGACAAATAACATACCACAATGACAAAACGATACTTAGCAGCGGTTCTCGCCGCATTTGTGCTTCTGTTTCCGCAGAACGTTGACGCCCAGAACTATCAGGCCCTTTTCGAGGCTCTCCCCTCAGTTCGCAAAGTCGAGAAGCTAGACGCCGGCCAGGCTTTCGGCGAGAAATACCTGCTCTGGTTCGAGCAGCCCGTAAGCCATAAGGATCCCTCCAAGGGCACTTTCCTGCAGAGAGTCTTCGTCGGATGCACCGACCGCGACTCTTCAAGCGTCTTCGTAGCTGAAGGTTACGGCGCAGCATACGCTGCAAGACCCACCTACAAGGATGAACTTGCCCTGCTTTTCAACCTCAACAACGTGGTTGTCGAACACCGCTACTTCCTCGAGCCCAAGCCTGACGCAGGCTGGGAATACCTGACCGCCGAAAATGCAGCCAACGACTACCACCGCGTCATCACCGAGCTCAAGACCGTCTTCCCGAAGAAGTGGATCGGCACCGGCATCAGCAAGGGTGGCCAGAACTCGGCCATATTCCGCGCCTTCTTCCCCGACGACGTGGACATCACTGTCCCCTACGTAGGTCCCTTCTGCCGCAGCCGCGAGGACGGACGCCACGAGCCCTTCATAGCTGATTTCTGCGGCAGCATCTCCGACCGCAAGGCTGTCCGCGAATTCCAGACCGAATTCCTGAAACGACGCGAAGCCCTCACCCCTATGTTCGAAGCCTTTGTCAAGGAGAAGAAATATGAATACCGCATCCCCATCAATGAAGTGTACGATATGACGGCGCTGGAGTTCTCGTTCGCTTTCTGGCAGTGGGGTACTCCGGTCGAGAACATCCCCGCAAGCGATGCTTCCGACAAGGAGATTTTCGACTTTATGGTGCAGGTAAGCGGTCCCGACTACTGGAAGAAGGAAGGCGACACGACGCCGTTCTTCGTGATGGCAGCACACGAACTCGGCTACTACGGCTATGACGTGAAGCCCTTCAAGAAGCTCCTGACCATCAAGAGCGCCAAGGGATACCTCGAGCGCATCTTCGTGCCCGAAGACGCCCGCAACCTGCGTTTCGACAAGACCCTCAGCCGCAAGCTGAAGAAATTCCTCAAGACCACAGACGCCCGTATGCTATTCATCTACGGAGAGTTCGACCCGTGGTCCGCAGTCAGGGCGTCCGAACCTGTCGGCGAGAACGTGCACATCTACATCGACCCGGCCGGAAGCCACAGGGCGCGCATCCGCACTTTCCCCGAGGCCACCCAGGAAGAGATAAAAGGAATAATAGCCGGCTGGCTCTACGAATAGCAGCAGACGCTCTGGAGTATTGTTGTTCAGACCGACGCTTCGCGTCTCCCTCCCACGCTGCGCGTGGGCCCCTCCCTCTATCGGCCGAGGGTGGCCAGGGTCTTCACAACAACATCCAGAGCTTCTTCTGCAAAGGATGACTGCCGATTTATTACATCGGTAAATTAAAGGCCCTCGCCAGCTCGGTCATCTGGGCTTCAGACATACCGTCCGGCGTAAAACCCATAGCGCGCGCATCCCGATAGATGAGCGCGCTTTTGTTAAGGGTGTCAATCATATCGAAAGCCTCGATGACATCCTCGCCGATAGCGAAGACGCCGTGTTTCTCCCAGAGCACGACATCATAATCTTCATCGATGGCAGCGATGGTCGCCGCCGCCAGGGCCTTGGAGCCAGGCAGCATATAAGGCACTATGCCGAGGCCGCGGGGGCAGAAAGCCCTGGTCTCGGGAATCATACTCCACAGCAGCTTTGTCAGCACATCTTTCTGCAGGAAAGCCTCCGTGTGGCTCATAGCCACCAGCTCGGTCGGATGGGTATGCACGCAGGCTTTGTATGAAGAGCCTTTGCCGATGAGATAATTGTGTACGGCCAGATGCGAGGGCAGCTCGGAAGTCGGAGGCACCACGGCGTCGGCGACTATGTAATAGTGCGCGCAGTCGTCGGTTATCTTTATCACCGAGCCGTTCGCCATAGGGTCGCGGGCAAGGTCGCGCATACGGCGGTTCGTGCCTTTGCAGTAGAACCAGCAGCCCTTGAGGTTGGGGAGCGTCTCCCCTATTTCGAACGGACCTGCGAGGGCCTTGTCGGGAAGACTGCAGCCGCAGCCCACCTCATTCGTCACATTGATGGTTATGTTGCCGCCGTTGCGCTCGGCCCAGCCCTTCTCCCAAAGGTAGCCGGCCACCTCGGCGACTTTCATTATTTCCGCCGTCAGGGCGGGACGTGTGTCAAGTATAGATTTCATATCGGACTATCCTATCAGTTGGGGAAGGAATGAAGAGAAAACGAGTATCGCAAGGCCGACAACAAGCACTACTATGGTCTTGCGGCTGCAGCCCTTCCATTCCTTGAGAATTATGCCCCACACGTTGCTGAACGTGACGTTGAGGGCCATAAGTATGCACCACGAGAAAGTGAGCAGCACCGGAGCGCCGGCCAGGAAGCCCTTGCCGAGGCTCAGGCCGAAGAACTGGCTGTACCACAGCAGGCCGGCCAGGGCGCAGAAGAGCAGGTTGTTGCCCCAGAGGGATTTCTGCCTGTAATCGCCCCAGGTCTTGTTCTTGCTGTTCTGGCGGAAGCAATATGCGAGGTTGGTGACCGCTCCGCCGAGAGTTACCATAAACGTCGCGGGAAGCGTCCTGAATATCTCCTTGGTCCCGCTCCAGCAGAGGCTCTCTCCGAAGCCTAACCCTATCGAGAAGCAGGCGCTCATAAAGCCGGCCAGCAGCGCCACGGCTATGCCTTTCTTGAAGTTGAATTCTTTCACGGTGCTCTGCGTCCCGCGCGCTGCCAGTTCCTTCGTCTTCAAGGAGCCGGCTACTCCGATGACGGCTATGCCGAGGATCGTGACGACGACTCCAGTTATCACAGCTCCGGTCAGGTCGCCGGGATGGCCTGTGAACAGCGGAGTAAGGATGGTTCCAAGGCCGGCGCAGGTGCCGAGGGCGATGCTCTGTCCCAGCGCTATGCCGAGGTAGCGCATCGACAGACCGAAGGTCAGGCCGCCTATGCCCCACAGCACGCCGAAGAAGGCGGCCAGCAGCGCATCAGTCGGATGGGCGGCATACACCTCGAAGAGGGAATGGCCGGCAGGCACTGCGAGCAGGGCTCCCAGGAACGGGAATATGAGCCAGGCGAAGACTCCCTGCAAGGCCCAGAACGACTCCCAGCTCCAGGATTTGATCTTGTTGATGGGCACATAGCTGCTCGACTGGCAGAATGCGCCGACTGCGATTATCAGAAGGCCGATAAGGATGGACATAGCTTATCTCCTGCTTGTTACTTCCTTCTCGTATCTCTCTATCTCGGGGATGAAATCTTCCCCGACAGGGACCTCGTTGCGGAGGCAGAACATATCCCAGACCGCACTCCAAGGCAGGGTCTTGGCTTCTTCAAGGAGGGCCAGACGCTGGAAGCCCCGGCCGCTCTCTTCGTATTCGCGGAGACGTTCTACCGGTTCGAGCAGAGCCTGGAGCATACATTTCTGGGCCGAACGGGCGCCGATGACGTAGGCACCTATGCGGTTGATAGAAGCGTCGAAATAGTCGAGGCCGAAATGCACCCGGTCGAGAGCGTCGGCGCGGACGATTTCCTTGCACAGGTCGAGTATGTCGTCGTTCATTATCACTACGTGGTCGGAATCCCAGCGGACGGGACGGCTCACGTGGAGCATAAGCTCAGGCACGAAGAGCAGCACCGAAGAAACCTTGTCGGCAGCGCTCTCGGTGGGATGATAGTGGCCGGTGTCGATGGTGTATATCTTGCCGTGCTGCGCACAGTAGCCCACGCAGAACTCAAGGGAGCCGACAGTGTAGCTCTCGAGACCGATACCGAAGGTCTTGCTCTCGAGGCAGTCCTTCATCATATCGTATTTCGTGGCGAAGATCTCGTCGAGGCTGCTGCGGAAAAGTTCGCGGTACTTGTAGCGGTTGACTGTGATGTCCTTGCTGCCGTCGTGCACCCAGAGGTTCATTATGCAGGGATCGCCCTGGTTGCGGCCCATCTCGTCGGCGATGGCGCGGCATCGCTTCGAATGTTCGATCCAGAAGTCACGGATGGCCTTGTCGGGGTTTGACAGCGACAGGTCCCCGCTGAGCGGATGCGAGAAAGAGGTGGTATTGAAATCCAGCGGCATACCCTGCTCGCGGGACCACTGCATCCAGCCTTTGAAGTGCTCGGGGCCTACTTCGTCGCGGTCTACCTTGCGGCCGCCGAACTCCCCGTATATTTCGTGCAGGTTCAGACGGTGACGGCCGGGGATCATACTGGTTGCCTTTAGCACGTCGGAGCGGAGTTCCTCGACGTTGCGGGCACGGCCCGGATAGTTGCCGGTGGTCTGGATGCCGCCGGTGAGGTCTTCTCCGCCTGCCGATTCGAAGCCGCGCACGTCGTCGGCCTGCCAGCAGTGCAGCGATATGGCCATCTTCTGCAGCCTGCCGAGAGCCTTTTCGGTATCTATGCCTGCCTCTGCATATCTCTCTGCAGCAATGGCGTAGGCTTTCTCAAGTAGTTCTTCTTTCATATCAATTATTGTTTATTCTCAAAAACTTGTCAAATGCTTTATCCCAGACAGCCGTATCGCGGGGCTGGAAGGTTTCGGTATCCACTGAAGCAGCTATGATGCCGCGAGGGTCCGAAACTCCGCTCTGGACCATTATGTTACCGATGGCCGTGCATTCGGTGGGGCCGGCGACGACCTCAACTCCTATGGCATCTGCCGTGAACTGGTTGAGGAGTCTGTTGCGGGCTCCGCCGCCTATGATGTGTAGTTTGTCTACCGGGAAAGGAGCCAGCTCCCTGAGCCAGCCGAACACCTGCCGGTAGCGCAGCGCAAGGCTGTCGAAGATGGCGCGGGTGTATTGTCCGCGACGCTTCGGAACCTTCTGGCCGGTGGCCCTGCAATAATCGCAGATTGCCGCGGTCATACTGGCCGGAGCCGCGAAGCACCCTGCATCCGGATTGATCAGGATGCCGAAGGGCTCCTCTGCGAGCGCTTCATCGATGAGCAGGTCATAGGCCACGTCGCCCCACTCCGCACGGCACTGTTCCAGCAGCCACATTCCGCATATATTCTTCAGGAAACGGATCGTTCCGCCGATGCCTCCTTCATTGGTGAAGTTTCTCGCACGGCTCTCTTCGGTTATTATGGGGCTGTCGGTCTCGATGCCCATCAGACTCCAGGTTCCGGAGCTCAGGTAAGCGAAGTTACGGCCCGCTGCAGGAACGGCTGCCACGGCACTTGCGGTGTCGTGTCCTGCTACGGCCTTTACGGCCACAGGGCCCAGCCCTGTGAGTCTCTGCACCTCGGGGGTCAGTGTGCCGATCGTCTCTGCGGGCTGCACCATCTCCCCGAAAATGCTGCGTTCCAAGCCGAGGGCGGCGAGCAGCTGCGGGTCGAATTCCCTCCTGCGCGCATCCAGCATCTGCGAGGTCGAAGCTATGGTGTACTCACACACCTGCCGCCTGGTGAGCATATAACTCAGGGCGTCGGGAATGAAAAGGATCCTGCAGGCTTCCTTCAGGGCGGCATCGTCCTCCCTGCGCAGGGCAGAAAGCTGGAAAAGGCTGTTGAAGTCCATCACCTGGATGCCGGTGATGTCATAGACTTTTTCGGCCGGAACCTTTCCGAAGAAACGCTCCGGCTCGCCGGCGGTGTAAGGGTCGCGGTAGCAGTAAGGATTGCGCAGCAACTTGCCGTCCTTGCCGAAAAGGGCGAAATCCACTCCCCAGGTATCTATACCGATGGACTCGACCTCGATTTTCCGCTCGGCGACTGTTTTGAGGGCGCCGATGATTGCGTCATACAGGGCCGCAAGGTCCCACATCCAATGGCCGTTCTCACGGATGATGCGGTTGGGAAAGCGTGCGATCTCTTCGGTGGTCAGCCTGCCGCCGTCCAGAACGCCGAGAATGCCGCGTCCGCTCGTAGCCCCTATATCTATTGCCAAATAATTCATAGTATACAAATATACAAAACCAATTTGTAATTCGGCCTTATCAAGGAACTCTACCCTCAGTGGTATGCAAACCATTTCCCCACCGCACCATTTTTCTTTTTGCAGCCCCATCCCTAAATCCCTTCCCACGGGGAAGGGACTTACCCAACGCCCTTCGGGCTCTAAATGAGCTATCTCACAATTAATGAAACTTATTTATCTTTGTAATAATGATTAAACCTCTCGATAAGATTAGCACAGGATTCAATAAAAGCACTTCAGAGGCCTTGTCTGAGATTCTCGGTCCCGAGGGGGAATCCCTGTTCGGAGGGGTGGGATACCGCGTCATCGCAGGCTGCGACGAAGCTGGCCGCGGACCGCTGGCAGGCCCTGTCTTCGCCGGGGCGGTGATACTGCCCGAAGACTTCCGCCACCCCTGGCTGGCCGACAGCAAGCAGCTGACCAAAAGCCGCCGCGAGCAGATGCGCCCCATTATCGAGCAGAATGCGATAGCCTGGGGCGTAGCCAGCGTCAGCGCCGCCGAGATTGACGAGATAAACATCCTCAACGCGTCCATAAAGGCAATGCACCTGGCCATTGCGAAGATGGGTGTCGTGCCGGAGCTGATCCTGGCGGACGGCAACCGCTTCAAGCCGTACTCCGGCCCTGACGGGGCTGAGATCCCGTATATGACGGTTGTCAAGGGAGACGCGAAGATTCCGGCCATTTCGGCGGCCTCCATCCTTGCCAAGACCTACCGTGACGAATATATGACCGCCTTGGCGGAACAATACCCCGGCTACGGCTGGGAGCGCAATGCTGCCTACCCCACCAAGGAGCATTACGAGGCCATCGCCGCGCTCGGCATCACCCCTGAGCACCGCCGCTCATTCCTCAAGAAATTAAACATTTAATGATATGAAAAAACTCCTTTCGATCCTCACAGCACTGACAGTATCCTTCGCGGCGATGGCCGACGAGGGTATGTGGCTTCCCAGTATGATAGAGTCCGTCATCGGCGATATGCAGGCCAAAGGCTTCAAGCTCAGTGCAGAAGATGTCTACAGCGTCAACCATTCGTCCCTCAAGGACGCCGTCGTGCTGTTCGGCTCAGGCTGCACCGGCGAGATGATTTCCGACAAGGGCCTGCTCATCACCAACCACCACTGCGGCTACAGCTACATCCAGCGTCACAGCTCCGTAGAGCACGACTACCTCACCGACGGTTTCTGGGCTATGAGCCGCGAGCAGGAGCTTCCCTGCCCCGGCCTGACAGTCAGCTATCTGGTGAGGATGGACGACGTCACCGACAAGGTGCTCGCCGGATATGACCCTGCAATGGGAGAAGAGGCGCGCGACAGCGTCGCCGCCGCGAATGCCCAGAAGCTCATCGACGCTGCAGTGGCCGGCGGCAAGGGGCTCAGGGCCCAGGTGGCTGCCCTGTACTATGGCAACCAGTATTTCCTCTACATCTTCAAGGTATACCGCGACGTGCGTTTCGTAGGCGCTCCGCCGAGTTCCATCGGCAAGTTCGGAGGCGAGACCGACAACTGGATGTGGCCGCGCCACACCGGCGATTTCTCGATGTTCAGGGTTTACTCAGGTCCCGACGGGGAGCCCGCAGACTATTCTGCCGACAACATTCCCTATTCTCCCAAAAAATTCTTCGAGATCTCGACTGCAGGCGTGCGTGAGGGTGACTTCACCTTCGTCTACGGCTGCCCCGGTTCAACCAGGGAGTACATCACCGCAAGCGCCGTCAATTACACTTCCGAGATATCCAACCCCACCAAGATCGCGCTGCGCGATATGAGGCTCGACGTGATGAACAAATATATGGCCCAGAGTCCCGCCATCCGCATCCAGTATGCCAGCAAGAAATCTTCCGTCGCCAACGCCTGGAAGAAGTGGCAGGGAGAGGCCAAGGGCATCCGCAAGATGAAGACCGTGGAGAACAAGGAAGCCTACCAGGCCCGCTTCAAGAGATGGGCTGCCGGCAGCGAATATGAAGGGGTTGTAGAGAAGCTCGACTCGCTGCAGCAGTTGCTGGACAAGTATACCTACGCCTACGAGAACTACAGCGAAGCCATCGCCGCCATCGAGTGGCCGGCATTCATCCGCCGGGGCAAGGTTGACAGCGCCGCTTTCTGGAAGGATTATTACCAGCCCATCGACGAGGAGATTTTCGACCTTGTGGTCGCTGCATACGGCAAGAATATGACCGGAGACCTGCGTCCGGCATATTACGACCGCAAGATGGCTCAGTTCGGCAGCGTAGAGGCCTGGCGCAAGGCTGTGTTCGCCTCCGAGGCCGAGGCCCTGGACTTCTCACAAAGTTTCTACGAGCATTACCGCGACAGCATCGCCCAGCAGCGCAGCGCCCTCAACCGCCAGATCGACCTGCTGATGCGCACCTATATGCGCGGCCAGATGGCCTTCGAACCTCAGAAAGTGTTCTATCCCGACGCCAACCTCACCCTCCGCATAGCCTACGGCAAGGTTTCAGGCTACGAGCCTTCCGACGGTGTGGTCTACAAGCCTGTCTCAACCATCGAGGGCATTATGCAGAAGGACAACCCGGACATTTACGACTATGACATCCCGCAGCGCCTTCGCGACATCTATGCGGCCAAAGACTACGGCCGCTGGGGCGTCGACGGCACGATCCCGGTCTGCTTCCTCGCCACAAACCACACTTCAGGCGGCAACTCCGGCAGTCCCGTCATCAATGCTGACGGCCGGCTCGTGGGCCTCAACTTCGACCGTGTTTGGGAAGGAACGATGAGCGACGTCGTCTTCGACCCTGAGATCTGCCGCAACATCTCCATCGACATCCGCTACGCCCTCTTCGTCATCGACCGCATCGGCGGCGCCTCATACCTCTTCGACGAGATGGTGCTGGTGCCGTAGCAATGAGGGCCAGTCGTTCAAAAGAAAAAGCCCTGTGTCTTTCGATACAGGGCTTCTCTTTAGTATGAATAACGACTAGGCCTTGCCGTCGCTGCCAAGAACGTTGATGATCTTGTGGATGTAGAGCTTCTTCATATTGTCGCGGGCAGGGCCGAGATATTTGCGAGGATCGAATTCGCCCTTATTCTCAGCAAGCACCTTGCGGACTGCAGCAGTCATCGCCAGACGAGAGTCAGAGTCGATGTTGATCTTGCAGACAGCGCTCTTTGCAGCTTTGCGGAGCTGGTCCTCGGGAATACCGATGGCAGCTTCGAGCTGACCGCCGTAAGTATTAATGGCGTCAACTTCTTCCTGCGGAACTGATGAGGAACCGTGGAGGACGATCGGGAAGCCGGGGAGCTCTTTCATTACACCGTCGAGCACGTCGAATGCCAGCGGCGGGGGAACGAGACGGCCGGTCTCAGGATCTTTGTGGCACTGCTCGGGTTTGAACTTGTATGCGCCGTGTGAAGTTCCGATAGAGATGGCGAGTGAGTCGCAACCGGTCTTGGTAACGAAGTCAACGACTTCCTCGGGACGGGTGTATGTGTGGTGGTCTGAGCTTACTTCATCCTCAACACCTGCAAGAACACCGAGCTCACCCTCGACTGTTACGTCGAACTGGTGTGCGTAGTCGGCTACCTTCTTGGTCAGGGCTACGTTCTCGTCGTAAGGCAGATGGCTGCCGTCGATCATCACTGATGAGAAACCGAACTCGATGCAGCTCTTGCAAGTCTCGAAGCTGTCACCGTGGTCGAGATGGAGGACGATCTGGGGATTCTCCCAACCGAGTTCTTTTGCATATTCTACAGCACCTTGGGCCATATAGCGCAGAAGGGTCTGGTTAGCGTAGTTGCGGGCTCCTTTGCTGACCTGCAGGATCACCGGGCTCTTGGTCTCGGCTGCTGCCTGGATGATTGCCTGGAGCTGCTCCATATTGTTGAAGTTGAAAGCGGGGATGGCGTAACCGCCGTTGATGGCCTTAGCGAACATCTCGCGAGTGTTGACAAGGCCTAATTCTTTGTATGAAACCATATTATTGTATAAAAAAGTAATTTATTAACTGTCCTTTTCAAGGCGACGCAAAGTTATTAAATAAAATGGTAAATTTGCAGATATGAAAAAGAAAGTCGCCATTTTTTCAGCCCCTTCAGGGTCAGGCAAGACCACTGTCGTCAAGCACCTGATTTCCAAGTTTCCAAGTCTTGAATTCTCCATATCCGCAACAACCCGCCAGCCGCGCGGCGCCGAAGTCGACGGGCGCGATTACTATTTCCTTAGCGAAGAGGAATTCAAGGCCAGGATCGCTGAGGGGCAGTTCGTGGAATACGAGCAGGTCTATCAGGGGTCGTACTACGGCACTCTGAAAAGCGAAGTGGAGCGCATCTGGGGCAACGGCAATACCATCCTCTTCGACGTGGACGTGAAGGGCGGAGTGAACCTCAAGAATTATTTCGGGGACAACGCGCTGTCGGTTTTCATCCAGGCCCCGTCGCCCGAGGAGCTGCGCCGCCGCCTTGTCAAGCGCGGCACCGACAGCCCCGAGGCTATCGACAGGCGAGTCACCAAGGCTGCCGAAGAGATGGAGTATGCCGACAAGTTCGACGTGGTGCTCATCAATGACGACCTGGATATGTGCCTGCGCAAGGCCGAGCATCTGCCCATCTTCACCGACAGGACCGTCGCTTTGTATTTCGGCACTTTCAATCCGCTGCACATCGGGCACGTCAACATCCTGCGCTATCTGTGCGGCTGCAGCGACATCGACGAAGTGCGGATGATCGTGTCGCCGCAGAGCCCCTTCAAGGAGCAAGCCTCGCTGAGCGACGACGAGCGCCTGGCCAAAGTCCGCGCCCAGGTCGCCAGGCTCAAGCTTGACGTCAGCGTCAGCGATATCGAGTACCAGCTGGAACGCCCGTCATATACCATCAACACCCTCCGTCACCTGCAGGCCGCCGAACCCGGCACCCACTTCATCCTCGTGATGGGCGCCGACAATCTGGAAGGTTTCAAACGCTGGAAAGACTGGCAGGAGATCGTCACCGACTACGAGATCTGGGTCTACCCCCGCCTCGGCACCGAAAACACAAAAGAGCTCTGCAAGGAGCTCCAGGCCAAACTCCTCGACGCGCCCCTGACCAACATCAGCTCCACCGAAATCCGCAACGGCGAAAAGACCAGCGGACTGGACTGATGCACCGCCGCCTCCGGCCCGCGAACTAACTCATTTCCCATTTCCGCACCACAGTATGGATGTGAGGCCGTGTGGTTCATATTGTAGCCACAATCCCACCGAAAAAGTCCGTTTTCCGGCGACAATATGAAGAAATGCGCATCACATTCATCTCGTCGCCAAAAAGGAGTGCTCCGCGCACGCAGCCTCTGAAGGGAAGCAGGTCTTCGGGGGGTTCCGTTCGCCTTCGGCTCACTCCAATCCCTCCCAACGCCATCTTCGTCATCGCTACGCGATAACTCGCTGACGTCGGGTCCCTCCCGCTCTGCCGCCGCGGGTGGCCAGCCCCCCGAAGACCTGCTTCCCTTCCGGCTGCATCCCCACTTGTTTTCTTTCCCGGTATTCAATTTCGCATTGATGAGTATAGAGTTATACTACACAACAAACTGTATATGCAAGAGCCAAAGCGGAAAGAACAATTAGCGTCGGCTTCGTCCATCGTCCGATGAGCAGACGCTGGACTTCCGGATCTTTGGCGAGCAGGACTATGTAATACAAGAAACCAAGCGCTGCCGGAATCATAGCCCAGCGATGCCGGACGAGACCATAACAGGCGGCATAAAAGAATGCCATTATGATGCTCATAGCCAAGAGTTCTACCCTGCTATGCTGGCGGACCGTATCAAAAGGGAATACATAGCCAAGGATGCCACAACCAAACATCATAAAGACGAAGAAATCGTTAGTTGGATACCTTTGATGAATACCACTTGCGACAATAGCCAAAGTAGCTATGATGAGCAACACTATGCGCAGGCCTTTACCAGGGTTGGGATAGACTTTTCGTATCAACAGTCCAGCCCATACACAGAGAATCAGGTATGCCAAATCTATCAGCTTGACTACAGCGATATGTAGCCAGGCGAGGTTATGAGCAACGCAGAAATCGTAAGGAGCCACGAAATGCAGCAAAGCAATCAGCACAATGGCAGCCGTAGCTATTCCCACCAGGAAGCGTGAAGAAGGAGAAAGGAAGGATTTAGTTGTCATAGTAAGTCAGCCATATAAGGCAAGTTTTTTATAATAAACAAATCAATTGAATACTTCAGTCTTGATTAACACCATCTTATCTCCTTGCCTGTGGTAGTGTACCCTAACGCTATCAGTAATGATGTCGTTAATGGTTTCCATCTTATAATCTGTATGAGTGCTGTCGGTGAGGGCAAATAATCCATCTTCCTGCAAGCAGTATTTCAATGACGTGAAGCCGAGGATGATACCATAGTAGTAATTCAAAGTAATTGACTTCTCTGCCTTATCGAAATCCGTCATATCGTCGATGGCAGATAACGGCTCATCTTTCCTTTGGGTTCCATCCAGTTCATAGATATGATAAGCGCCGATACCCCTTGGCCCGGCGAGTGGCTCCCGTACAATCAACTCCTTGGTTCCATCAAAGTCAACATCCGAGAAGAAGAATGTACAGTCAGGTGAGATTACTTGTCCTTCTGGCAGTGGTGTATAGTGCAGCGTAATTGTATCTCCATCGTGAAGGGTCGTCTCATAATTGAAATGATCTTCATCGAAAGAGTCTACATTGACAGTAAAGCTATAATTAGCATTGCTGAACTGCATTTCGGCCGGGCCGTAGTGTTCTCCTTCTAATGGATGCAGTTTCACTGTGACCATATAACCGTTTATGGGTTGGTCGTACTTTATAATGACTGTCGGGATATCTGATTGGGTTGAATCTATAACACCAGAAGTTGTTGGATTCTTACCACGGCAATGCGGCAACAAGCACAGGGCGAGGAGCAATAGAGTAATGGGGAATAATCTGTTGTGTGTCATTGTGGTTGTGTTAATTCATAAGGAAAGGATATGTTTCGAAGCCTTTAAGAGCAATGCAGGTGCCGCGGGCAACGGCTTTTAGGGGGTCTTCGGCCACGTGGAACTGGATGTGGACCTTCTCAGTAAAACGTTGTGCGATACCTCTCAGCAAGGCGCCTCCCCCGGCCAGCCAGATGCCGTTGCTGACAATGTTGGAATAGAGCTCCGGAGGAGTACGCTGCAGTACCTTGAGTATTTCGTTCTCAATCTTCGAGATAGTCTTGTCTATGCACTCCGCCACTTCAGCGTAGTTGATAGTTGCAGAGGCCGGATGAGGCGTGGCCAGGTTGCGCCCCTCAACCATACAGGCCTCAGGCGCCTCCTCGGCAGGCAGTTGCTTCAGTACTGAGCCAACCGAGAACTTCACCTTCTCGGCCGTAGTCCTGCCGATGGCCACCATTTTCCCGGATTTTGTTTCAACAGCGATAATGCTGGGCTCATCAAGAACGACCTTGTCGTCCCTCGTGATAACTGTGTTGGCCGTGCCCAGATCGATGGCCAACGATTGTTGCAAGAATGACATTTGGGTTAGGTTTTGAGTACTGTAAATATGTGTGGAATGTGTGTAAGCGAGACGACAGATGACGCTGCCCTGCGGCATACGAAGCCCAGGGTCGTGACAGGCGCAACAATGCTCAGGAAGTGCTATTTATACCGTCCTGCAGCCTGATGAAAAACCGGGAAAGGAAGGGCCCGAAAGAGGTGGCCCTGCCAAAACTTGCGAAGACAACGACCTCAACGCAAGTAGAATGCGCTTAATCTGATTCATTGCAAAAATGGTGTGTGGTGTGAGTATGTGTGCCTCTGGACGAATGGTACGGAGTTGCTATACGAAGCTATTGGAAATCCGAATCATTTGCAAGAAAAAAAAGAAGGATGAATTATGATGCGATGATGTTGTATGCAGCGGTTGCAATGATTAAACGGTACATAATAAACCATAGAAGGAAGTAGAGTAACGTCATAATAATCACTTGTTAGCAAAATAGCTTACTTGAAATGTCGAATAATCATGTCTCCGACAACAGAGAATCCGCAATTAACTGCAACTTCTCGTATAGAATTACTTAACGCAACATCTGGTATAAACCTAAGATAGCCTTCAATATATTGAGCTATATCATCAATATGTCGACTTGAAGATGAAAATAACTGTTTCGCACACTTTTTTGCGGTGGTGCTCAAATAGCCCGGTAAAAGATAGCTCTTACTAGACATGACCCTATCACTTTCTTTTTTCAATAATTGTCTGCCTTCTTCAAGAGAAGAAAAAAAAGAAGGATAGTATTTTTGAATATAAAAGGAATACCAATTTAAAGCAGATCTTAATTTTGGAAGGCTATCAATTGGTATTTTTTCCGATGGATGAGAACGAGCATAAGGGTAATAATAAAAGATTGTATGAAGCTGAACACATACCTGGAACTTGCAAATCGCATCTTGTTCTTCAGTTGAGAGCATAATCTAAATAGTTTGATAAAAATGGTAAAAATAACTATATAAGTGAATTTAAAGGAAAAAAAGGTTTTTGACTATCCTAGTGCAGATACCCATGGCGTCCCCAGCAATTGCTCCTAACATAGTTTTCCAATTGATTTTAAAGTTGTTATATCATACTGATTCTTAGTAATTACTGATAATTCCAAGTCTTTATGCGTAACTTTTACGCAAATATAATCATTGTTTTCAATTCAGCAAATTAGTGCGTAAAATTCACACATCATTGAGATTTGCTTGTTGTAAATGAGGTTATCTATACTTCTATTCATTAAAAGTTATTTTGTGCTTAAATTTGTTTTTGCGTGCTGCCCATTAATAATGCAGCCAAAAATGAGTCAATTGGGCAAATATGAAGTACGACATTTTCATAAGTTATAGAAGGTCAAGTGAAAAGTTTGTTGCCAGGGTTGCGAAAGAGGCCCTGACACGTAAAGGGTATTCTGTATTCATTGACTTGGATGAAATCAAAGATGGCCATTTTATGGAAACCATCTTTGAAGCAATCGATAACTCCAGCGTGTTCCTCGTTATTATGAGTCAAGACTATTTTGCGAATTGTTCAAACGAGAATGATCATGTGCGACAAGAGCTATTGTATGCAATCGATCATAATAAGAACATAATTCCGGTAGTTCCTAATAAGGATTCTGTTGTTTTTCCCGACGACATTCCGGCTATTATTCGCAATACGATATCTGCCCAACAATACTCTTATTTGGATATGGACCAGTTGTTCGAGGTGTCGCTAGAAAAACTTATCAAAGAGCGCCTGGCCCCTGCGACAAAGAAGTACACAATGATGACCAAAAAGAAGCATAGCCTTCGTTGGCTGTTGATTTCAGTAATATTTATTGTCATTTGCTCCTCCTTTCTTTTCGCACTCTATCGCAACCGACCTACCGACCCTGATGTATTCATTGAAAAGGCGGATGCTCTTAGCCTCGCAGAAGAAGTATCATTTCCTGTTAGAAACATCAGCCCCAAGGCAGAGCGGTTATATAAACGAGGCGCCGAAGATTGCGAAAGGCAAGCGGCAATAGCTTTAGATCTTTTCAATCAGACCCGAGACACAACACATCTTTTAGATGCAAGATACTACTATCACAATGCCGGATATGCATGGCAAAGTGTTGCGGATACTCGACGTGCAATAAACAATTATTCAATGGCCATATCTTGTGCGTCATCCCTGTCTTCATCGAACAATACTGAACAGCTGACATTGTTGGTGTATTCAATGAACAACCTGGCTTATGTATATGCGGAAGAAGGTAATTATGATAATGCTCTGGAGACTATCGATAAGGCCATAATGATTGATTCCACCATAATCAACACATTTGATTCCAAAGGTGATATACTATATATGGCTGGTAAAAACGAGGACGCATTAGAAGTATGGAAACTCATTCAATCAAAAGATCCTTTCTATGTGAAAAATCCTTGGGTGGATAAGGCCACTGCGGCCATGAATGGCCAGTAGTTTTTCACCCATTCATATTTGTTCTATTTCTTTTTTTGTTAGCTTTGTGTAATTTAAACACAAAAGTGGCAATAAAAGGTCTATACACATATGAGTATCCGCATCCGGCAGTGACGGCGGATAGTGTAGTTTTTGGGTACGATGGAAAAGAGTTGAAGGTCCTTCTCATAAAGCGTGGTGCCGAAAAAGAGGCAAGTACTACAGCATATGTTGGGGAATGGGCTCTTCCTGGTGGTTTTTTGGATGTAGACAGAGACAAGACAGTAGCCCATACCGCTGCAAGGGAACTAAAAGAAGAGACAGGTCTGAAACTTTCGATGAAAGACTTCAAGGAGGTAGGCACCTTCAGTGAAATTAATCGCGACCCACGCGAACGTGTGATTACTATTGCCCACTACGCTCTTGTAAAACTCTCTGAAGTCCAGGCAGACACAGATGCAGACAAGGCAGAATGGTTCAGTTGGGATGATATTCCTCATTTGGCATTCGATCATGACAAGATTCTCCGTGTGGCTTTTTCGCAGCTGAAGAAAGACATCCATTTCGAACCTGTAGGATTCGACCTTCTCCCCGAGATATTTACCCTTCCCCAGTTACAGAATCTTTACGAGTCCATCCTGGAAGTAAAGTTCGACCGTCGAAATTTCGCCAACAAGATGAAGCACTTTGAGATACTGTCAGAAGTAGATGACGAAAAACCTCGCCGTGGCACCCGCACCCCAATCAAGTACCGCTTCGATAAGGACAACTACGAACGATTAAAAGCCAAAGGGTTCCAGCTTGAGTTTTAGGATGGGAAAAAGAAAAACATACGACGTTTTCATCAACTTTCGACGCCAAGGTTTGCAGACCACAAACAGCTGGAGGAGTATGTAATGAAAACATATTTTGTAAAGCACATAATTGGATACGAGTGATGCTAATTGCTCATCCAGAAGTATGCCCCCTTATACAAGAGTGAATTACAGCGAGCTACATGATGACGATATTTCTTCCACGACCCAGAAAAGCGGGCCATCCATCAAAAGCATCGTGGGATAGTTATAGAAAAGCGATTATTACAGAGCTACATAGTATAACTAACAGACCTTCCACTGAGGATGAATTATCTTCTTTAATGGATTCGCTCCCCAAAATTAAAGGAATAGGTGATTACTCTTATGAAGTAGCGTACATATGGTTGCTAGATTATTTTAATATTATACCGGATTATTAAGGGCTCTCGTATGCTATACCATAACGGATTATTTGGCGTTTAGGACTGTTTCAGAAACAGTCGAGTAAAGCCATTAATTGTCTCACACATCAATAACCAGACGAAGTAAATAGTGTTTATTCATTCTTTGACAGATTACCGGAAATATTAAGAAATAGTCAATGCTCCGAAAGATGGCCAGCACATATGCACCTTAATTTGTTCCTGATCACAATCCTCTGTATCGCTATACGCAGTGAGTTCGACATCTACATCTGCTTCTCTAGTAAAGAAGCCAAGTAATTTATAGATCATATCACTATCTATAATCACACTACCACTATTAGGTAATTTGTCAAATGAAGAAAATAACCACGAAGTAGTATTTTTTCTTAGAAGAATCTTGCAACGACTCGTATTATTACAATTCCAGACTATTTTACATTATGTTGCTTGTGACCTCCGTTTCCTCTCTCGGCAACGGCATTCCGAAAGTGCCTCAGTCAAGCATCTTCGAGTAGATGACCATACCCCCTGTCTCGTAAACACTAAACAAGAGTAGGCAATGGAGAGAACCCCAAAATCTTCTAATTGCTATTCGACAAAGTCATAGATTAGATAGTTTTGTTCTCTATATTCATTAGGAACTGGTTTTCCTCCTTCAAAGCGCTGAAACCAAAGTTTATCTGTGCTGCGAGCGGCTTTGACTTTTTTTCCAGCTAAAAACTGTGTAAGCATCTCCCATGGAGAAGCGTACGAATTCAGCCTAACGTTAAAATCCCCCAAAATAAGAGATCTACGAGCACCTATTATTTTGCCATTAGCGTCTGGTGTCTGTCCACCGACATCAAAATGAGTACGAACCATGCCCCCCACATTGATAAATGAGGTACGTTCCCCTATCTTCTTACCGTTTACGAGACGATAACGATTTACGAGAGCATACAGGCGTGAGAAGTTGTCGTTCCTGATATTGCGTACTACTTTGTAGTACTCACCAGGATGACTCTCATATTCCTCCTTGGAGAAGAACTCCGCAACCTCACCGTCCATAAGGGCAGTGTTATTCCTCTGTCCTATCTCAGCCGCGAGATCCTTGACCTTCATCGGAGTGGCATCAATAACTTCATAATCAATCCCTAGAGAGTTTTCAAGAACCTTTGCGGCTTTCTGGATGTTATCTACTACTACTGTCATAATTATGAATAAACTATACTCTTTATAATCATATAACTAAAGTATGTGTTGTTTTATTAACGAGGTGAATTCTAATTAGAAGTGCAACACACTTCAAAAGTCAAAGTTAAATTATTGTTTACAATATTCCAAAGGCGTCCTGTAACCCAGTGACTTACGGGGCCTGTGGTTAAGTTTCCATTCGATCTCGGCAAGCATCTCATCGGTCAGCTCGCTGAAGTCCGTACCTTTCGGAATGTACTGGCGTATCAGCCCGTTCGTGTTTTCGTTTGCACCTCGTTCCCAAGAGTGGTAAGGGCGTGCGAAGTAGAACTCGGCATCGAGTCCCTTTGCAATCTCCTTATGGCGGGCGAATTCCTTTCCGTTGTCAGCCGTTATCGTATGTATCTTGTCCTTATAAGGTAGCAGCGCCTCGATTGCCGTGCTGGCCAGCGGGG